>JBBEBJ010000140.1:0-5539 GCA_040882425.1 Chloroflexota bacterium | reverse complement strand
GACACCGTCAGGCGAGCGTTGTCGGGATCGTAGACCGCACACTGGACGGACCGATCACCCTCGCCCCAGCTGTCATCGCTCGGGTACAGCCAGGAGAAGTCCAGCCGGGAGTCGGCGTAGCCCTTGCCGATGTAGGCGTCGTAGGCCGGACCGCAGTTGTCAACGACGAACGTGGTCAGCGCGTCCTCGCCCGGATACGCCCCCGCCGCCATCGAGCCGACGTAGAAGACCTCGTACTCGTGTGCCTCGGTGCACGGGTGCGCGGTCACGTCGCTGACCTCCTCGGCCTCCGGGTCCTTGAGGTCGAAGCAGTCACCAACCCGCAAGTCGTTCGCCGTCAGGTCGCCGGACCGGGTGATCTCGCCGGTCGACGAACGACTCGCGCTGAAGAGCAGCCCGCCGATCGCACCGGCGAACACGAGCACACCCACGATCAGCCAGCCGATCGGGATCTTCCGCCAGAGCGGTGTCGAAGCCGGCGGGACGGCGTCGAGGTTGACGGCCCACGAGGATGTGGGCTCGCCCCCGTCACCCGCCGCGTTTGTCGAGGCACCGGCACCCAACGTGTTATCAAGCGAGTTTCCGGGAGCACTTCCGGGGCCCGGCGACCACCCGGACGCGGCTGCGTTCCACCCCTCGGACGGTTGGCTTGACGCCGGCGTCACCGGGGTGGCCCCGGGAACCACGACGCTCCCCTGGATCCGCCTGCAGCCGGTGCAGGTGAGCGTGGTCTCGGGGTTCTGGGTCGAACAATGCGGGCACTTCCAGCCCTTGGCCATCGTGGTTCTCCCCTCTGGTGGCGTCAGGAGCGGATGCGAGCCCGATCCCCGGCGCCGGGAGTGTAGGCGCCCGAAACCACGGGATCAACGCCCATGGTCACGAGTGTGGAAACGCCGGCAGGTCTACCTTGGTGGGCCATGACCCGGGTGCTGTGCCGTCGCGCGGCCGGCCGAGCAGGTAGCCCTGGCCGTACGGGACCGCGAGGGCCTGGAGCGCATCGAGCTCCTTGCGGGTCTCGATCCCCTCGGCCACGAGCCGGAGCTCGCGCTTGACCGCGAAGTAGCCCATCCCGGCGATCAGCGCCTGTCGGGCGGGTTCCGCGTCCACGCCCCGGACGAGGTCGAGGTCGATCTTCACGAAATCCGGGGCGAGCTCCAGGATGTGGCGGAAGCTGGCGTACCCGGCACCGGCATCGTCGACGGCCAGCCGGACAGACGATCCGAGCCGCTTGAGCTCGCGCCGCAGGCCGGCGTAGTCGTCGATCTCCACGTGTTCGGTGATCTCGAGGACGACCGGCCGGGCGACGCCGGTGAGGATCGGACCGAGCGCTCCGGACAGGACGAGCGCCGGCGACGCGTTGAGGCTGAGATAGCCGTTTGGCGGGAGGTGCCGGCTCGCCTCGATCGACGCGTGAAGGCAGGCGGTCTCCAGGTCGATCCCGAGGCCCGCCCGCGCGGCAACGTCGAAGACGATGTTCGGTGGCCGGCCGTCGGTGAAGCGGGTCAGGGCCTCGTGACCCACGACCGAGCCATCCCACAGGTCCACGATCGGCTGGAAGAACGGCGTGAACGCGGCCGCGTCGATGACCTTCTGCAGGGCGGTCCGGTCGGCGGCCTCCAGACGCCTGGCACCCAGACCCGGCCGGATCAACGTCCCGACGATCGATCCGAACGTGACGAGGGCAGGAAGCCGCTCGACAAGTCGTTCCGCCGACAGGGGATCGAAGTCGACCAGCCCGATCACGCCCATCGTGTCGCCGGGACCCTTGAACGGTGCATAGGCTCGGCTGTCCATCCGTGGGGCCTCGCCGCCGTCGAGGTCCGCGTACTCCGCGGGACGGACGTGCCACGCCTCGATCCAGGGACCGCCGGCGGCGCGTTGACGCAGGTAATCCAGGCGCGTCTTGGGGATCGTGGTGCCCGGAGGAAGGAGCCCCGAGCGCGCCCCAACGTGGGCGAGGATCCAGCCGTCACTTGGTTCGAGGATGACCACGAACGCGGATTCAGCATCGGCGGACCTGACGATCTCGGCACAGGCCGCGGCAGCGATGGCTTCTGGCGGGGACGAGGAGTCGATCCGGGCAAGCGCCGCTTCCATCGATTCGCGCTCGCGCGCGTCTCGTTCGAGGGCGCTCTCGAGCGCGCGTTCACGGGTGACGTCACGGTCCGTTTGCATGTAGCCGATCAGCCGGCCGTTCGCGTCCTTGATCCCCGAGATGACCGCGTCGACCTCGAAAAGGGCCCCGTCCTTGCGGCGGTTGACGATCGCCCCGGTCCACGTCCCGCCGGCGGCTGCGGTCGCCCAGATATCGGCAAAGAAGGCTGGCTCGTGCTGCCCGCTGTCGATAAGACCGGCATGCCGTCCCACGATCTCGGCCGGCTCGTAGCCGTAGATACGGGTGAACGAGCGGTTGACGTAGGTGACCATGTTGTCGAGGTCCTGCATCCAGATCGAGTCGGCGGTCTGCTCGACCGCTGACGCGAGCTTCACGCGGTCCTGCTCGGCGGCAACACGTTCGGTGATGTCCTGGGTCGTGCCCATCAGCCGAGCAGGGTTGCCGTCCACATCCCGGACGACCTCGGCGATCTCGTGGATGACCCGGATCGTGCCGTCCGGTCGGATGATTCGATACTCGGATTCGCGCCGGTTTCCGTGGGCCAGCTCGGCCGGGGTGGGAGTCGCCATGTGGCGGTCGTCGGGATGGACGAAGGCAAGGAAGGCGTCGAGGGTCCCGCCGAACGTTCCGGGTTCAACGCCCATGATCCGCGCCGATTCGTCGGACCACCACAGGACGCCCGTGGCGATGTCCCGTTCCCAGCTCCCGATATGGGCGATCCGCTGGGCTTCGTCGAGGTGGCGCGTGGTTGCCTGGGTCATCGGATTGGGCCTGCCGCCCTCAATCATGACCTCGTTGTGACCGTGTGTCGACGTCCTCATTCGGGCCGCAGCAGTCCCTCGATCAGGTCGTCGTGGGTGACGACCCGGATCCAGTCGGCCCTGTCGCGATTGACGATGATCGTGCCGATGGATTGGTGCTCGCGCCGGCCGTGCGCCCAGAATTCGATCAGGGCGTCGGTCAACGGGATCATCGCCGGGCGCGATCGGGTGCTCGCGATCGGGTCCATCCCCGGCGGTACGTGGAGATACCCGCCAATCAGGTATGACCCGGACTGGATGGCGATCGGGTGGGTTTGGGTGGCCTGTCGGCGACCGGTGTTGCCCCGAGGACCGCTGGCATGGACCGCGATCAGATCGCGTCGGTGAATGACGACCTCGTCGACGGTCCCGGGCCATCCATTGGGGAGGCTTTCGAGCCCGACTTCGAAGAGATGGAGCTCGTCGTGGGCGTTCAGGAGGTCGGTCAATCGGTCGGCATCCAGGCGAACCCAGCCAAAGACGCGCTGGCTCGCGACGTAGGCGGCGAACCGGATGAGCGGCACCTCGCTGATGGCGCCCGGTTCGAAGATCTCCTCGTCCGAGCGCTCCATGACGAGCTGGAGGCGGCTGGGTGGCATCTGGAGCTGCATACGCGCGAACGGTGCGTTTCGGGGCTCGCGATCGGTATCACCCAAAGGTCCCGAACGGTCCGCGGCGCGAGGCACGAGGCGCGAGGCACGAGGCACGAGGCGCGCCCGGTGCGCGCCCGGGGCGTGGTCCGCGCGTCCGATTGACCGGACGCCTAGAATTGGAAAACCGGGGAAAGGCGCGTCCTCATGGGGTGGGTGAGACCGCGATGGCGACGACCCGTTTGCCAACGACAACGCGGGAGCGCGTATTCTCGGCACGGAGCGCGGCGGGCTTCAACGAATGGCTGCGAAGCCAGCTCAAGGCGAGGAAAATGTCACAGCGGCAGCTTGCCCTTCGCTCGGGCGTGGATCATTCGTCGATCTCCCGGCTGGTCCGTGGCGACCGAGTGCCCTCCCTGCAGACGGCGATGAAGCTCGCCCGGAGCATCGACCCGGGTAACCGCCAGTTCCCGGACCGCCGGGCTGGCACGGCGATCAGCTCCAACGCCGCTGCAGGCGTGGAATACGCGTTGCGCGGCGACGAACACCTCAGCGAGGCCGACGTCCGGGACGTGATGGTGTACTACCTCGCTGCCAGGCGGCGTCGTTCAGGAGGGCCCGCCGGCCTCGGGTGATCGATCCGGCCGGGGCCGATCAGCGCGGCGCGTCGTCCTTGTCCGACGCCGCCATCGGCCGGATCGCGCGAACGGTTCGCAGGAGCGTCGAACCGACTCGGCCATGGGCCTCCGGCTCCGCCGACTCGGGCGCCTCCGCCGTACCCGCCTCGCCCGAACCGGCCGCGACACCGACCGCGTACGGGGCTTCCCACGGCGGCGCGGCCACGGGGCTTCCGGCACGCGGCGCGTCCGGATCCATCACCGCCCTCAGCCTGGTCTCGGTGACGTCCGAGTCGTCGTCGGATGCCGCTTGGTCGGAGGTCGAGGTGATGATGGCGTCCTGTGCCGGGGTCGCGTCCTGCACCGGGGTCGCGTCCTGCACCGGGGTCGCGTCCTGCACCGGGGTCGCGTCGGCCTCCGCGTCGAGGCCGACGAACTCGCCAGCCGCGCCGCGACGAGCCTCGTCCGCGATCTCGGCGAGCGACGGGAATGGGGGCAGCGACGAGGCGACCCGGGCGATGGCCGTGGGATCGGTCTCGCGTTCCATCCGTCCGAAGAACTGATCGATCTCGGTGCGGTGCGCGTCAATCGCGACCTCGATCGCGAAGACCTCACGCTGCTTGATCGTCTCCTGCCGGTCGAGCTGGGATGCCAACTGCTCCCGGCGTGCGTCGATCCGGCGGAGGCGCTCCCGCTTGATCTTCTCGGCCTCGGCCTTCGCCCAGGCGTCGATCGCCCCCATGTCCGTCTCGCTGCTCGCCTTGAGGTGCTCGGCCTCGGAGGCCGTACGCGCCGCGATCGCCTCAACCTGCTCGGTGCGTCGATGCTCGAGCTCGGCGTTCATTCGTTCGTACTGCGACGTCGCGGCGGCGTGCATCGCCCGGGCGAGCTCGCCCAGGAGCCCGTCGTTACGGGGTTCGCCGGCATCGGTCGTGGCTTGGGCGGGTTCGGCAGTCTCGGCCGCGGCGTCGACCGGGGCGACTGCGGCGGCTTCCATGTCCGCCGGCGCAAGGTCCGTGCTCACGATCGTTTCGTCGGTCTCGTCGGCGAGATCAGTTGCCTGTGACGCCAGGTCCGGCATGTTCAAGTGCCTCTATGCGCTGCGCGCGGGTGCTGAGCACGGCGATCGTCGCATCCCGGCGAATGCCCGATGGTAGCGCCTTGCCGGAGGCGGCGACAAGGCGAATCCGATGGGACGCCCTCCGCTCGAACTCAGGGAGTGGCGGGATTGCGGCGCGAATGGGTCCCCAATGGCACGGCCGTCGCCGCGTCGCTTGCCGGGACTACAGGGCGAGGCGGTCCCGAAAGGGACCGCCGTGGCGAGGTCGCCGGACGCCGGGCGCTTGCCCGGCCATAGGCGCGATTCCCACGGAGGTTGTTGACACCCGGCCCCCGGTCGGCAGGTCGCGGCGCAAA
>JBBEBJ010000139.1:11788-20395 GCA_040882425.1 Chloroflexota bacterium | reverse complement strand
TGGCCGGCGCGCCGGATGATGCGGGCGTCGTGAATGCACATCTGATAAGTACAAACGTGCACGGCCCAGCCCGCTTGCCGTGCCAGGTGGCCCGGTGAGCGATTTCGAGCAGCTCGTCCGTGCCAGCCGTCTGTATTACGAGCTCGGCGAGACCCAGAACGCGATCGCCGAGCAGCTCGGGGTGACCCGGCCGCAGGTCTCGAGGTTGCTCAAGCGGGCGCGGGCCGAGGGGATCGTCGAGATCCGGATCGTCGATTCGACCGCCGTGGATAGCCCGGCCGCGGATGCGCTCCGGCGAAGCTACGGCCTCGACGCCGTCCACCTTGCGCCGACGATCGCCGGTCCCGAGGACCTCACCCGGAGGATGGTCGGTCGGCTCGCGGCGGAGGTGCTCCGAGCGGTCGTTCGACCCGGAACGACGGTTGGGATCGGTGACGGCGCGTTCGTGTCGGCCACGGCCGACGCACTCGAGGAGCGCGCGACGCCGGTCGCGATCACCGTCGTCCCGCTGTGTGGCGGTTTCTGGACCACGGGACAGGAACGCGAGCCGTACCGCCGGGTCGGCGAGGCGCTCGGCGGCCAGGTCCGCGGGCTGATGGCGCCGGGACTCGTCGACGACGCGGCGACCCGGACGGCGCTCGTGGCCCACGCCGGGATCCGGGCGATCGCGGACTTCTGGGAACGGCTCGACGTCGCCCTGTTCGGGATCGGCGGGCCGGCCTGGAGCGTTTCGCTCGTGGGCGAGACGATCGAGCGCCAGCTCGAGGCGGCCGATGCGGTCGGCGAAGTACTCGTGGCGCCGTTCGATCTCGACGGCCAGTTCGTCTGTCCGGCGTTGCGCGATCGGGTGATCGCGTTTGACGCTCGCCGTCTCGGTCGGGTGCCCGTGGCGATCGGCGTCGCCGCCGGTGAGGGAAAGGTCCGCCCGATCCTCGGTGCGCTCCGGGCCGGGATCGTGCAGACGCTCGTGACCGATGTCGCGACCGCGGAGGCGGTGGTCGCGCTCGACGAGGCCACCCTCGCACCCCATAGCGGGCGGCCCCGATGAACCGTCGCGAACCCGTGATGCTCGGCCTCGACCTGGGCACCACCGAGGTGAAGGCCGGGCTGGTCACCGCCGACGGCCGGCTCATCGCGCTGGCGCGCGCCGGTTACGGGCAGGACCCGCCGGGCGGCCACGGCTGGGCCGAGCAGGATCCTGGCGCCTGGTGGTCGGCGGTGATCGGTGCCGTCCGCGGGCTGCACCTGACGGATACGACGGAGATCGCGGCCATCGGCGTCGATGGCCATGGGCCGACCCTGGTCGCGGTCGACGGGCGTGGCGAGGCGACCCGACCCGCCATCACATTCCTCGATTCGCGCGCCAGCGCCGAGGAGTGGGAGCTCGGCACGACGACCGGCGTGCGAGGATGGGCGCTCGGCGGCCTGCCGGCGGCGCTCTGGCTGGAACGGAACGAGCCGCTGATCGCGGCGGAGACCCGCTGGTACCTGGCGACCTGGGAGTGGCTGGCCCTCCGGCTGAGCGGCGTGGCCGCGAGTCCGCTCGTACCCGATCAGCTCGTGCCCGACCGCGCCCTGGTCACGTCCGCCGGCGTGCCAGCAGAGCGTGTGCCGCTTTCGACGCGGACCGGGGACGTGGTCGGAGCCCTCACCCCGGCTGCCGCCGACGCCCTGGGGCTCCGCTCCGGCATCCCGGTGGTCGGCGGCACGGTCGATGCGTTCGCGAGCTACCTGGGGGCCGGGCTGCTGGAGCCCGGCGATGCCTACGACCCGGGCGGCGCGGCCGGCGGCTTTGGCGTCTACTGGGATCGGCGGGTGGATATCGCCGGCGGGTTCGTCACGCCGGCTCCGCTCGGCGGCATGTTCAGCGTCGGGGCCGCGATGGCGGCGACCGGTCGGGCGCTCGACTGGTATCGCGACCGAATTCTCGGCGACACGCTCACGACCGCGGCGCTCCTGGACGAAGCGGCGGCCACGCCGCCGGGAGCCGACGGCCTCGTGTTCCTGCCATATCTCGCGGGCGAGCGCTCGCCGATCTGGGATCCCGAGGCGCGAGGCGTCCTCGCGGGGTTGACGCTCGGACACGGTCGCGGCCACGTCGCCCGCGCGATCGTGGAGGCCTCCGCCCTCGCGATTCGCCACGTCGCCGCGCCGATGCTGGCCGCCGGTGTGCGGGTGACCGAGATGCGCGTCTGCGGCGGCCCCGCGCGCAGCACCTTCTGGAACCAGGTCAAGGCGGACGTCACCGGCTTTCGCGTGGCCGTGCCGGGCGTGCTCGAGACGGCGGTCCTGGGCTCCGCGATCCTCGCCGCGGTCGGGGTGGGCATCCACGGATCGTTGCCCGCCGCGATTGCATCCATGACCCGGATCGACTCTCGCCTCGAACCGCGTCCGGAGCTCGCACCGGTCTACGACCGACTCTTCGAAGCGTACCGGGCGCTCTACCCGGCGACCGCGCCGATCCTGCGCCCGCTCGAACGGGACCTGGCATGACCACGCTGGCGCCCCCCGTCGCCCTCGCCGGGACATCCGGGGCGGTGGGGCTGGTCGGGCTCGATTTCGCCTTTCCGACCCGGACCGGCGCCTCGCACCCGGTCCTCGACGGGATCGACCTCGAGATCCCGGGCGGCGGGATCGTCGCGCTCATCGGCCCCAACGGCTGCGGCAAGTCGACGCTCCTGCGGGTGATCGCGGGCCTGCTTGCCCCGGTCGCCGGCGATGCGCGGCTGGACGGGGCCCCGATCGACGGCCCGGACCCGCGGATCGGGCTCGTGTTCCAGGAGCCCCGCCTCCTGCCGTGGCGATCGGCCGCGGCGAATATCACCTACCCACTGGAGCTCGCCGGCTGGCCGCCGGCGCGGTGTGCCGAGCGCCTGGCGGCGCTGACCGGGCTGGTCGGGCTGGACCCGGGCGTGGCGGCGTCGCGTCCGGCCGAGCTGTCCGGCGGTACCCGGCAGCGCGTGGCCCTCGCGCGGGCGCTGGCGCTGGAGCCGGAGGTGCTGCTCCTCGACGAGCCGTTCAGTGCCCTCGACGCGCTGACCCGCGAGCGGTTCGACCTCGAGCTGCTCCGGTTATGGGAACGGTCCGCGAAGACGATTGTGATGGTCACCCACAGCATCCCCGAGGCGATCCTTGTCGCCGACCGCGTCGTCGTGATGTCCCCTCGGCCCGGCCGCATCGTCGCGGACGTCGCGGTCGACCTGCCGCGGCCGCGAACCATCGCCGATCTCGACCAGGCGACCGTCTCACGGACCGCGCGTGAGATCCGGGCGCATCTCGGGGATCCGGAGGCCGCGATCGAGCCGGAGCCGGAGCTCGACCCGACCGCGAGCGCGAGCCGGGCGCCGGGTCGATCATCGGCCGAGATCGCGTCGTGAACCGGAGCGCGTGGCTCTCGGTCGGCGCGGTCTTCGTCGTCTTCCTGCTGGCCTGGAAAACGATCGTCCTCGCAACCGGGCTCCAGCCGTTCATCCTGCCGCCACCGGAGACCGTCGCCATCCGGTTTGTCGGGGCCTGGGCGGACGGGACGATCGCGCCGCACCTGCTCACGACGCTGGTGGAGGTTGCCCTCGGGTTCACGGTCGGTGCCGGGCTTGCGCTCGTCGCGGGGTACGCCCTGGCGCGCAGCGCCGTGGTGGAGCGCCTGCTGTCGCCCTATCTCGTGGCCGCGCAGGCGACGCCGATCCTCGCCCTGGCGCCACTGTTCGCGCTGTGGTTCGGTTCCGGGTTGCTGGGCAAGGTCGTGATCTGCGCCCTCATCGTCTTCTTCCCGGTCGCCGTCGCGACCATGGTCGGCATCCGCTCGGTCGATGCCCGCCTGCTCGAGCTGGGGCGCAGCCTTCGCGCGACACGTCGCCAGATCCTGACGACCCTGGAGATCCCGGCCGCGCTCCCGAATATCCTCGGCGGGATGCGCGTCGGGGTCACACTGGCCGTCGTGGGCGCCATCGTCGGCGAGTGGGCTGGTGCCGATCGAGGACTCGGTGTCCTGATCAACCTGGCGCGGGGTTCCCTGTTCGATACCCCGTTGATGTTCGCCGCGCTCCTGACGATCGCCATCGTCGGGATCGCGCTCTATCTCGTTGTCGTTGCCATCGAGCGCCGCCTGGTCGGTGTTCGGTGAGGAAGCCCGCTCATCCGGAGGTCCTCGTGTCACCACTGCGGTCCCGTTTCGCGCTCGTCGGTCTCATCGCGGCATTCCTGCTCGCCGCCTGCGGCGGTGGCGCGACCTCCCCGTCCGGGTCGTCGGATCAACCATCCGCGGTTGCCTCGGCATCGGCCGCGGGCTCGCCGTCGGCCACGTCGAGCCCCGTGGGTGAGCTGGAGGCGCTGATCGTGGGCCTCGGCTTCATCCCGAGCGTCCAGTTCGCGCCGTTCTACCTCGCCCAGCAGGAGGGCTGGTACGCCGAGGCCGGCCTGGCGGTCGAATTCCAGAACAAGATCGACCCCGACCTCATCACCCTCGTCGGGCAGGGCGCGATCGACGTCGGCATCGGCGACGGGACGAGCGTCATCCCCGCGGTCAGCCAGGGCATCCCGGTTCGTTACCTCGCGACGATCTACGGGCAATTCCCGGGCATCGTGTTTGCCAAGGCGTCGTCGGGGATCACCTCGGCCGCCGACCTCGAGGGCCGGAAGATCGGCACGCCGGGTCGCTACGGATCGGGCTGGGTCATGCTCCAGGCGTTGCTCGGCTCGGCCGGTCTGGCGCCCGAGGACGTCGAGATCGTGGAGTATCCCGACTTCACGCAGCGTGCCGCCGTCGAGCAGGGAGCCGTGGACGCCGCCACGGGCTTCGTCAACAACGAGCCGGTGCAGCTCGAGCTCGCCGGTGAGCCGACGGTGGTCCTGCGGATCGACGACATCACGCCGCTCCCCGGCCCGGGGCTGATCGCCGGTGTCGCCACGCTCGAAGCACGGAGCGAAGCGATCTCCGCGTTCATCTCCACGACGCTGCGGGCGATGGACGAGATCACGGCCGACCCGCAGCTCGGGCTCGATGCCGCGATTGCGGCCGTTCCCGAGCTGGCCTCGGCGCGGGAGGCCCAACTCGCCGTCCTGGAGGCGACGATCGAGACGTGGACGGGGTCATACCAGGCCTCTGCCGGGCTCGGCGCCGTCGACCGCGACGGATGGACCCAGTCGATCGAGTACCTGACGACGCTCGGTCTGGTTCCAAACCCGGTGACGGTGGACGACCTGATTCGCGACGACCTGTTCCGCACCGGGTACTGACGATGCTCGGCGCCGTCCGCCCGTCCGGCGCGCGTCGGTCGTGGTGGTTGAGAGAGGCGCTGGCGGCCGAGTCCGGCGACCTCGCGGCCGCCACGCCGCCGCTTGCCGGGAGCACCACGGCGGACGTCGTGGTGCTCGGCGGCGGATACACCGGCCTCTGGACGGCCTGGCGACTGACCGAGCTGGAGCCGGGCGCGCGGATCGTCGTCGTAGAGGCGGACATCTGCGGCGGTGGACCGTCGGGACGAAACGGGGGCTTCGTGACCGGCTGGTGGGACGAGCTCCCGACGCTCGCCGAGCGGCACGGACCGGACGGGGCCTTGGCGATTGCCCGAGCGATCGATGCCGCGGTCGACGACGTCGGCGCCTGGTGCTCGGCGAACGGCGTCGACGCCTGGTACACGAAGGCGGGTTCGCTCTCGGTCAGCGCCGCCCCGGCGCAGGACGGCCTGGGGCGCGCGGCAATCGAGGCCTGCCGGGCCCTCGGAGTCGGCGACGAGTTCGTCGAGGTGTCCGCCGACGAGGTTCGCGCGCGCGTCGTCTCCCCCGTCTTCCGCGGCGGCGTCTTCATGCGTGGCGCGGCCACCGTGCAGCCAGCCGTGCTCGCCCGCGGCCTGCGCCGCGTCCTGCTGGAACGCGGCGTGACGATCCACGAAGGGACGACGGCCATGGAGATCGACGGCGAGCGGCCTGGTCTCCTTGGGCGATTCGGGGCCGCGGGACGTCGAGCACCGGCCGGGCGGGCTGGTCGGCCGGTCCGGGTCCGGACGACATCCGCCCGCGGCGAGGGCTCGGTGACAGCCCGCGCCGCGGTCGTCGCGCTCAACGCCTGGGCGGCGGCGTGGCCGTCGTTCGGACGCCGGCTGGTGACCTGGTCGAGCTACATCGTCCTGACCGAACCGATCCCGGATCGGCTCGCCGAGCTTGGCTGGAACGAGGGCGAGGGGGTGGCCGACGGCCGGTTCACGCTGCACTACCTTCGCACGACCCGGGACGGGCGGATCGCGCTCGGCGGCGGCGGCGGCCGGGCCGGGTTCGGTGGACGGATCGGGTCGGTCTTCACTGACGACCTGGTCTCCGCGCAGCGAGCTGCGGCCGGCCTGCGACGGCTCTTCCCGTCGTTGCGCGATGTCCGGATCGAGGATGCGTGGGGCGGCCCGATCGACATCACCTCGGACCATCTGCCGGTCTTCGCCAGCATGCGGGGACGCCCGATCCACTATGGCCACGGGTACTCCGGGAACGGCGTCGCTCCGTCCATGCTGGGCGGCCGGATCCTGGCCGCCCTGGCCCTCGAACGGGGCAGCGACCCGGCCCTCGCCCTGCCGCTGGTCGGAGTCCTGCCGCGCGCCTTCCCGCCGGAGCCCTTCCGTTATGTCGGGGCACGCGTGGTGCGGGACGCCGTCGTGCGAACCGAGCTTGCCGAGGAACGCGGCGAGCGGGGATCCCGTGTCCTGCGGGAGGTGAGCCGGCTGCCGCGCCGCCTCGGGTACCACCTCGGACCCGAGTAACGACCCGCGCTGCACCCTCGCGGAATTGCCGATCCGAACCGCGACTCCGGTCGGGCACCATCTCCGACCCGAATCGCGGCCCCGCGGCTCGGACCATCGCGGGCGCCACGCGCCAAGCCGTCCATCCAATCGGCCTTGCTGCCGGGGCAAACAACAGTCCAGCTGGTCGGCGGGTGGCGGCCGGGCGAGGTCATTTCTTGCCGACCCCGCGAGATCCCGCGCGTGATGGGCCCGCGGGAACGGAATCTTGCTCCCACCACAAGCATCGGCCGGTTGACGGGGTCGGAACAGGGGTACGCAGCGGTTGCTTGCTCCCGCGGCAACGGATCGTGAGAATCTTGCCGGACCCGCAAGAATCGAGGCGAATGACCCCTCGACGGGGGCCATGGCCGTCCATCCGTCCCTCCCGCCCGGCGGAAACCCCCCAGATCCGCTAGTATTGGAGGCCCCCGCTCGCGGCTTGCGTGCCCGCTATTCCCCCGTGCAGGAGTCCCAGTGAACAGTCGCCCCCCGGTCAAGCCATCGACGACGGTTGAGCCCTTCAAGCACGTGATCGACGAATACAAACACCAGGCCCAGACGATCACCTGCACGTGCGGCTGGCACGGTAGCTCGGCGACGCTCGATCGCGGCGGGAGCGAGTGGACGGCCCATCTCTTCGAGGTCCGCGGCAAGAAGCGCTAGCCGCACCGCTCGGGCGGCGCATGCGTGCGTTGCCGGCGCGGCGGTAACACCAGCGCACGCGGGCTCACTGGCGCCCCTCGAGGCGCGTGCTAGCATCGGCCCTCGTGACGTTGTCCCGACTGCCTGTTCGTCCCCCGTTTGGCGTACGCGCGCGCCTCCTGACCCCGCTCGCGGCCGGCGGCACGTATCACGAGCCCGACGGGCTCCTGCTGGTCGACGAGGCAGGCCGGCTCAGCTACGTCGGGACGGCGGCCGACCGGCCGACCGAGGCCACCAGCGCGATCGACCTGCGCCCCTGGGTCGTCCTGCCGGGGATGATCGACACCCACGCCCACCTCCCGCAGCTCCCAAATGCGGGTCTCGGCTTCGCGCTGGATCTCCTGACCTGGCTCGATCGCCTGACCTTCCCGACCGAACGATCGTGGTCCGATCCGGCGGTGGCCGAAGCCCTCGCGCCGCGGATCTTCGGGGCGTTTGCCGCGGCCGGGACCACAACGGTGCTGGGATACGGCGTCGTTTATGAGGCGGCGATGGAGGCCTGCTTCCGGGCGGCGGAGGCCCACGGGATCCGGGCGATCCTGGGCAAGGTCATGATGGATCGCGAGACCTACGATCCGACGATCGAGCCCTCGACGATCCTCGCCCGTTCGCTGCGCGAGAGCGGCGACCTGATCGCGCGCTGGCACGGCGCGGACGACGGCCGCCTGGGGTACGCCGTCACACCGCGGTTTGCCGTGTCGTGCAGCGCCGACATGCTCCGCGAATCGGCCGACCTCGCTCGCTCCACGGGGACGTGGTGGCAAACGCACGTGTCCGAGGATACGTTCGAGATCGCCGAGGTCCACCGGCTGTTCCCCGACGCCATCGACTACGTCGACGTCTACGACCGGGCCGCCGGGCTCGGTGCCCGAACCGTCCTCGCGCACGCCATTCACCTCACGGATCGCGAGCTGGGTCGCCTGGTCGACACCGGGACGCACGTGGCGCATTGCCCGGCGTCCAACCTGTTCATCGGCGCCGGGGTGATGCCCCTCGCGCGGTATCTCGAGGCGGGCTTGTCGATCGCGCTCGGGTCGGACGTGTCGGGCGGTCCGGATGCCTCGATCTTCTCGGTCATGCGTGCCGGCGCCTATGCCCAGATGGCGCGCCGCTCGCTCGCCGGTGACGACCGTGCGGT
>JBBEBJ010000139.1:0-11688 GCA_040882425.1 Chloroflexota bacterium | reverse complement strand
GCGGTCCTGGGGACGCTCGACTGGCTCCGGATGGGGACGCTTGAGGGTGCCCGGGCGCTCGGTCTCGATGATCGAATTGGCTCGCTCGAGACAGGTAAGGAGGCCGACCTGATCGCGGTCGATCCGGCACTTGTCGCACCGCTGGCGGGAGGCGACGACGACGACCCGGCAGACCTCATGAGCCGGCTCATCTTCCGCGCGCATCCGGACATGGTTCGAGCCGCATGGGTCCGCGGTCGGGCGCTCGAGGGTCCACCGGGCCAGGCCTGAGCGATCGAACGGCGTCCGGACAACAATCGGTCGGCGCCGGGGTCGAGGAGGCCCGCTGGGCCCGGCGGACCGGTTCGCACGGCTTCCCGCGGGTCATGCCGGTCGGGTAACGTCGGCGCATGCGCTCGACCGAGCCGGGCGGCGCCGCTCACGCCGACATCCTGATCACGGGCGGCACGATCGTGGATGGGACGGGCGCGCCCGGCCGGCCCGCCACCGTGGTGGTCGCAGACGGTCGGATCCGCCTGCTCGAGTCGGCCGATGCAGCCCCCACCCACGCCGCGCGCACGATCGACGCCACGGGCAAGGTAGTCGCGCCGGGGTTCATCGACCTGCACAGTCACGGCGGCCTGGTGATTCTCGAGGACGGCCGCCACGAGCCAAAGGTCCGTCAGGGCGTGACCACCGAAGTGGTCGGTGTCGACGGCAACGGGTTTGCGCCGTTCCTTCGCCGCGAGGACCTCGAGGCGTTCGTTCACCTCGATTCCGGGCTCGATGGTCGGCCCGAGATCGACTACGACTGGGGCTCTGTCGAGACGTACCTGGGCCGCTACGACGGCGCGGTCAGCCTCAACGTCGCGACGCTGATCGGCAACTCGCCGCTGCGGATCGCGGCGCTCGGCTGGGACGACGTCCCGGCCGACGAGCGGGCCCTCGATCGGATGCGTGGGCTCATCCGCGACGGCATGGCCGAGGGCGCGTTCGGGCTCAGCACCGGGCTCGACTACCCGCCCGGCAGCTTTGCGACGACCGATGAGCTTGTCGCGCTGACCGAGGAAACCGGTCGCAGCGGCGGCTTCTACCACAGCCACGTCCGGTATCCACTCGGCGATCGGTACCTGGACCCGTTCCGCGAGGCGGTCGAGATCGGGCGCCGCGCCGGGGCCCCCGCCCACCTCACCCACTTCTACCACCGCCAGACCCATCCCGGCGGTCCCGAGCCGCTGCTCGCCCTCGTCGACGACGCCCGTGGGGAAGGGCTCGACGTCACCTTCGACAGCTACCCGTCCGAGTGGGCCAACACGCGACTCCTGATCCAGCTCCCGCAGTGGATCCAGGCCGGCGGGCCAGGCCCGCTCAAGGAGCGGATCGCGGACCGTGCAACGCGGGATCGGCTGCGGGCAGAGCTCAAGGCACGCGGCGCGGCGTACACCAGCCCGGCCGGCTGGGCCGACGTCCGCCTCGGCGCCTTCCATCGACCCGAGAACCTGCGCTGGGAGAGTCGCTCCATCGCCGACGTCATGAACGAGACCGGCCACGACGCGCTCGACGTGATCTGCGACCTGCTCCTCAGCGAGGATCTGGGTGTCAGCCAGGTGACCAGCGGACCATGGTCCGAGACGCTTCGACCCTTCATCAAACACGCCGTCGGCATGGTCGGGACTGACAGCACCTTCCTCGGTGACAAGCCCAGTCCGCGTACGTACGGCAGCTTCCCGCGGATCCTCGGCCAGTTCGTTCGCGACGAGGCGCTGCTCAGCCTCGAGGAGGCGGTCCGCAAGATGACCTCGGCGCCGGCCGCGCGTCTGGGCCTGCTCGATCGCGGGGTGATCCGTGACGGCGCGGTGGCCGATCTCGTCGTGTTCGATCCCGCGACCGTTCGGTCGACCGCGACGTACGACGAGCCGCGCTCCTACCCGGTCGGCATCGAGCAGGTGATCGTCGCCGGGACGTTCGTCGTCGCCGACGGCGCGCATACGGGCGCAACGCCGGGCCGGGCGCTCCGTCACGGGCGCGACTGATCGACCGCCGCCCGGTGATAGAGTCACTCGCCATGGAGGAGGGTCCGTGCCAACGATGACGACCCGGACCGCGCCGCCGGGCCCCGTCGTCCTCGAGCCCGGCACGCTGGCGCCCGGCCATGCCCGCGGCAGGGCGCCGCTCCGGCGTGAAGGTCCGGCCAAGCTCACTGGGGCGTCCAAATACGCGGACGACCTGGTCTTCCCGGGTGCCTGGTACGGCGCCACGATCCGCTCGACCGACGCGCACGCACGGTTCGTCGCGCTCGATCTCGATCCCGCGTTCGATTGGTCCAAGGTCGTCGTCGTCACCGCCGCCGACATCCCGGGCGACAACATCGTCGCCTCGATCAAGTCGGACCAGCCGATCCTGGTCCCGATCGGCGGCGAGATCCAGCACCATGCCGAACCCCTGGCCCTGCTCGCCGCGGCGGATCGCGCCACGCTGCGGGCTGCTCGCCAGGGAGTCCAGGCACGAACGGAGAAGCTCCCGGCGGCCTTCGATCCGCTGGTCTCGGATCACCTGTTTGCTGCCTACGAACTCTCGACCGGCGATCCGGACGCGGCGTTTGCCGCGGCCGACCTCATCGTCGACGGGGAGTACCGGGTCGGGCACCAGGAGCAGCTCTACATCGAGAACAACGCGATGATCGCGGTGCCCCAGGACGACGGCGGCGTCATCGTCCACGGCTCGCTCCAGTGCCCGTACTACGTCCACAGCGCGCTCAAGCGCGGGCTCGGTCTCGATGACGACCGTGCCCGGGTGATCCAGGCGGAGACGGGCGGCGGATTTGGCGGCAAGGAGGAATACCCGTCGATGATCGCGCTCCACGCGGCGCTCCTCGCGGGCAAGGCCGGCCGGCCGGTGCGGATGATCTACGAGCGGCACGAGGACATCGCCGCCACCACGAAGCGCCACCCGGCGATCGTCCGCCACCGGACGGGCGTGACCCACGATGGGCGCCTGATCGCGCAGGACATCGAGGTCGTCATGGACGGCGGCGCCTATTGCACGCTGACCCCGGTCGTCCTGTCGCGCGGCGCGATCCACGCCGGCGGGCCGTATCGCTGCCCGAACGTGCGGATCCGAGCGCGCGCCGCGCGGACCAACACGCCGCCCAACGGGGCGTTTCGCGGCTTCGGGGCCCCGCAGGTCCAGTTCGCGGCCGAGACCCAGCTCAACCGGATCGCCGAGATGCTCGACCTGAGCCCGCTCGAGATCCGTCGCCGCAATGTCTACCGGATCGGGGACACCACCCCGACCGGCCAGGTTCTGCGCGACAGCGTGGCCGGCGAGGAGGTCCTCGAGCGCGCCGCCGAGGCCGGAGAGTTCGAGCGGCTGCGGGCGCGCAACGACGCGGCGCGGAACCGCCGCGACGGGTCCGGGATCGTATCGGACTCGCCGCTGCGGACCGGTCGCGACCGCGTTGCCAGCGGGATTGGCCTGGCCCTCGCCTGGCATGGCGCCGGTTTCACCGGGTCGGGCGAGGTCAAGCTCGCCTCGGTCGCCTCGATCGAGCTGACGGCCGAGGGCGTCATCCGGATCCTCACCGCGTCGACGGAGATGGGCCAGGGGACCAAGACGATCTTCCCGCAGCTCGTCGCCGAGGCCCTCGGCGTGCCGATCGACGAGGTCGAGATCGCGCCTCAGGACACGGCCTTCGTGCCGGATTCCGGGCCGACGGTCGCGTCGCGGACGGCGATGGTCGTCGGTGGGTTGCTGATCAAGGCCGCGCAACGACTCCGAGCGGACGTGGAGGGCGCGACCGGCGGCGCGTTCGCGGCCACCTACCGCGACTTCGCGCGATCGAACGGCCCGCTGCGGATCGACCAGCGCTTCGAGCCCTATCCGGGGGTCGGCTTCGACGACACGACCTACCGCGGCGACGCCTACCCGGCGTTCGGTTGGGCGGCGTGCGTCGCCCGGGTCGATGTCGACCTCGATACCGGCGAGGTCCACGTGCGCGACGTGGTGGCCGCCGACGACGTCGGCCATGTCATCCATCCCGTGCTCGCAGAGGGCCAGGTCGAGGGCGGCACGCTCCAGGCCGTCGGCTACGCCACGATCGAGGAGATCAAGCTGCGCGATGGACGGTACCTCAACGACCGCCTCGCGACCTACATCATCCCGACCGCGCTCGATGCGCCGCGGATCACCACGATCCTCGTCGAGGCACCGTTCGCCGGTGCGCCCCACGGTGCCAAGGGGGTCGGCGAGCTGCCGATGGATGTCGGGGCGCCGGCGGTGATCGCGGCCATCGCCGACGCGACCGGCGCCTGGATCGGGGAGCTACCGGCCACTCCGGAACGGATCCTGGCGGCGCTCTCGGGCGTCGCCGGCGTGGCACCGCTCCCGCCGGGTACCTCGGACGCGGCCGCGCCGGAGCCGGCTCGATGACCGCCTACCGGTTCACGGTCAACGGCGAACCCGTCGAGCTGGACGTGCCCGGCATGCGCCGGCTGCTCGACGTGGTGCGCGAGGACCTCGCGCTGACCGGCACGAAGGAGGGCTGCGGGGAAGGGGAATGCGGCGCCTGCACGGTCCTGCTCGACGGCGTCCCGGTCGATGCCTGTCTCGTGCCGGTCTGCCAGGTCGACGGCAGCGCCGTCAGGACCGTGGAGGGTCTTGCCCCGGGCGCCGTGCCGACGGTGGCGCCGTCGTCCACGGTGTCCGCCGGCTCCGCGCTCGATCCGCTCCAGGTCGCGTTCCTCGAGACGGGCGCCGCCCAGTGCGGGATCTGCACGCCGGGCATGCTGATGGCGGCGCGCGCCTATCTCGACGCCGACGGTGGCCCCGACGAGGACGCGATCCGCGAGGCGATCGCCGGCAACCTCTGCCGGTGCACCGGGTACACCAAGATCGTCGAGGCGATCGCGCTGGCCGCCGCGCGCGACCCGGGAGCACGAGCATGACCACCGAGCCCGAGCGCATCAAGGTGCCGACCAACGGCAAGGGTCCGCACCACGTCGACGAACCGTCGACGCCGGACCCGTCACCGTCGGACGAGTTGACCGTGGCGTTCACCCCGACGCAGATCGCCGTTGGGTTCGGGATCGTCGCGTCGCTCGTCCTGCTCCTCGCCCGGCAGCTCCGTCGAAGCGGCCGGCGCGGTCGCCGCTGACCATGCCGATCGAGCCGCCGGTCGTGTCGCCGCGAACCTTGCCCGACGCGTACGCCGCCCTCGAGGAGGCGCCCACCCAGCCGATCGCGGGCGGCACGGACCTGATGGTCGCGCTGACCGGCGAGCTGGGCGAACCCCCGGCGAGGATCCTCGACCTGTGGCGGCTCGACGAGCTGCGCGGGATCGTCGTCGATGGTGATGCGGTGTCGCTCGGGGCCCTCACGACGTACACGGAGATCCGCCGATCCGTGGTCTGCCGCGAGCACCTTCCGGCGCTCGTCGAGGCGGCGGCGACCATCGGCGCGGCCCAGATCCAGAACCGTGGCACGCTCGGCGGCAACGTGGCCAACGCCTCGCCGGCGGGTGACACGCTGCCGGTCCTGCTCGCGCTCGATGCCTCGATGGTGTGTGGCTCGTCCCGGGGCGAGCGGACCGTGCCAGCCGACGCGTTCTGGCCGGCCTATCGCGAGACCGTCCTGGCACCCGATGAGCTGCTCCTCCGGATCCGCGTGCCGCTCGCCGCGGGACGCGAGACGCGGTTCCGCAAGGTGGGGACCCGCCAGGCGCAATCGATCAGCAAGGTGGTGCTGGCGCTCAGCTGGCTCGATGCGGGGCCCGAGCGACCCTGGACGGAGGTCCGGCTCGCGCTCGGCTCCGTGGCGCCGACCCCGATCCGCGCCCGCGGGACGGAGGCGGTCCTCGAGGGTCGGCTCCCAACGCCCGAGACGGCCGCCGAGGCCGCCGAGACGCTGGCCGGCGAGATCGCGCCGATCGACGACGTCCGCTCGACCGCGGAATACCGCCGGCTCGTTGCCGCCCGGGTCCTCCACCGGCTGATCCGCGAGGCCGGCGGCTGGTGACCGCCGTGGGCGCCGGGTCCGTGCCGCGACCGCTCCCGCCGATGGACGTGCTCGACCACATCTCGGCCGGGATCTTCGCGGCCACGATGGCGCCCCTGTTCGAGGGCGCGCCCCGGTTCCTGGGTCGCCTGGCCGTCGCCAGACCGTTCGGGACGCTCGAGGCCCTCTTCGATGGCGCGCGGCGGATCGCCCACGCGATGCCGATCGCCGAACAGCTCGAGTTGATCGACGCCCACTCGCGTCTCGGTGCGCCGCCGGCAAGCGTGTCGGCCATGTCGTTCGTCGAGCAGGGCTTCGATCAGGACGCCGCCGATCGGGCCGCACACGAGGCCGGGACGGAGCGTTCCCGGGTCGCCGCCGAGCTCGACCGGCTCAACACCGCGTACGAGGCGCGGTTCGGGTTCCGCTATTGCGTCTTCGTTGCGGGCCGGCCCCGGGCGAAGCTGCTGGAGGGTCTGCGCGAGGCGCTTGCGGGTGACCGCTCGGCCGAGATCTCCCGGGCCATCGACGCGGTCGTCGACATCGCGGCCGATCGCGCGGCGAAGCTGGGTGTCGCCACGGAGGAAGACACGTGATCGAGCTCGGGCGCAATCGTTATGGCAAGGCAGCCATCCATGTCGTGCGCGTCGCGCGGGACCCGGGTGGGCATCGCGTGCGCGACGTGATGGTGGCCGTGGCGCTCGAAGGGGACTTCGACGCCGCCCACACCGACGGCGACAACTCGCTTGTCGTGACGACCGACACGATGAAGAACACGGCCTTCGCCTTTGCCCGGGATCATCTCGACGGCTCGATCGACGCGTATGCCCGGGCCCTTGCCGAACACTTCATCGAGTTCGAGCAGGTCGACCGGGCGACGGTCAACGTTCGCGGGCACGACTGGCGACCGATCGACGTGGCCGGCCGACCCGCCCGCGATGCCTTCGTGCGTGGCGGCGAGGGCACGAGGATCGCGACGGCGTCGTCGTCCCGGGTCGAGACGACGGTGGAGGCCGGCGTCGAGGAACTCGTCGCGATGAAGACGACCCGTTCCTCGTTCAAGGGGTTTCCGCGCGACCGCTACACCACGTTGCGGGAGGCCGACGACCGGCTGATGGCGACGAAGATCACGGCGATCTGGCGGTACGGATCGCCCGATCTCGACTTCGACGGGACGTTTGACGCGGTCCGCACCACGCTCCTGGAGGTCTTTGCCGACCACGACAGTCCGTCCGTCCAGACGTCGATCTGGATCATGGGCCGGGCCATCCTCGAGCGGCACGACGCGGTCGAGGAGGTCCGCATGGTGCTGCCCAACCTCCACCACTGGCTGGTCGACCTCGAGCCGTTCGGAATGACCAACGACGGCGAGGTCTACATCTCCACGACCGAGCCGCACGGGCTGATCGAAGCGACCGTGCGCCGCAGCGACATTGCCTGATGCCCACTGGGATCACGGCCTGATGCCCGCGGGTGTCGAGGTCCGGCGCGAACCGCTCGCCGGCTCCGAGCGCGTCCTGACCGAGCCGGCGCTGGCCTTCGTGGCCGACCTGCAGCGGCGGTTCGGTGCCGTCCGCCTGGAGCTGTTGCGCCAGCGCGAGGAGCGCCAGGTGGAGCTCGACGGCGGCGTGCGGCCGACCTTTCTCAGGGCGACCCGCGAGGTCCGCGAGGCCGATTGGACCGTGGCGCCGGCCCCCGCTGACCTCGACGACCGCCGGGTCGAGATCACCGGCCCCGCCGAGCCCAAGATGATGATCAACGCGCTCAACTCGGGCGCACGCGTCTTCATGGCCGACCTCGAGGACGCGCTCTCGCCGACCTGGGCCAACGTGATCGGCGGACAGGCCGCCCTGATCGACGCGGTGCGCCACACGCTCACCTTCGAATCGCCCGAGGGCAAGGCGTACCGGCTCGATGATCAGGTCGCGACCCTGCTGGTCCGGCCGCGTGGCTGGCACCTGGTGGAATCGGGGGTGCTGGTCGACGACGTCCCGGTGTCGGCCAGCCTGTTCGACTTCGCGCTGTACGTCTTCCACAACGCCGCGGAAGCGCTCGACCGTGGCAGCGGGCCGTACCTGTACCTCCCGAAGCTCGAGAGCCACGCAGAGGCACGGCTGTGGAACGACGTCTTCGTCCACGCCCAGGAGGCGCTCGGGATCCCGCGCGGCTCGATCCGGGCGACCGTGCTGATCGAGACGGTTCTCGCCGCCTTCGAGATGGACGAGATCCTGTACGAGCTGCGCGAACATGCCGCCGGACTCAACGCGGGGCGCTGGGACTACCTGTTCAGCGGGATCAAGAAGCTGCGGACGTGGCCCGAGCTCGCCGTCCCGGATCGCGCGCAGCTGACCATGACCGTGCCGTTCATGCGCGCCTACACCGAGCTGCTCGTCCAGACCTGCCATCGGCGCGGGGCGCATGCCATCGGCGGGATGGCGGCGTTCATCCCGAACCGGCGCGATCCGGCGGTGACGGAGGTGGCGCTCGCGCGCGTCCGCGAGGATAAGGAGCGCGAATCCGGCGACGGCTTCGATGGCACCTGGGTGGCGCATCCTGACCTCGTCCCGATCGCCACCGAGGTCTTCGATCGGGTGCTGGGCGACCGCCCGCACCAGAAGGAGCGACTCCGCGAGGACGTGGCGGTGACGGCGGCCCAGCTCCTGGACCTGCGCGTGCCCGGCGGTGCGGTCACCGAGGCCGGGGTGCGAGCAAACGTCCGGGTTGCCCTCGCCTACCTCGACAATTGGTTGCGCGGCAACGGGGCGGCCGCGATCGACAACCTGATGGAGGACGCGGCGACGGCCGAGATCGCGCGATCCCAGCTATGGCACTGGCGGACACGCGCGGTACGCCTCGCGGACGGACGGATCATGGACCGCGAGTTCTACCTGGAGATCCGCGATACGGAGCTGGCGACGCTCGGCGGGGCGGAGGCCGGTCGGCTCGGGGACGCGGTCGGCCTTCTCGATCGGCTCGTGCTCGACGACGACTTCGCCGCATTCCTGACGCTGCGCGCGTACTCGTTGCTCGATTGATGACCGATCCGGCGGAGGTGGTGGATGCCAGCTCCAGGGTGTTCGCCGAGCTCAACCAGCGCGTCCCGGGGTTCGATGGCCTGGTGGCACCCGACATCACGGTGGCCTCGATCGGCCTGCCGGTCGCGAGGGTCAACTCGGCGAGCGCCGCCCGGTTCTCGGCCGCGACCGTGGATGCCCGGATCGATGACGTGGTCGCCTGGTTCGAGGAGCGGCAGGTACCCTTCGTCTGGCGGCTCGGTCCGTCGGATCAGCCGATCAACCTGGGGGATCGACTGCTTGCCAAGGGGTTCACGCTCGATCCCGACGAGATGCCGGGGATGGCGGCTCCGCTTGTCGATCTCCCCGCGGTCGAGCTGCCTGCCGGCACGGTCATCGAGGTCGTGCGCGACGCCATCGCCTTCCGCGAGTGGCTCGACACCATGGTCGCCGGGTTCGGGATGCCACCCAAGATCGGCGACGCGTACATGGCCTTTGCGACGCTGGGGTTCGGCGACGACCTGCCGACGCGGGGGTTGCTGGTCCGGGTCGAGGGTCGCCCGGTGGCGACCGCGCTGGGTGTCCTCGCGGGCAAGGGAATCGTCATCGTCAACGTGGCAACCGTCCCCGATGAGCGCGGCCGCGGCATCGGGCGGGCCGTGACGCTCGCGGCGATGCACCTCGGCGCCGAGGCCGGGGCCCAGGTCGCCGTGCTCCAGTCGACCGAGATGGGTCACGGCGTCTACCGGAGACTCGGCTTCGAGGAATACGGCCGGTATCGAGTCCTGGCTCGGCTGCCCGGCTGATCGCCGTCCCGATCGCGAGGTTCCGCGTCATGACGCGCGCGGCGTCACATGCGCGCCCGCGCCGGTCAGCCGTCGACGATGGCACGCTCGACGAACTGGCCGGCCCCGCGCCGTCCCACGAAGCGGCCGGCCATAATCACCGGCTGGCCGCGAACGAGGACGTCGCGGACGGCGCCCGTCACCTCGAGTCCCTCGTACGGGGTGTAATCGCTCGTGTGATGGAGCTCCGTCGCGCGGATCGTGCGGCGCGCGGCGGGATCGAACAGCACCAGGTCGGCGTCGCGCCCGACCTCGAGCGCGCCCTTCGCCTCGAGCCCGAATCGCTGGGCCGGTGTCGTGGCGAGCAGGTCCACCATCCGCTCGACGGTCAGGCGGCCGCGCGCAACGCCTTCGGAGTAGAGAAGGGTCAGCAGGGTTTCGATCCCGGGCGCGCCGTTGCTGATCTGGTTGAACGGTACGCCCCGCGCGGCCTCGGCCTTCTCGACCGAGAGGCGGTCGGGCACGTGGTCGGTGGCCACGAGGTCGAGTGTGCCGTCGGCGAGCCCGGCCCACAGGGCGTCGCGATCGACCGGTGTGCGGAGCGGCGGGGCGATGACGAACCGGGCGCACGATGCGGGGTCGGGGTCGTCGTAGCGCTCGTCGGTGAGGACGAGGTAGTGGGGACATGTCTCGGCCGAGACCGCGACGCCGGCGGCCCTGGCCTGACGGACTTCCCGGAGGGCGGCGGCGGACGAGAGGTGGACGACGTGGACCGACGCCTCGGCCATGCGCGCAAACGCCATGGCACGGGCCGTGGCCACCGCCTCGACGTAGCCTGGTCGCGTTGTAGCGTGGTAGCGCGGTAACACGTCACCACGCTGTAATGCGGCACCAACGGCGGCGTCGAGGAGCACCGGGTCCTCGCAATGGACCTGCAGCATTCCGCCCCGGACGCCCATCGTGCCCATCGCCTGATAGAGCCGGGTGTCGTCGAGCCGGAAGTCAAAGACCATGAACGCCTTGCAGGTGGGTACGCCGGCGTCGATCACGGCCGGTAGCTCGGCGATCGGGTCGTCCATTCGCCCGCTGATCACGAGACTCAGGCCGTAATCGATCGCGCTGTCCGATTGCGTGACGGCGTTCCATTCGACAAGTCCGGCCAGCAGCGAACGCTCGGCCGACGCGGACGAGCCTGTCCCCGGGTTGTTGAAGGAGAGGAACGTGGTCGTGCCTCCGAATGCCGCGGCCACGGAATCCTGGAAGAAGCGGTCCGGCTCGGCATCGGTCGCGACGCGGGTGTGCGTGTGGACGTCGACCGCCCCGGGCAGGACGAGCAGGCCCGCCGCGTCGATGACCCGTTCGGTGCCAGGCGCGAGGCCCGTCAGGTCGGGCTCGATGGCGACGATCCGGCCGCCGTCGATGGCGACGTCCGCCCGCCGCGAACCGCCCGCAGTGACGACAGCTCCGCCCCGAACCAGCAGATCCGTCAACGCACGAGCGTCCGCGTGCAGACGAGTGCTTCGGCCGCGATGCACGTCGGATGCATCCGTCCCTGCGCCGCGACCGCGTTGATGCAGTCGAGTTGCATCAGCGCCGGGACCGCCGACTCATTCGACCTCGACGATCCGGATGTCCTGCGCGCCTTCCCACAGGCAGCGCCGGCCGATCTCCCGCAGGAGGTCCTGCCAGCCGTCCTCAGGGACGACGGTGGCGAAATGATTGGCGGCAAGCGGTCCGACCCTGGATGCGGTCATGCACCCGCCGTATGGGAAGAAGATCTCGCATTCGCTGATGCCACCTGGGTAGATCGCCAGCTGACCTGGGGCCGGGTGCGAGGTGTGGTTCTCGTACTCGAGGCCGGGACGGAAGTCGCCGAACGGGATCCACGTCGACTCGCCCGTCCAGCGGCAGTGGATCAG
>JBBEBJ010000138.1:17590-20567 GCA_040882425.1 Chloroflexota bacterium | reverse complement strand
GAGCGCACCCCAAGGTGCGTGAGCGAAGCAGCGGAGCCGACAACGCACGCATCGGGCGCCCCAGCGGGCGCGCCTTCCTTGGGCTACGCTCGGAGGCGATGTCCGCCCCAACGCTCACCGAACGCCGGGTCGATGCCCCCGACGCCGCCGCCACGACCGCCCTCGGCCTTGCGCTGTCCACGGCGGCGCGGCCGGGCGACCTGGTCTGCCTGTGGGGCGAGCTCGGGGCCGGGAAGACCCACCTGGCCAAGGCGTTCGGTGCCGGACTCGGGGTGACGGAGACGATCAACTCGCCGAGCTTCATCCTCATGGCCGAGTACGCCGGCCGCCTCCCGCTCTTCCACATCGATCTGTACCGGTTGGGCGACGCTTCCGACGTTGTCGCCGGGGGCCTGATCGACGATCGCCAGGCAACTGGCGTGACCCTGGTCGAGTGGCCCGATCGGATGGCCGCCATCCTGCCCGTCGGCCGCCTGGACGTGTTCATCGACGGCGCCGGCGACGACCCGCGGACGATCACGCTTCGGGCGGGATCCGCGGATCTGCAGCGCTATCTCGACGCGGTCCCATGAGCGGGACGCACGACGGTCGCCGGCGCACGATCCTGGCCTTCGACACGGCCACCACCCGCGTGGTCGTCGCCACGGGCACCCCCGATGGCCGGGTGGACGGCATCACGACATGGGCCGCCGGCTACCGCCATGGCGAGACGCTGCTCGCGACAATCGGGCGGTTCCTGGGCGAGCAGAACATCAGGCGCTCCCGGCTGACCGGGATCGTCGTTGGGACGGGGCCAGGTGCGTTCACCGGGCTGCGCGTCGGGATCGCGACCGCCAAGGGGCTGGCGCACGGGATGGCCCTGCCGATCGTGGGCGTTTCCACGGCGGAAGCGCTGTTGGCGGGTCTGGCGTTGCCGAACGGTGCGCCCGTGCTGCTCCTTCCTGCCGGGCCATCCGACCGGATCGTGGTCCGCCCGGGCCGACGCCCCGAGCTGCTGCCGGGCGGCTCGGAGCCGGACGTGGCACCCGGCGAGCAGCTCATCGCGGTCGACCTCACCGGTCGGGCTCCGGCCGACGCCCTCGAGCGTGGCGAGACGGCCCGCGCCGGCCTCGGGCGCGCCCTGATCGAGCTCGGGGCGGCTCGCCTCCGGGCGGGTCTCGTCGACGATCTCGCCGAGCTCGTGCCCGACTATGTGACGTTGCCGCGCGGCGTGACCGGTGTCGCGGGAGAGGTGGCATGGTCGCGCGACCCCCGCTGAAGCTCCAGATCGTGCCCATGCGGGTCAACGACCTGGCGGCCATCCACGCGATCGAGCGGGCGAGCTTCGACTCGCCCTGGCCGGCCGATGCCTACCGGAGCGAGCTCGAGACGAACCGCCTCGCCCAGTACCTCGTGGTCCGCGCCGGCGACGAGATCGCCGCGTACGGCGGCATGTGGTTGATGGTCGACGAGGCGCACATCATCACGTTCGCGGTCCACCCACTGTGGCGCCGCCAGCGTGTCGGTGAGCGGCTCCTCCTGGCCATGCTCGACATTGCCATCGACGCGGGCGCGCACGAGGCTACGCTCGAGGTGCGCCTGTCCAACCTGCCCGCCCGCCGGCTCTATGAGAAGTACGGGTTCCGTCCGGTCGGCCTCCGTCCGCGCTATTACAGCGACAACGGCGAGGACGCGCTGATCATGACCACGGATCAACTGCGCGATCCGCCCATGCGCGAGCGTATCGCCCGCCTGCGGGCGGTCCTCGATGCCGCGCCGCCGCCGCTGCCACCGTCCGAACGCTTCGCGCGCGCGAACGACGCCGTCGGGGACGACGCCGTCGGGGACGACGCCGTCGGGGACGACGCATGAGCGGTTCGCTCGTGCTCGCCATCGAATCCTCGTGCGACGAGACCGGGATCGCCGTGATCGAGGACGGTCGGCGAATCGTCTCGAACGTGGTCGCCTCGCAGGTGGCTCTGCACGCACCGTCGGGCGGCATCGTGCCCGAGGTGGCGGCGCGAGCCCATCTCCGCTGGATCGTCCCGGTCCTCGACGAGGCCTGGCTCGACGCCGGGATCGATTGGCCGGACGTGTCGGCGATCGCCGTGACCTACGGTCCAGGCCTGGCGGGCTCGCTGCTCGTCGGGATCAACTTCGCCAAGGCCCTCAGCTGGGTGCACGACGTGCCGCTGGTCGGCGTCAACCACCTCGAGGGCCACGTCTACGCGGCCTGGCTCCACGACGCGGCTGCGGCCGAGGCCGTGGCGGAGCGGGAGGACCCACGCTTCCCGCTGGTGGCACTCGTCGTCTCCGGCGGACACACATTCCTGGCCGAGATGCGCGACCACCTGACGTACCGGCTGCTCGGCTCGACGGTCGACGATGCCGCCGGCGAGGCGTTCGACAAGGTCGGGCGGCTGCTCGGTCTGGGCTATCCGGGCGGGCCGGCGATCGGGCGTGCAGCGGAAGGCGCGACCGCCCGGGACCGCGTCTTCCCGCGCGCCTGGCTCGGCGACTCGTTCGACCTCAGCTTCTCGGGACTCAAGACGGCCGCCCGCCGGATCGTCACCGAAGCGCGCGCCGACGCCGGCCTGACCGACGACCCCGCGACGCCACTGCCCGAACCGATCGTGGCGGAGCTCGCCTGGGGGTTCCAGGACGCGGTCGTGGATGTCCTGGCGGTCAAGACGATCCGCGCGGCGCGGGCCGTCGGTGCCCGCTCGATCGTGCTCGGCGGGGGCGTGGCGGCGAACACGGTTCTCCGGGCCAGGCTGGCGGCTGCCGCCGAGGAGCTCGGGATCCCGCTGATCGTGCCGCGCCCCTCGTTGTGCACGGACAACGGGGCGATGATCGGCGCCGCGGGGGCGCGGCGGTTCGCGGCGGGCGAACGGGCGAGACTCGACCTGGACGCGCGCCCGTCCCTGCCGCTGGCAGCCCGGTGAGCGGCCGCATGGCGCCGCGCTCGCCCGCCCCGCGCTCGCCCGCCCCGACCCGG
>JBBEBJ010000138.1:0-17490 GCA_040882425.1 Chloroflexota bacterium | reverse complement strand
GAGCGGCCGCATGGCGCCGCGCTCGCCCGCCCCGCGCTCGCCCGCCCCGACCCGGACAGCCGCCCCGACCCGGTCAGGCAACGCGGCCCCGCCCAGGGTCGATCCCGCGAGTGTCCGATCGACGCTGCGGGCCGCGGGTCTCCGCGCGCGACATGGCCTGTCACAGAACTTCCTGGCCGACCCGGACGTGCTCGAGGCGATCCTCGTCGAGGCCGATCCGCGACCCGGCCGGCGGGTGCTGGAGATCGGGCCCGGTCTGGGCCTGCTGACGGGTGGCCTCCTCGACGCCGGCGCGTCGGTGACCGCGATCGAGCTCGACCGCGGGCTGGCGGCATTCCTGCGTGAGCGGTTCGAGGGCGCCCTGGCGGCCGGCGAGCTGAGATTGATCGAGGGGGATGCCCTCGACCAGGACCTGGTCGGGCTGTTGGAGCCGCCGTACGGCGTGGTCGCGAACCTGCCGTACCACATCACGAGCCCCATCCTGCACGCGCTCCTCGGCCGCGCGCCGCGTCCGGAGCGGGCGGTACTCATGGTCCAGCGCGAGGTCGCCGAACGGATCGCCGCCCCACCCGGCAAGATGAGCTACCTGTCGGTCTTCGTGCAGTACCACGCCCGGGTGCGGATCGCGTTCGGCGTCCCGGCCGGCGCCTTCGAGCCGGAGCCGGCCGTCGAATCGGCAGTCATCGTGGTCGAGCCATTCGACCCGGACGACCGGCTCGACCCGGACGCCGAGGACGGGTTGTGGCGGCTGGTCCAGGCTTCGTTCCGGGAGCGACGCAAGATGTTGCACAACGTGCTCGCCAGACAGCTCCCGGTCGACCCGGAGCAGGTGACCGCGGCCCTCGCGACCGCCGGTATCGACCCGGACCGCCGCCCCCAGACCCTCGCGGTCGGGGAGTGGCTCGCCCTGTATGAGGCCTTCGGGCCGCTCCGCTCCGACGCACGCGGCCAGCGGGCCGGCGACCGGCGGGCCGGCGCGTGACCGATGACGACCGCCAGACCGTGCCAGCCGACCCGACGCGGCGTCTGACGCCGGTCGTACGGGTCGCTCCGGCCAAGCTCAACCTGACCCTGTCGGTGACCGCGCGACGTGACGACGGCTACCACAGCCTCCACTCGGTCTTCGCCGCGCTCGGCCTCGCCGACCGGCTCAGCCTCGCACTCGCGGCCGGAGACGAGGACACCCTCCACGTGTCAGGGTTCGACCCCGGCCTCTCGGCCGACAACCTGGTGCTCAAGGCGATCACCGCCGCCCGCACGGCGCTGGGAGGCGGCTGGTCAGGTGGCCCGGGGCCGGCGCCGCCGCTCGCGGCCCGGCTCGACAAGCGCATCCCCGTCGCGGCCGGGCTCGGCGGTGGGTCCTCGGACGCGGCGGCGGCCATCGACGGCGCCCTCGAGGCGTGGGGCGCGGAGCTTGACCTGGAAACTCGCGCACGGGTGGCCGCCGCTGTCGGATCGGACGTGTCCTTCTTCCTGACCGGCGGGGTGGCCCTCGTCGAGGGACGCGGCGAATCCGTCGCGCCGCTCGACGGCCTGCATGGCAGGCCCGGGGTGCTTCTCGTGACGCCGTCGATCACGGTCTCGACACGTGACGTGTTCGCGGCATTCGACGCGATCCGGACCCACGGCGACGGCGCGGTCCGCCTGACGTCGATGCACCTGGCGGAGGAGCTCCGGGCGAAGCTCTCGACGGCGGACCTCGTGGCGCGCGCCGGCGCGATGACCGTCGCCAACGACCTCTTGCCGGCCGCCGCGCTGGTTGTCCCGTCGCTCGTACCGTTCCGCCGCTTGATCAGCCGGCTGCTCGGCCGGCCGGTTGGGCTGTCCGGCTCCGGGCCAACGCTGTGGGCGCTCTATGCTTCAGAAGCCGAGGCCGCCGAGGCGGCAGACCTGGTCCGGACCGCCCTCGGGGACGGACGGATCAGGGCGCCAGGATCGACGGAGCCGTTCGTGGGCGCCACGCACATCCAGACCGGCCACCAGCAAGGGAGCCAGCCATGACCCGCCGCGCCATCTCGACCGCCGGAGCCCCGGGGGCCGTCGGGCCGTACAGCCAGGGGATCCTCTCCGACGGTCTGCTGTTCACGGCCGGCCAGGCGGCGCTCGACCCGACGAGCGGCACGCTCGTCGAGGGCGGTATCGAGGCCGAGGCCGAGCGGGTGATGGCCAACCTGACCGCCGTACTCGACGCCGCCGGCTGCGGCTGGGACGACGTGCTCAAGACGACGATCTTCCTGGTGGACATGGGCGACTTCGCCACGGTCAACGCGGTCTACGGTCGATTCGTGACCGATCCGCCACCGGCTCGCTCGACGGTCGGCGTCGCCGCGCTGCCAAAGGGTGCACGGGTCGAGATCGAGGTGATCGCGCGGTATCGCGGTTGAGACGATGCTGATTGAGATCGATGCGCGGTCAACGGCCGGCGGCAGCGGGGCGGTCTCGGTTGACACTCCCCGTGAGCGGCCCCTACGATGCGCCGACCCACTGATGACTGCTGATCCCATCGCGCCGGACCCAGATCGGGTCGGGAACGACGCCCGCTTCCTGACCGTCTCGCGACGGTGCCCCTCTTCGTGAACCCCCCAAGTCCGAGTCCGGCGACCGGCACGGTCGCGGTCGTGCTGGCGGCTGGGCTCGGCACCCGGATGCGCTCGGCCATGCCAAAGGTGCTGCACCAGCTGTGCGGGCGACCGATGCTCGCGTACATGCTCGACGCCTGGGCGAGTACGGCCGACAGTGCCGCTGCCCATCCGCCGATCATCGTCTACTCACCGCAGGTCGCCGAGGTCGCCGAAGTCTTCGCGGACGTCGCCACCTTCGCGCTCCAGGCCGAGCCCCGCGGGTCTGGCGACGCGGTCCTCGCGGCGATGGCCGCCGTTCCCGAGGACGCGACCGAGATCCTCGTCCTGAGCGGCGACGTGCCGCTGGTGACCGGGGTCGACCTCGAGGCGATCCGCGACGCGCGCCGGGCGGACGACGCCGCCATCGCGCTCGCCAGCGTTTTCGCGGCCGAGCCGGCGCAGCTCGGGCGGGTTGTCCGCGGCGAATTCGGCACCGTGGAGCGGATCGTGGAGGCGAAGGACGCGACGGCCGAGGAGCTCGCCGGCAACGAGGTCAACGCGGGGCTCTACGCGTTTGATGCCGCCTGGCTGCGACGTCGGATCGCGTCGCTCGAACCCTCCCCGGCGACCGGCGAGATCTACCTGACCGACCTCATACGCCTTGCCCGCGAGGATGGCCGGATCGTCAGCGCCGTCGGGTTCGAGGACGACGGCCGGTTCGACGGGATCAACGATCGCTCGCAGCTCGCGGCCGCCGAGTGGAGCCTCCGGGTCCGGCTCAACGAGACACACATGCGAAACGGGGTCACGATGCGCGACCCATCCACGGTCTATCTCGACTGGACGGTCGAGTTGGGCGCCGACGTCACCCTCGAGCCGAACGTCATCATTCGCGGTGCGACCACAGTCGGGGAAGGGAGCGTGATCGGCCCGGGCAGCCACGTGATCAACTCGACGATCGGCCGGAACGCCAGGGTCTGGGCGAGCGTGATCGAGTCGTCGACGATCGAGGACGATGCGACGGTCGGCCCGTACAGCCACCTGCGCCCGAAGAGCATCGTCGGGCGCGGCGCGGAGGTGGGCAACTTCGCCGAGCTCAAGAACACGCGCCTGGGTCCACTGTCCAAGCAGCACCACATGAGTTACCTCGGGGACGCCCAGATCGGCGAGCGCGTGAACATCGGCGCCGGGTCGATCACCGCCAACTACGACGGAACGCACAAGCACCCGACGACGATCGGCGACGGCGCCTTCATCGGGGTCGACACGATGATCGTCGCACCGCGCGAGATCGGTGAGGGCGCGCGGACCGGCGCGGGTGCCGTGATCACGCGTGACGTGCCGGCCGGCAAGCTCGCCGTCGGCGTGCCAGCGCGGATCCGCGAACCTCGCGCGAAACCTGCCGCGACCGACGCCGACGCCGCCCGCCCGCGCGCGGCCGGCGGCTCCGCGGCGACATCGGAACCCGCAGCGGACGACGCGAAAGGGTGAACGGCTCGTTCGTCGAGCTCGGCATCATCGCCGTCCTCGTCCTGCTCAACGGGATCTTCTCGGCCACCGAGATCGCCCTCGTGACGATCCGCCGCAGCCGGCTCCAGCAGCTGATCGACGAGGGCAACCGCGGCGCCCTCCGGGTCCAACACCTCAAGGAGAACCCGGGCCGCTTCCTGGCGGTTATCCAGGTCGGCATCACCTTCCTCGGGTTCCTCGCGTCGGCGTTTGCAGCGGTCAGCCTGGTCGACGGAATGAGTGCGTGGCTGGCGACCTTCGGACCGCTCCAGGACATCGCCGGCGGCGTCGCCCTGGTCGTTGTCACCGGGTTGCTCACCATTTTCACGATCATCTTCGGCGAGCTCGTCCCCAAGCAGATCGGCCTGGCCCACGGCGAGCGCGTGGCGATGTCGACCAGCCGGTTCATCGACTTCCTGGGGACCGTTTTCGGCCCGCTCGTCGGCTTCCTGACCTGGACGACCCGCCGGATCAGCCGGATCTTCGGCGCCGACGTCGCCGCGGATGAGCGGATCAGCGCGGAAGAGCTCCGATTGATCATCGAGCAGGGCGGTGAGCAGGGGATCCTGGAGGCCGAGGAGGAGCAGATGATCCACGCGGTCATCGAGCTCGGCGATCAGCGCATCCACGAGGTCATGGTTCCGCGCATCGCGATGGTCAGCCTGGCTGCCGATGCGACCACAGAGGAGGCGGTCGACAAGGTCATCGAGGAGGGCCACAGCCGGATCCCGGTCTACGAGGAGACGATCGACGAGATCGTCGGGATCCTCTACGCCAAGGACCTGCTGCCGTACCTGAAGGACTCCGCCGGGGAGCCACCCGCCCTACGGACGCTCCTGCGGACACCGGTGTTCGTGCCCGAATCGATGAGCGTCGACGACCTGCTGCACGAGTTCCAGCGACGCAAGGTCCATATCGCGATCGTGCTCGACGAGTACGGCGGCACGGCAGGCCTGGTCACGATCGAGGACCTGCTCGAGGAGATCGTCGGCGAGATCCAGGACGAGTACGACGTGGAGGAGCCGCTCATCGTCAAGCTGTCCGACGACGAGGCCCGGATCGACGGGCGCGCCGCCGTGGACGACCTGGCCGAGCTGTTCGACATCACCCTCGGCCTCGAGGACGAGGACGAGTACGACACTGTGGGTGGACTCATCTACCACCGGATCGGCGGCGTGCCAAAGCCCGGCGACCAGGTACAGGTCGATGGGCTGACGCTCACCGTCGAGACGACCGACGGGCGCCGGGTTGGGAAGGTGCTTGTCGTCCGCGAGCGAAATGACGGCGAACCGAACGACGACGAGGCGGACCGCTAGGGTTGCTTGTCGCTCGGGTCGCGACCCTTACCGTGACCCTGCCACCCCGCCCGGCCCGGGCGCACGTGACCGGCGCCCGGCGCCACGAGTTCCGCCTTCCGGGCCGCGTTACTCACAAGCGCACACAATCCGCATCTGAGCGCGGACTGGTTCCGAACATGGCGGTAACTGTCGTTTCGGATGGCGATCACGAAGGAACTATCGCGAATCTGCGCCTGAGGACCGCACCGTGCCGGGGCCCCGCCCGAAACTGCGTGTAGGCGGCCGACGTCTCATCCGCGCCGGGGACCAATGGGAGCGCCGAATGCGAACACTGTCGGTCATCGCGCTGATCCTGGTGACGGCCGGGTGTACTGCGTCCAGTGGTGCGTCGCCGACCGCGACCCCTTCGCGTGCACGTGACCGACTGAGGAGGTCTCGGCTAGGCGTTGATCACCGAGACGATGATGCCCTCGAGATGCGCTCGCGCCGATGGTTCGACGACACCGGCGGCCGCCAGCTCGGCCAGTGCCTGATCCCGGTAGCGCCGTGCCTGATCCCGCGTGTACTCGCGGGCACCGCTCCGCTCGAGGATGGCGATGATCTCGGCCACGCCACGCTCGCCCGGATCGGGGCTTGCGTAGAGCTCGGCGAGGCGGGCGCGGTCCTCGGGTCCCGCGTGTTCGTAGGCATAGATGACCGGAAGCGTCTTCTTCTTGTGGGCGACGTCCGAGGCCTCCTTGCCGGTGGCCTCTTCGGCGCCCCAGATCCCGAGCAGGTCGTCGTTGAGCTGGAAGGCGATCCCGAGGGCCCAGCCAAAGTCGTGGTAGCGGCGAATGACCGCCTCGTCGTCGGTTGCCAGGAGGGCGCCCGACTCGATCGAAGCGGCGATCAAGGCCGCGGTCTTGCGCCCGATCATGTCGAAATAGAGCTCGACGGTCATCAGCTCGTCGGACCGGCTCATCTCGATATCGAGGTACTGGCCCTCGCACAGGCGCAGGCAGGTCTGGTCGAACAACCGCATCAGCCGCAGGACCTTGGCGTCGGAGAAGCCGAGCTCGGTGAGGCGGTGGAGCGCGATCCGCGACAAACTGAACAGGGCATCACCCGTGTTGATCGCCTGGGGCACCCCGTGGATCGTCCAGAGCGTCGCGCGGTGGCGGCGCTCCGTGTCGCCGTCCTCGATGTCGTCATGGACGAGCGAGAAGTTGTGCCCGAGTTCGACCGCGGCCGCGCCGGGCAGCGCGAGTCGATGGTCGCCGGTGATGCTGGCGTAGGCTAGGAGGCCGAGGAGCGGTCGGATCCGCTTGCCACCCGACGCACCCGACCCATCGAGCGCGAGGTGGTAGCGAACCATCTCGTACAGCCCGCGGGTCGAGGGGTCGTGGTCGCCGACGAGGCGGACGATCTCGGCCTCCGTGTCGGCGATCATGGTGGCGAGGTCGAGATCCTGCGATGCGGTCGCCATGCGCTTCAGTGTACACGAAACGTGTACGGCGCAGGTAGCCTGTTGGCAGGCACACACCAGGTGGAGCGGCGCCCACGACGATAGGCCGCCCCGGACCGACGCGCCTGGGCGCCGCGGGCACGCATCGCCCCAGCGCACCGTTCGGCGCCGGCACGAGGGACGTAGCCGTGCCGGCGCCTGCCCCGGGTACGCAGCAGGCGCCCGTTTGGATCACTGGTACCAGGGCACGTCTGGAGATTCGTCATTGTCGGTCGTCCCGCGCCCGAGCCGGCCCTGACGGTGACCTCCGCCGCCCAATATCGCCCAAGGGCGATCGTCGAACGAACTGACTTCCTGCGCCGCGCCAGCTGCTTCGGTGCTACCGTCGCGCCAATGCCCGTGCCGCGCCGCTACACGACCGAGGCGATCGTCCTCTCCCGCTTCGATCTCGGCGAGGCGGATCGGGTCCTCACGCTCATCACGCCCGGCGGCGGCAAGCTCAAGGCGATTGCCAAGGGCGTACGCCGACCGACTTCGCGGCTCGGGGGCAGCCTGGAGCCATTCGCCGAGCTTACCGTCGCCCTGGCCCGGGGCCGGACCTTTGACGTCGTGACCCAGGTGGTCGTCGGTCACGCCTGGCTGAACCTGCGCGACTCGCTCGAATCGACGGCCACCGCGTGGTACCTGGCCGAGCTTGCCGACCGTTCGCTCGAGGAGCGCCACGCGGCAGAGCCGCTCTACCTCCTCATCCGCCGAGCCTACGAGCTCCTCGACGCGGGCATGGCACCGGGGCGCGTCGCGCGCTGGTACGAGATGCACCTGCTCGACGAGCTCGGACAGCGCCCCGAGGTCGATCGCTGCGTCGAGTGCGACCGTGTCCTTGAGGCGAACGAACGCTTCCGCTGGGTCCCGCCGCTCGGTGGCGTGTTGTGCGAGCGGTGCCCGGGCCCCGGGCACGGTCGGACGGATCTCAGCCTCGAGGCACTCAAGCTGCTCAAGGCCTACCAGCGGCTCGACATCGAGGCGATTGCCGAGCTCCGGCTGTCGCCCGTGGTCGAGCGCGAAACCGAAGGCGCCCTGCGAGACTTCGTGCGCCAGGCCCTCGAGCGTGATGCACGCTCGCTTGCCTTCCTCGACGAAGTTCGAGCCTCGACCTGAAGGACGGAGGACACCACAACCGATGCGAACACTCGATCAACTACCCGATCCCGATCGTGATCACGGCGAGCCGCTGGCGCCTGGGCTGAGCGGGTTGGTGGCCGGCCGAGCGGTCGGGCAATCGAATCAGATGAGCGGCGCGATGAGCGCCGCGGCGCGGGCGGCGCCGTCGCTCTCGACCGGTCGCCAGTCGATCGACCGGTCGATCTCGGTGGCGATCGCCTCGGCGATGACCTCCGGGGGCGACGTCGCGTAGTCCATGCAGCGACCGGCGCCGTACCGATCGAGCCGGTGCCGAACGTGACGGTTCTGCTCGAAGTGGTTGCGCAACGGGAAGTACAGGAATGGGCGGCGCGCGGCCGCCAGCTCCATTGTCGTCGTCAGGCCTCCCTGGACGACGGCCAGATCGCAAGCGGCGAGGTGTTTGTAGAGCTCCGGGACGAAGGCACGGACCTCGACGCCGGGTGGCGATTCGAGGACGGCTGGGTCGATCCTCGGTCCGGCGACCGCGATCATCCGCAGGCCATTCACCCGCCGGGCGGCGTCGGGGAAGGCCTGGATGACCCGCCGAAGGAGCGCTTCACCGACGCCCGATCCCCCGACGGTGACGATGACCACCCGCTCGTCCGCGTGGTAGCCGAGCTCACGGCGAAGCTCACTGCGCCGCTCGATGAGTGGCGCCGGATCGAACCCGGTGACGTAGCCGCTGAACGCATAGTGGCGCTCGGTCCAGTCCCGGATGGCTGGCAGGCCGGGCCCGAAGTCATCGGGCACGATGTCATCGGGTTCGCCCACGAAGATGGCTCGGTCGCGGATGCGCGGGAAGCGTTCGACGTGTTCGATCATCTCGGCGTTGTAGTCCGCGGTCACGAACGCCTCACGCTCGCCGCCGTCGGGCATGGGCAGCCAGCCGACAAAGTCGGTCATCCACGCGAAGGCGGTTCGCTTCAGCTCCGGGTTCTCGTGGAGGAAATGATCGATCTCCCAGGCCTCGTCGCCGATGACGAGGTCGTATTTGCCCTCCGAGACGGCGTCGTGGAAGACCATGAAGTTGGCGACCAGGATCTCGTCCATGCGCCGGATGGCCTGGAACGCGTTCAGGTCATGCTCGGAGGATTCGGCCGTGATATGCGCCGATTCGGAGGCGAGCTCCGCGCTCAGCGGGTGAACCCGCTCGCCTCTGGCCTCCAGGACCGCGGTGACGGGATGCTGCGCCAGCCACTCGATCTCGAGGTCGGGATGGAGCTTTCGGAGCTCATCCGCGATGGTCACGTCACGCTGGGCGTGGCCCAGACCGATCGGGGAGGAGATGAACAGCGCCCGACGTTGGCGCGCCAAGGCGCGCGTCCAGGATCGGGACGGAGATGACGCGGTCAACGGACGGTCTCCTGTGCGAGGTTCTGGACGAAGTCGCGGATCAGCAGGTTGGCGAGGACCGGGTGCCGGCCCGGGATCATGTGGTTGGCGCCCTCGATCTCGACGAGCGGGGCGCCGGTGAGCTCGGCCAGTCGTCGGGATCGGGAGATCGGCTGGCAACGGTCCTCGGTGCCGTGGACCAGCAGCATCGGACAGCGGACCGCTCGACACGTAGCTTCGACCGTGGGGAGCTCCGTTCCGTTCTGGACGTCGGCGTCCGCGATCATCGCGTCGACCGATCCCTCGATCGCCCATTCGACCGCATCCTCGATCTGCTTGGTCGAATGCGGCTCGGACGTGATCTCGCTGAAGAAGAACTGGGCGAACCCGGGATAGTCGCGCCTGTAGTAGTGGCGGTTCACCTTCGCCCAGCCCTCGTCCGTGGGCAGGACGTCATCGAACGACCACTGGACCCGCCAGGGGTGCGGAGGCGAAAGAAGTGGGACGCCGGCGGCGAATGCCACGATCCCGAGGACGCGCTCGGGTCTGGTCGCCGCAAGCTGGATCGCCCGCCAGACGCCGTCCCCGCACAGGCCGACGAGGACGGCCGCCTCCGTCCCCGTCGCGCCCATGACCCCTTCGATGTCCCCGACCAGACGGGTCTCGAGGTAGGCCTCGGGCGCGGTCGGCCGGTCCGATCGGCCGTTTCCGCGGCCGTCGAAGGTGATGATCCGGTGGAATCGGCTGAAGTAGGGGACTTGGCCCTTCCATTGCCGGGAGTGCACGATTGGGGTCGACGGGATGAACACGATCGTGGGATCGCCGGCACCAAAGACTTCGTAGGCGATCCTGACGCCGTCTGAGCTCTCGACGACCCCGGTCACGTCCGGCTCGACCGCACGCATCAGCCGCGACCTCCGCTCCGTCGCGTCGTTCCGACGCCGCGCGTCGTTCCGACGCGGCGCACGAAGTCACGGATGAGCAGGTTCACGTGCACCGGGTCACGGACGTTCGGGATGTGGCCCGCACCCTCCATGCTGACGAACCGTCCACCCGTGGCTTCGGCCAGCGCCTCACCATGGGCATGGGGCCGGATCCGGTCCTCGCTGCCGTGGATCACCAGCACCGGGCAACGGACCCCCCTGCACCGGGCGATCACCTCGTCGCGATCGGCAAGACCCGGGCCATGCTCCGACAGGATCAGCGACTCCGGATCCGTTTCAAGGCCCCAGGCCACGGTGTCGTCCCATGGCTTCGTCGAGTACGGCTCGGAGAAGCACTCACCAAAGAAGAACTCGAGGAATGCCCGGTAGTCGCGCCGCCAGTAGTGGCTGTTGTACTTGGCCCAGCCCTCGTCAGTGTCGAGCTCCTCGGTGAATCTTCGGGCGAGCTCGCGTCCGGGCAGCGTCTTTGCCAGGGGGAGGGCTGGGCCGACGAAGACGGCACCCGAGACGCGCTCCGGGTGGTCCGAAGCGAGCACGAGCGCACGCTGGGCCCCAATCGACAGCGAGACGATCACCGCACGTTCGGTTTCGGTTGCATCCATGACCGCGAGCGCGTCCGCGGCATACTCGGTCTCGGCGTAGGCTCCCGCGCGGACCGGACGGTCGGATTGGCCGTTCCCGCGCGGATCGAAGGTGAGCACCCGATAGCGTCGTGACAGATCGGGGATCTGCATCTTCCAGAACCGCGAATGGATGATCGACCACGTCGGTAGCAGCAGGATCGTCGGCTCGCCCGCGCCGTAGACCTCGTAGAAGACGCGGACTCCATCCCGCTCGATGATGTCCGAATCATCCGGGTATCGCGCACGAGTTTGTTCGGGTGGGACGCCCTGACCGGCGACGGGCGCCGGTGTGCCGGCGCCCCTAGGTGGCGCCGGGACCATGGCCGTGGGCGACCTGTCGCAACAGCACCCCGACCTTCCGCACAGCAGAGCGGACCGGGAGCGTCGATTCGGTCACGCCGAGCAGGACCAACTCCTCGGCGCCCAGAAACGGCGTCGCCATCAACGCCGCCACCTCGTCCGGGGTGAACCCGTGGAGGTTCACGCCCCGCCCTTCTTCGCGCCTCGCGACATCGGCGAGGAGCCGGTACCACCCGGCGAGCATCTCGCGGACGGCAGCAGCCACCTCCGGATCGGACCAACCGGCGGCGATCATCTCCTGGAGGATCCGGACATACCCCGAAGCGAGGTCCGACTCGAGGAAGTCGCAGGCGAGGTCCCAGCGGACCCACAGCGGCTCTGGTGCATCGAACATCTCGCGTTGTCGGTGCAGGAGCCGCTCGTTCTCGGCCGCGAGCACTGCCAGGATGAGTTGGCGCTTCGATCCAAAGTGGTAGTGGATCTGGCTGAGTGGCACGCCCGCGGCAATCGCGACGCGCCGGGTGGAGAGGTTGGCATACCCATCCGCGAGCAGGCGGCTCCTCGCCGCGCCGACGATCGCGGAACGGGTGTCGGCAGTAGCCCCGTCGCGCCGCTCGGCTCTTGTTCGCTCTGTGGTCGCGATCGGCTCGGCCATGCGCGGAGCATACGACCCATCGCTCATCCGGCGATCGCGTAGACGGCTGCCAACACGAGAACGATGCCGAGCGGTCGCGTGAGACGCCGGCCCTGGGGGAGGTTCTTCTCGATCGCGGTCACGGCCCCCAGCATGAGCATCGCGACGAGGCTGCCGAGGCCGACCCCGAACATGACGAGCATCAGGGACCAGCAACAGCCGATACAGAACGCCCCGTGGGCCACGCCCATGAGGAGTGCCTCCCGTCGCTCGGAGCTTCCGCGCCACCGATTGAGCACGAACCCGAGCGGGCTCCGGCAAGCATCCAGGCAGCGATCGCGCAGGGGGCTGAACTGCCAGAGACCGGCCGTCAGCAACGTCGCCGCGATGATCACCTGCGGGCGTTCGGCGAGCCATGGAACCGAATCCACGGCCGCGTGAACGACACGATCGGCCACCCATGCGGCCATGCCGAACCCCGCCCAGATGGCGAGATAGCCGACGAGCAGCAGGGCCACGAGCAGCCGAGGCCGAGCACGCCGCCCGACGAGTGCCGCGAACGTCACGACGAGCGGGACGCTGCTGGGCAGCATCATCGCCACGATCATGAGCAACCAACCGACGGTAAACAGCCCCGAGCTGAGCACGGTAGGCGCGCCGCGCGCGTCGTGGTCGAGATAGCCGCGATAGGGCGAGCCCTCCCACAGCCAGAGCGACAACCAGGCGGCGACCGCCAGCGCGAGGAGCGATCCGATGAGGATCGCTCGATCGCGGCGCGGCGCGCGGAGATGAGCGGCGGTGAACATGGGACGCCCGATCCTGTCCGGTCAGGCCGCGAACCGGAAGTGGCCCTGCAGCGCGTTGTGATCCGTGAGGTCGACGCTCGGGATGCCGTGGCCGCTGCCATCGCGCGTGTACCGGCTCGCCTTGCTCGCGTAGACGGGAGAACCCGGGATCGTGCTGAAGACCGTCTCCGCGAGCGTCGTCGGGTTCCCGGTCGCACCGACGAATGGCGCCATCTCCGCGTTGACGCGTTCGCCGATCACGAGGCGGCCCTTGCCACCGTCGACCGTAAACGTGATCGGTGCCCGTTCGACCGCCACGACTTCGCCGATCAGACCGGCGAGGTCGGCGACCGGGCCGCCCAGCTGGCCGGTGAACAACCGCAGCAGTGCACCCTCCTGGTCGGCCGTGGCGCGCTCATCGACGAAGACGACCGCCTTCCACGACTTTGGGATGAGGATGTTCTTCGGGATGTGCGCCGAGACGGCGAGGGTCAGGCCATCGACGCCGACGCCGTCGATCGTGCCCTTCTCGATCCCCCAGGCGATCGTCGTGTCACACGTCTTGTAGTCGGGGTCCTCGCCGACCCAGCACGGGCAGAGGACGTTGCAGGTGCAGACCTCGAGCAGGCGACCTTCGATCTCGTATGCCATTGGGACGCTCCGTTTCGTATACCGCCGGACCTTGATGGTCGGTCGATCGACCGAACTCGGTCGATCGACCGAACTATACGAACCAACGCCGGTCTGTCAAGCCCCTTCTGCTAGGATCGATCGCCCACCTCCGCATCCGGAGTCGTCGTGACCCACGCTCCCACTTCCGACCCGAACGACGTCGCGCCCGCCGTGGCCGATCTCGACACGATCGTGTCCCTCTCGAAGCGACGCGGCTTCATCTTCGCGTCGTCCGAGATCTACGGCGGGATCAACGCCGTCTGGGACTACGGCCCACTGGGCGTCGAGCTCAAGAACAACGTCAAGCGCGCCTGGTGGCGGGCGATGGTCCAGGAGCGCGACGACATCGTGGGTCTCGACGCCGGGATCCTGATGCACCCGCAGGTCTGGGTGACGTCGGGCCACGTCGGCAGCTTCAGCGACCCGCTGGTCGAATGCGCGACGTGCCGGCGGCGGTACCGGCTGGACGAGCTGCCCGGCGCCGAGGACCTGTCGGCCACGGACCTGCGCGACGAGGGGATCGTGGAGCGCCTGGGCCTCAAGTGCCCACACGACGGTGGGCCGCTATCGCCGCCACGCCGGTTCAACCTGATGTTCAAGACGTTCATGGGGCCGGTCGAGGAGGACGCGTCCGTCATCTACCTGCGTCCGGAGACGGCGCAGGGCTCGTACGTGAACTTCAAGAACGTCCTGCAGTCCTCGCGCAAGAAGCTGCCCTTTGGGATCGCCCAGATCGGCAAGTCGTTCCGCAACGAGATCAGCCCGGGGAACTTTGTCTTCCGGATGCGCGAGTTCGAGCAGATGGAGATGCAGTACTTCGTCCGCCCCGACGCCGAGGCGGCCGCCGCGTTCGAGGACTGGCTGCCGCGGCGCCGCGCGTGGTACGAGCGCTACGGGGTCGCGCCGGAGCGGCTTCGTCTGCGCGAGCACGCCCCCGACGAGCTGGCCCACTACGCCAAGAAGGCGATCGATGTCGAGTACCGCTTCCCATTCGGCTGGAAGGAGCTCGAGGGCATCCACAACCGCGGCGACTTCGACCTGTCGCGCCACTCCGAGGCGAGCGGCGAGACGCTCGAGTACTTCGACCAGGCGACCAATGAACACGTGATCCCGTGGATCGTCGAGACGGCCGCGGGAGCGGACCGCTCGGCGTTCACCTTCCTGATCGACGCCTACCGCGAGGAGGAGGTCCGCGGCGAGAAGCGCGTCTCCCTGGCCCTCCACCCCGAGCTCGCGCCGTACAAGGTGGCCGTCCTGCCGCTGCTCAAGAAGCGCCCCGAGATCGTCGAGCTCTGCCACCGGATCAAGGCGGACCTGCAGCGCCACACCATGGCCGTCTACGACGACACCGCCGCGATCGGCAAGCTCTACCGGCGACAGGACGAGATCGGGACGCCGTGGTGCGTGACGGTCGACGTCGATTCGCTCGAGGACGGCGCGGTGACCGTGCGCGACCGCGACACGATGGCGCAGGACCGGGTGCCGGTGGAGGGCGTGACCCGGCTCATCCTCGATCGGCTGGACGCTGCCCGGTCCTGAGATGACCGTCGGAGGCGGGCCGCACGAGACCGGGTCGGCTCCGGCCGACGCGGCCAGCCGGATCCGGGCCGCGGCGCTCCATTGGCTCGGGACACTCGATCGCGAGCAACGCACGAGTGCCGTCTTCCCGTTCGAGTCGGGCGAGCGATTTGCCTGGGACTACCGGCCAGGAACGCGGCAGGGCCTCGCGCTCGCCGCCATGACCGACCCACAGCGGACGGCGGCGATGGCCATCGTGGACGCCGCAATGAGCCCCCGCGGCGCCGCCGAGGTGCGTGCGATCATCGCCCTCGAGCCGATCCTCGGCGACCTCGAGCGGCGGTCGGGTCGGAGCGGGATCGTTCGCGATCCAGAGCGCTACTGGTTCGCGGCCTTCGGGGAGCCGGGCGGCCAGGGGCCCTGGAGCTGGCGGGTCGGCGGACACCATCTCGCGGTGCATACGACGCTGGCCGAAGACCAGGTGGTCGGGACCGCGCCGTCGTTCCTCGGCGCCAACCCGGCGACGGTCCCTGACGGCCCGCTAGCCGGGCGTCGCGCGATCGACGGGGAGGAGCGCCTCGCTCGGGCCCTGCTCGCGAGCCTCTCACCGGCGCAGCGGGAGCTCGCCGTCGTCGATCCGGTGGCGCCGCCGGACATCCTGAGTGGGAACGGACGGCGGGCCGATCTACGTGACGTGCCGACCGGGATCCGCCACGACCAGCTCGAGCCGGCACAGCAGGCCGGTCTCGAAGGGTTGATCCGACACTACGTGGAGCGGGCGCATCCGGACATCGCCACGGCGGAATGGGACCGGATCCGCGGCGCCGGCCTGGAATCAGTCACCTTTGCCTGGGCAGGCCCCGATACGACGGGCCGGGGCCACTACTACGCGATCCGCGGCCCGAGCCTCCTCATCGAGTACGACAACACCCAGAACCGCGCCAACCACATCCACAGCGTCTGGCGCGACCTGGCCAATGACTGGGGCGAGGACCTGCTGGCGAGGCACTATCGGGCATCGCACACCCCGTAGCCGGATGCGCGGGAGACGGTCAGCCAGCCTCGGCGGGGACAGGTCCCGCTGGGGGGGCGTGGACCGCCGCGGTCTCCGTCGCGTCTCCGGTCCCCGCGTCGACTTCGCCGTTGAGCCACCGCTCGATCGAGGCCGCGGCCCGTTTGCCGTCACCCATCGCCAGGATCACAGTCGCGGCGCCGCGGACGATGTCGCCGCCGGCGAACACGCCCGGGATGCTCGTCATGCCGGTTTCGTCGGTGACGATGTAGCCCCACTCGTTGACGGTGAGATCGGGCGCGGTCGCCGTCAGGATCGGGTTCGAGCGCGTGCCGATGGCGACGACGACCATGTCGCAGTCGATCACGAACTCGGAGCCCTCGATCGGAACGGGCCGCCGACGACCGGAGTCGTCGGGTTCACCGAGCTCCATTCGCTGGCAGCGCAATCCCTGCACCCAGCCCTCGTCATTGCCGAGGACCTCGAGCGGCGCGACCAGGAAGTCGAAGCTGACGCCCTCCTGCTCCGCGTGGTGGACCTCCTCCGCTCGTGCGGGGAGCTCGTCGTGGGAGCGGCGATACACGATCCTGGCCTCGGCGGCACCGAGCCGGCGTGCCGTCCGCACCGAGTCCATCGCGACGTTGCCGCCACCAACCACGACCACCCGCTGGCCGTGGAGGACCGGCGTGTCGGAATCGGGGTTCCAGGCGCCCATCAGGTTGACCCGGGTGAGGTACTCGTTGGCGCTCAGCACGCCCTTGAGGTTCTCGCCGGGGACGTTCATGAACACCGGCAGTCCGGCCCCGACGGCGATGAAGATGGCGTCGAACTGCTCGCGCAGCTCGGCCAGGGTGTAGGTCTTGCCGATGATCGCGTTCGGCTGGATCTTGACCCCGCCGGCGATGAGTCGATCCACCTCAGCCTGGACGATCGCCTTTGGCAGGCGGAACTCGGGGATGCCATAGATCAGCACGCCGCCGGCGGCATGGAAGGCCTCGAAGACCGTGACGTCGTGGCCCGACCTGGCAAGCTCGCCCGCCGCGGTCAAGCCGGCCGGTCCCGAGCCGACGACGGCGACCCGCTTGCCCGTCTGCAGCGGCGCCGCGCGGCCGAGCTGGTCGAGGTGGTTCTGCGCCCAGTCGGCGACGAAGCGCTCGAGGTAGCCGATCGCGACCGGCTTGCCGGTCTTGGCGCGGAGGCAAACCTGCTCGCATTGCGTCTCCTGCGGGCAGACCCGCCCGGTCACGCAGGGGAGGGCGTTGTCACCGAGGAGCGACTCGGCCGCCGAGCGGACATCGCCGTCGCGCAGGAACGAGATGAAGCGAGGGATGTTGACGGCGACGGGGCAGCCGTCGATGCAGTACTCCTTGGGGCACTGGAGGCAACGCTCCGCTTCCTGCCGGGCGATCTCGAGCACGTAGCCGAGGTTGACCTCGCCGAAGTTGTGCGACCGACCCACGGCGTCCTGCTCCGGCATGTCGTGGCGCAGGATCGCCATCCGCTCCTTTTTGGTGAGCGTCGACGCCTCGAGGGGAGCTGCTTCGTCGGTCACTGGGCAGCTCCGGGCGTGACGGCGTCGGCGTCGTCGGCGGCGGCGGTTCGGGCCGCGGTCGTGGCCAGAGCCGGGATCTTGCAGGCCTCGCGCCTGGCCATCGCGTCCTGCTCGAAGACGCGAT
>JBBEBJ010000137.1:0-3181 GCA_040882425.1 Chloroflexota bacterium | reverse complement strand
TCGCCATCCGCGGCCTCGATCCCGTGCGAGATGTCGCCCGCAGGGTCATCGACGAAGCCGAACTGCGCACGATGATCACGGAGCTGTTCGACGAGGAGACACCGCCCGAATACGTGGCGGCCAACGAGCGGCTCTACAAGGCCCTCGGGCTGATCTCGGCCGATGCCGACCTTCGTGAGCTGACCCTCGACCTGCTGAGCGGAGGTGTGGCGGGCTTCTACCGCAGCGACGAGGACACGCTCTACATCGTGTCCAGGACCGGGTTGCCCGGCGTGAATGAACGGGTCACCTTCGCGCATGAGTACGGCCATGCCCTGCAGGACCAGAACACGACGGTCTTCACCGACCAGGACGGGATCCTGGACCAGAGCGACCGGATCCTGGCCCGCCAGGCGGTCTACGAAGGCGATGCGACCCTCGTGATGACCTTGTGGGGCGCGGAGAACTTCGATCTCTCGGACCTAGCCGAATTGCTTGCCCTCAGCAACGACCCGGAGGCGGTGGCCCTCCTGGAGCGGATGCCCGCGATCCTGCGGGAGACCCTGCTGTTCCCGTACACGACGGGGTTGACCTTCGTCCAGGCGGCCCAGCTGCGGGGTGGCTGGGCGGCCGTCGACGCCATGTACGACCGGATGCCCACCTCGACGGAGCAGATCCTCCATCCCGAGGCGTACGCGGCGAGGGAAGCGCCGGTCTCCGTCGATCTGCCGGACGACCTCGCCGCCCAGCTGGGCGACGGCTGGTCGGTCCCGCTCGAGGACACGCTCGGCGAGCTCCAGCTCGGGATCTGGCTTCGCGAAGCCGGCTTGAGCGCCGACGCCGCGGCCACGGCGGCGGCCGGCTGGGGCGGCGACCGGCTCGCGGTCGTCGAAGGACCCAACGATGCCTGGGGCGTCGTCATCGAAACGACCTGGGACACGCCCCGGGACGCCACCGAGTTCCTCGACGCGGCGCAGCCGGCGGTCGACGGTCTGGCCAACCCGGCACGGATCTCCGCCCCGGCCGGCAAAGGCGTGACGATCCTGATCGCCTCCGACACCGAGTCCCTGCTCGCGCTCGACGTGATCTTCGGCGCGACCGGCGTCTGAGGCCCGCCGCCCGATCGACTCCGTCCGAGGCCCTACATCGACTCGGGCGCGGAGATCCCCAACAAGCCAAGGGCGTTGGCGAGCGTGATGCGGGTCGCGCCGGCCAGGGCAAGGCGTGCGGCGGATCGCTCGGGTGCACCCTGATCGACGACGCGCGCATCGCGGTAGAAGGCGTGGAAGGTCGTCGCCAGCTCGGTTGCGTACGCCGTGATCCCGTGCGTCTCCTCGGCCGCGACGGCGTCCTCGATCACCTCCGGGAATCTCGCGACGGCCCGCGCCAGCGCCGCCTCGGGCGCGTCGGTCAGCCAGCCGGCCACGTCGCTCGCGGGCGCCAGGCCGACGTCGATCGCCTTGCGCACGATCGACGCGATCCGCGCGTGGGCGTACTGGACGTAGTAGACGGGGTTCTCGGCCGACTGCTTCTTGGCCAGCTCGATGTCGAAGTCGATCCCGGTATTGACCGATCGCGAAGCGAAGAACCAGCGCGCCGAATCGACGCCGATCTCGCCCAGGAGCTCGTCGAGCGTGATGAAGTCGCCGGCCCGCTTGGACATGGAGACCTCCACGCCATCGCGCACGAAGCGGACCCACGAGTAGAGCAGCATGTGGACCGCGTCGGGGTCATAGCCCATCGCCTTCGCGGCGTTTCGCACCCGCGCGACCGTCCCGTGGTGATCGGCACCCCAGACGTAGATCAGGTGGTCGAACCCGCGGCTGAACTTCTCGGTCACGTAGCCGATGTCGGCGGCGAAGTAGGTCGGCTCGCCGTTGGAGCGGATGATCACCCGGTCCTTGTCGTCGCCGAAGTCGGTCGACCGGAACCAGATCGCACCGTCCTGTTCGTAGACGTGGCCCGCGGCCCGGAGTCGCTCGACGGCGCGATCGACCCAGCCGCCGGCGTGCAGAGAGCCCTCCGTCGTCCAGACGTCGAACCGGACGCCGAGGCTGGCCAGGCTCCGCTCGATCCCTTCACGGACGCGCAACGCGGCCCAGTGACCGAGGATGCCGCTGGTGTCTGCCCCCGACGCCGTGGCCTCCGTCCAAAGGTCGTCGGGAACCGCCTGCGCGAGCTCGTGGACGTAGTCGCCGTGGTAGCCATCGGCCGGGACTTCCTCGCCCTGTCGGATCGCGGCGATGGACGCACCCAGGTTCGGGATCTGGCCCCCGACGTCGTTGAAGTAGTACTCCCGCGTGACTCGTTGACCGCCGGCTTCGAGGACTCGGCAGAGCAGGTCGCCGACGAACGCGCCCCGGGCGTTGCCGATATGGAGCGGACCGGTCGGGTTGGCTGAGACGAATTCGACGTTCACCGACCGCGGACGGATTGGTGCGACCCGACCCCAGGCCTCGGGCTCTGCGAGCGCCGCCGCGATCGTCGTCTCCAGCGTGTGATCCGCGAGCCGCATGTTGAGGAACCCGGGCGCGGCGGCTTCGGCAGCGGCGATGGGGGTTCCGGCCGCGTTGCGCGCGATCTCGTTCGTCAGCTCCGCGGCGAGGACCGAGGCGATCGCCAACGGCGGCATCCGGCAGGGCCTGGCGAGCTTCAGCGCGAGACTGCTGGCGAAATCGCCGTGCCCGGGATCCGCCGGTCGCTCGACCTCGAGCATTGGACGCGCATCGGCGGCAAGCTCGGGCAGCAACCCGGCCTCGATCGCGCGCGACCATGCACCCTCGATCCCATCGCGAACGAGGCGGCGCAATGTTGGCGTGGTCACCGGCGGGCGAACTCCAGGATGCTGCTGTTTGGCGCTGAGGGCTCATCGTAGCGGGACGGGTCCTGGGTCATTCGTACCGGGCCTCCAGGACCGGTTTGGTGCGACCTCGCAACACGATCCGATACCCCTTGGTGTGGTGAGGTTTGGTCCGGTGAGGTCTACGCATACCAACGTACTGGACCGGGTACCAGGAATGTGCAATTCTTCCGTGGCTCGATCGGGGAGTGAGCTTCATCGGGGGCTCACCGATTCGGGTCCGTCATCATCCAGGGCCGATTGGCCGACCTTCACAGCTTGGGGATCTGCAAATGAACGACTCTTCGCGCCGGCGAGTCCGCCTGGCTCGCCGCCTCTCCTGGCTCGTCGTGGGAGCCCTGA
>JBBEBJ010000136.1:17363-21034 GCA_040882425.1 Chloroflexota bacterium | reverse complement strand
CCCGGCGCAACGTCGTCGAGCGGCACGTCCACCGGGCCGGGCCGTCGCATCAGCTCCGCCAGGGCCTCGGGGATCGGGTCCACCGAATCCCAATCGACGGGAAGCCGCACCTGGACGTCCTCCGGCCGGACAGCCGCGTCCCCGGCGATACCGCGCGCGGGATCCGCGGTCCACTCGATCGCCACGGCACCCGACGTGAAGCCCGCGCCGAACGCCACGAGCACCACCCGGTCGCCGACGTCAAGCCGTCCCTCGTTGACCGCCTCGGCCAGGGCGATCGGGACCGACGCCGCGGACGTGTTGCCGTACCGGTCGAGGTTGACGTACATCCGATCCATCGGCAGGTTGAGGCCCTTGGCCACGGCCTCGATGATCCGGTTGTTGGCCTGGTGCGGGATGAACAGCTTGATGTCGTCGGGTTCCAGGCCCGCCTTGCGGATGGCGGTGAGGGCGGTCGTGGCCATCGTCCTGGTGGCAAACCGGTAGGTCTGGTTGCCCTCCATCCGGATGTAGTGCTCGCCGCGCGCGATCGTCCCGGCGCTGGGAGGAGCCTTCGCGCCGCCCGCGGGCAGCCAGATCATGTAGGCGCCCTGCGGCTCGGTCGTCATCTCGAACGCCAGGCTGCCGCCCGGCTCGTCCGACGCGGACAGGACGACCGCGCCGGCGCCGTCGCCAAAGAGGATGCAGGTGCTGCGGTCCGTGTAGTCGAGAAAGCGCGTCAGCAGTTCCGCACCGATCACCAGGACGTGGTTCGCGAGACCGCTCGCGATGTAGGCCTGCGCCGTCGCGAAGGCGTAGACGAACCCGGAGCACGCGGCCGAGACGTCCATCGCCGCGGCCCTGGTGTTCCCGATCGCCTCCTTGACCAGCGCGGCGGTCGAGGGCATCCAGTAATCGGGCGTCAGGGTGGCGAGCAGGATCAGGTCGATCTCGTCCGGGTCGATCCCCGCGGTCCGGATCGCCCGCAGGCCCGCAACCGCGGCCATCGAGGCGGTCGTCTCGTGGGCAGCGGCCACGCGGCGCTCCCGAATCCCGGTCCGGGACACGATCCACTCGTCGGACGTGTCCACGATCCGCTCGAGATCGCGATTGGTCAGGACCTGTTCTGGCGCGTACCGGCCCCACCCGGTGACATGGGCATGATGGACGAGCGTGCTCACAGCGGTTCCACCTCGATCAGTGGCTGCTTCGCCTTGACCAGCGCGCCGCTCTCGGGGACGACACGGACGACACGCCCGGCAAGGTCCGACTTGATCTCGTTGAAGAGCTTCATCGCCTCGATCAGGCCGATGATCTGGCCGACCGCGACCTCCCCACCTACTTGCACGTATGGCGCGGTGCCGGGCGCCGGCGAGGCGTAGAAGATGCCGGTCAGCGGCGCCTTGATCGACGGGACGCTCGGGGCAACCGGATCGCGACCGACCGCGGCCTCATCGGCATGCGCTTGCGCCTGCGCCGGGGCCGCTGCGGATCCCCCCGGCCCCTGAGGAATAGCGACAGCCTTGCGCAGGACGACACCGGTGCCACCCGATTCGACTTCGAGCTCGGTCAGGTCCGAGTGGTGGAGCAGCTCGGCCAGCCGGTCAATCAGGGCGAGCAGGTCATCGTCTTGCCCGCCAACTGCCTCGGGACCCTCCGCCGGACGTGCGGCGTCGGTCATGCGTTCCACCGCCGGATGACCAGGGCGGTGTTCTGGCCACCGAACCCGAAGGAGTTGCTCAGCGCGACGCGTACCTCGCGCCGCGCCGCGACGTTGGCGGTCAGGTCGAGACCAGCACCCTCGGGGTCGGGGTCGACCAGGTTGATCGTCGGCGGGATGCAGCCCTCGCGGATCGACAGGACCGTCACGATCGCCTCGATCGCACCGGCGGCGCCGAGGGTATGCCCGAGCATCGACTTGTTGGCCGTGATCGAGATCCGGCCGGCGTCGTCACCAAAGATCGAGCGGATGGCCTGGAGCTCGGCCTTGTCGCCTTCGGGCGTCGAGGTGGCGTGGGCGTTCACGTGGTCGACATCGGCGGGTGCGAGGCCGGCCTTCTCGAGTGCCCGCCGCGCCGCCCGGACGGCGCCGATCCCGCCGGGCGCCGGAAGGGTGATGTGAGACGCGTCTGCCGTCGCGCCGTAGCCCACCAGCTCGGCAAGGATGGCTGCGCCGCGCCCCTCGGCATGCTCGAGCGATTCGAGGACCACCACGCCCGCACCCTCGCCGATGACGAAGCCGTCACGGCCGGAATCGAACGGGCGCGAAGCTCCAGCGGGATCGTCGTTTCGCGTCGACAGCGCCTTCATCGCGTCAAAGCCGCCCACCATCGCCTCGAAGATGGCCGCCTCAGCCCCGCCCGCGATCATGACGTCCGCGTCGGCGCGACGGATGATCTCGCTTGCTTCGCCGATGGCATGGCCACCCGTGGCGCACGCGGACACGGTGGCGAAGTTTGGGCCGGTCATCCCGAACTGGATGGCGACCTGACCCGCACCCACGTTGGGGATGCCCATCGGCACGAGGAACGGGCTGATCCGGCCGGGCCCCCGCAGGGCATTCGTTGTGAACCCCTCGACCAGCGTCCCGACGCCGCCAAGACCGGTCCCCAGGATCACGCCCGTCCGCTCCGCGAGCTCCCCTTCGAACCGGTCCGGGAGACCGGCCTGGCGAAGCGCCTCGGCCGTGGCCACGAGCCCGAACTGGGCATACCGATCCGTCCGGCGGAGCTCCTTGCGGTCGAGGAGCCCGCTCGCGTCGAACCCCCGGGCCTCACCGGCGACCTGCGAATCGAGCCGCGACGGATCAAACGCCTCGATCGTGCGGATGCCCGACCGACCCGCCACGAGACCTTCCCAGGTGGTCGGCACGTCGTTGCCTAGGGCCGACACCATGCCCATCCCGGTGATCACGACGCGGCGGGGCGTCGTGATGGCGGGCCGGCTCATCGGACCAGCTTGCCCGTTCGGACCGTGGCCGCTCGGTAGACGTCGCCGGGGATACCGCGGGCGGAGATCGCGTTGGCGACCGCCAGGGCGTCGAACTCGGTGCGTCGGATCTCGGCCGTGATCTCGCCATCGCCGATGTCGATGCGGGCCCAGGACGCCGTCGGGTCGCCGTCGAAGACGTAGCCGGCGGAGCCGGCGTTGACGATCAGCTTCCAGCCGAGGTCGCGGACCTCGGGAAGGTGGGTGTGGCCGCACGCGATCACGCGCGCGTCGGTGCGCGAGACACGCTCGGTCACGATGCTCGCCTCGAGCACCTGGTCGAAGCCGGCCGTCTGCGAGCCGGGCGAGGCATGGCAGATCAGGATCATCGTCCCGTCATCGGCCCGCAGGCGGCGCTCCGACGGCAGCCGTCGCAGCCAGGCCACGCGGTCGTCGCCGAGGGCGTCATGCGCCCACTCGGCCGCCGCCTGGAACGTTTCCGGCACGCCGTCGGCCATCCACGGAAAGGCGGCCGAGTAATCGAAATCGGCAACGGCGATGTCGGTGTTGCCGCTGATGATGGCGGCGCCTTCGGTCTCCATCTGTTGCAGGAGATCGATCGTCCCGGCCGGGTCGGGACCGTTGAGCACGTGGTCGCCGGCGATGGCGACGAGATCGGGTTTCTCGGCACGGATCGCCTTGCGCACGGCCTCCAGGGCGACGAGATTGCCGTGCACATCCGAGAGAACGATGAGTCGAGTCAT
>JBBEBJ010000136.1:15116-17263 GCA_040882425.1 Chloroflexota bacterium | reverse complement strand
AGAACGCCTTCGGCGGGGATGATGAAGCTCAGGGTCGCCTGGCAGGCGGTCTCCCCGTCGACAGTGGCGACGCCGTGCCCGCGTCCGAATCGGCCGCCCAGCTTGTCCATCGTGACCTCGAGCCGGAGCGTGTCGCCCGGGCTCACGATCCGCTTGAAGCGGCACTCGTCGATGCCGGCGAAGAGCCCGATCCGGTCACCAAACCCCGGTTGCTTCGCCACGTACACGGCCATGGTCTGGGCGAGCGCCTCCACCTGGAGCACGCCGGGCATCACCGGGAGCGACGGGAAGTGACCCTGGAAATACCACTCCGACGCGGTCACTCCCTTGATCCCGACGATCCGCTTCGCCTCCGCGTCGTACTCGACGATCCGGTCCACGAGCAGGAATGGCCAGCGATGCGGGATCAGGGCCTGGATCTCGGACGCGGTGTGGATCGTCGTCTCGGCGGTCGTGGTGGTCATGGGCAGCTCCGGGTTGATTGGCTCCAGTGTCGCCGTTTTGAGGGTGCACATGCGGGCCGGTCTGTGCAGGTGTGCACGACGTTCCCGTCCCGCGCACACGCGCGTCACCCGCGCGCGGCCGCAGCCAGGAAGGCCGCACTCCCGACCCGGTCCAGAAGGTTCGTGGTCATCCGACCCTCCAGGAAGGTCTCGTTGAGCAGCATGGCCTGGTGGATGACGACGTTCGTGGCGAGACCGTCGACAACGAGCTCGTCGAGCGCCACCCGGCTGCGGGCGATGGCCGTCGCCCGGTCCGGTCCCCAGACGATCAGCTTGCCCAGGAGCGAGTCGTAGAACGGCGGCACGTCGTACCCGCTGTAGAGATGCGAATCGACCCGGACGCCAGGGCCGCCGGGCGCGTGGTACCGCTCGACCACGCCCGCGCCCGGCCGGAACTCGTGCGCCGGGTCCTCCGCGTTGATGCGGTATTCGATGGCATGACCGGTGAAGGTGACGTCGGGCTGGCTGAAGCCGAGTGGTTCGCCCGCGGCGATCCGGATCTGGGTCGCGACGAGGTCGATCCCGGTCAGCATCTCCGTCACCGGGTGCTCCACCTGGATCCGGCAGTTGATCTCGATGAAGTAGAACGCTCCGGTCGAGTCGACGAGGAACTCGAGCGTGCCCACGTTTTCGTAACCCGCCGCCACCGACGCGGCGATGGCGCGTTCGGCGAGCTCGGTTCGGGCCGCCGCCGACAGGGCCGGGGTCGGCGCCTCCTCGATGATCTTCTGGTGTCGCCGCTGGACCGAGCAGTCCCGTTCGCCCAGGTGGACGCCGTGGCCGTAGCGATCGACGACCACCTGGATCTCGACGTGGCGATTCTCGTCGAGCCACTTCTCCAGGTAGAGCGAATCGTCCCCAAACGCGGCCTTGGCTTCCGAGCGGCACACCCGGAGCACCGATTCGAGCTCGCGCGGCGTCCGGACCATGCGCATCCCCTTGCCGCCGCCGCCGGCCGACGGCTTGATCAGCACGGGATAACCGATCCGCTCCGCCTCCCCGAGGGCGTGCATGTCGTCACGGAGCATGCCGCGGGAGCCCGGGATGGTCGGGAGGCCGTGGGCGGCGAGCAGCTCGCGCGTGCTGGACTTGCTGCCGAACCGCTCGAGGACAGCGGCCGGTGGCCCGATGAAGGTCAGGCCATGGGCGGCCACGACGTCGGCGAAGCCCTCGTCCTCCGAGAGAAACCCGTAGCCCGGGTGGATCGCGTCGCAACCCGTGATCAGGGCCGCGGAGATCACGGCCGAGGCCGACAGGTACGACCGCTTGGCGTCGGCCGGGCCGATGCAGATCGCCTCGTCCGCGAGCTGGACAGCGAGCGATTCGCGGTCGGCCTCGCTGTAGGCGACGACCGCCTCCGCCCCCAGGACGCGGCACGCGCGAAGGATGCGGAGGGCGATCTCGCCCCGGTTCGCAATCAGGATCTTGCGAAACACGTCAGTTGTCCAACGGTGTGCCGGCCGCCGACCCGGCGGTCGCGAATTCGATGACCACGAGTTCCTGGCCGTACTCGACCGCCTCGCCCGCCTCGACCAGGCTGGCCCCGACGAGGCCATCCGTGGGCGCCACCACCTCCTGGGGGACGCCCAGCATGTCCACCATCCCGAGCCGATCGCCGGCGCGAACCCTGGTCCCGGCGCGCGC
>JBBEBJ010000136.1:0-15016 GCA_040882425.1 Chloroflexota bacterium | reverse complement strand
GCATGTCCACCATCCCGAGCCGATCGCCGGCGCGAACCCTGGTCCCGGCGCGCGCCTCGGCGCGCGGCTGGTAGATGCCGACGGCCGGCGATGTCGCGACCGCCCGCGGCTCATCGAACCGGACCGCGTCGTGGTCGACACCCCCCCGACCGTCCCGGCCTTCGCGGACCTCACGGCCGGGTCCCACCGGGGTCAACGCGGCCGCATTCGTCGACGCGGCGGGTGCGGCCGGCCCGCGCGGGCGATCGCCTCGGGCGGGCCTGTCGGTGGCGCGTCGATCGTGCGCAACCGAGCCGGCCGCCGGACGACCCAGCCTCACCCGCAGGCCCTTCTCGCGGACCTCCAGCTCCGCGAGCCCGGTGGCGCCGAGCTTGGCGATCAGCGCCGGCAGCAGCTCGTCGATCGCGCCGGCGATGGCGGCGCGGTCGGCGACCCGTTCGGCGTCAGTGCGCTCATCCTGGCGACTCTCGGACCGGACCGAATCAGACATGGGCCGAACCTCTCGGGGAGCCCGACCCGGCCCGTGTTCTTTGCTGGAGGACAAACAGTGAACGGGCAGCGTTCGGACGGCCATTCGGCAGCGCCCAGGCCGACCAGTCGGTCGCGAAACGGCCAAATCGCCACGGGTGCCGGGACTTCTGGGCTGCCGGGGCGATCGACACGGTCAGCTCGTTCTCCGCGGACCAGTCGCCCGCCGTGGCCCGGGCGTTCGAAGCCTTGCGGGCCCCCTCCGGGGCCGGTTTGTCCTTCCGGGAAGAACAACGACCTCCGACGACCGTGGATAGGCGCGGTCCGGGCACTCGCTATACCTCCTCGCGGGCTGGCGGATCGTCGCGCGACCATGACGGCGTCACGCCGCTGACGATCCGGCGACCTGGGCCGAGGAGATCGCGCAGCCGATCGCCAAGACCACGTCCCACCAGCGGCGTGGGTTCCGGCATCTCCGCCTCAGTGTAGGACCCCAGGGCCCGATAGCGGCGATAGCGGCTCTCGAGCAGCAGATCGATCGGGAGGCTGTCGAGTGCAGCGAGACGATCGACGATGATCGCCTTGAGCCGCCGGGCCGTTTCGGCGTGGTCGAGGTGGGCGCCGTCACGCGGTTCGGGGACCACGATGTCGATGACGCCGAGGGCCTGCTGCTCTGCCGCCGTCATCTTCATGGCCACGGCGGCCGTCGCCGCCTCGTTCGGCGTCCGCCAGAGGATGGATGCGCACCCCTCGGGCGAGATCACCGAATAGACCGCGTTCTCGAGCGCGATCACCACGTCGCCCACGGCGATCGCCAGGGCACCGCCCGAGCCACCTTCACCGGTGATCACCGTGACGATCGGCGTGCGCAGCCGGCTCATCAGCCCGATCGAGCGGGCGATCGACTCGGCGATCCCCCGTTCCTCGGATTCGGGACCGGGATGCGCCCCCGGAACGTCGACGAAGGTGACGACCGGCAGCCGGAACCGTTCGGCCAGCTGCATCACGCGCATCGCCTTGCGGTAGCCCTCCGGGTGCGGCATGCCGAAGTTGCGCCTGACGTTCTCCTCCGTATCCGCGCCCTTCTGCTGGCCGATCACGGCGATGCGCCGGCCGTCGAGGCGGGCGACCCCGGCCACGATGGCCTCGTCGTCGCCAAAGAGCCGGTCGCCATGGAGCTCGACGAAGTCGTCGGTCATCGCGGCGGCGAACTCGAGGGTGCGCGGGCGGTGCAGGTGTCGGGCGAGCTGCACGCGTGACCAGACGACGTCGCGCGGGTCGCCTTCGACGGCGTCGGTCGTCCGGGCTCGATCCACGGGTTGGCCGATCTCGCCGACCTTCTCGGCGAGCGCGCTCAGGAACGACCGCGGGTTGAAGCGATCGAGATCGACCTCGAGCGGCGGATACCCGGGCGGCTCCGCCAGGGACGCGGCCGGCAGCAGCCTGAGCAGGCGAGCCAGCTCGTTGCGCAGGTTCGCCCGCGTCACGACGCGATCGATGAACCCGTGGGTGAACAGGAATTCGGAGCGCTGGAAACCGGCCGGGAGCTCCTGGGCGATGGTGCCGGACGAGACGCGCGAGCCAGCGAACCCGATCAGCGCGTTCGGCTCGGCAATGTTGACGTCACCAACGGCCGCAAACGACGCGAAGACCCCGCCGGTCGTCGGGTCGGACAGGACGCTCAGGAACGGGACCCCGGCGTCCGCCAGGCGCTCCACCGCGGCCAGCGTCTTGACCAGCTGCATCAGGGCCAGGGTCCCCTCCTGCATCCGTGCCCCACCCGAGGCGCTGACGACGATCAGCGGCGTGCGCGATTCGAGCGCGTGCTCGGCGGCGCGGGTCACCTTCTCGCCGACAACGGCGCCCATCGAGCCGCCCATGAACCCGAAGTCCATGACGCACAACGCGACCGAGGTGCCGCCGATCGCGGCCGTGCCCCAGACGGCCGCATCGCGCATCCCGGTCGCCGTCTGTGCCGCGACGAGGCGATCGGGGTAGGGCTTCTGATCGACGAAGCCAAGGACATCGACCGACTGCAGCCCGGCGTCGCGCTCCGCCCAGGTCCCGGCGTCCACCAGCTGCTCCAGCCGCGCGGCCGCGCTCAACCGGAAGTGATGGCCGCAGCTGGCGCAGACCCGGAGCTGCTTGTCGAGCTGCTTGTTGAACAGCATCTCCTCGCACTTGGGGCACTTGGTCCACAGGTCGGCGGGGTAGACGTTCCGGCGAGCGCGGAACGACGGGAGCTTGAGCGGCATCAGGTCAACCTCGTCCGGGCGACCGCACGTGCGGCGCGGACCATCGGGCTCGCCTGTGGATGTCGGATGCGCCACGCGACGTAGGCCGCCCCGGCAAGCGAGATCGCCGCCGACGTGATCGCACCCCCGATCAGCAGGGGACGCCCCACCTCGATCGGCCCGTCGAGCCGAAGACGGACCAGCACGTCACTCCGGCCGGCCGCGACAGGCGATGGCGCGCCCAGGCCGGGGATCGGCAGGCTGACGGGTTCCCCGCCGGTCGCCACGGGGAGGCGCATCCGCGCGGCGGCCTGGCTCAGCTTCCCGGCCAGGGTCTCCTCGAATCGAAAGGACGGGTGCAGGCGAGGCAGATCGCGGGCGAGCCGGTCGGCCGCCAGGCGGATGGGGAACGCGGGCTGGACGTCGGCGGGAACCGGTCCAGTGTCGGCGCCTCGTCCGTGGGCGGCGAGGATGGAGTCCAGGTAGCGGTCGGTGATGAGCGCGTCGACGTCCTGGGAGTCCCGGCCGCCGGGCCCCGACGGAGCGCCGGTCACCGCTGGGTGTCGTCGAGCTCGCGCGCGACGCTCCGAAGCGCGCGATGGATCAGGACGCGGACGGCGCCCTCCGAGCGACCGAGGATGCCGGCGATCTCCCGGGTCGTCATCTCGTCGACGAAACGAAGGATGAGCGCCCGGCGGCGGTCGCCGGGCAGCCGGGCGAGCGCCCGAGCGGCGGCACCGGTCTCGTCGCGGCGCACGGCGGCGAGTTCCATGTCGAATGGATCGGCGACGTTGAAGGCCGCCTCGAGCGGGGCCTCGGGATGCCGTCGCCGGCTGCGCCGACGCTGCGCGACGGCGTTGCGCGCGATCTGGAAGAGCCAGACTCGAAACGTGGACGCTCCGGCGCCGTCGGCGGGTCGCGCGCGTTCCTCGAACCGCCCGAGGTTGGCGAGCGCGGAGAGGAAGGTCCGCTCGGTGGCGTCCTCCGCCTCGTGGTGGTCCCGGAGCTCGTAGTACGCGAAGCTGTACACCTGGGCGAGATACTTCCGGTAGAGGGCCTCGAACCGGGCCGGGTCTGCCTGGGCGGCCTCAACGAGGCGACGATCGCGGTCGAGGTGGGCCAGGCGAGGTTCGCCCTCCTCCGGGCGTCCCACTCTCCACAATGCCGGACGGGCCATCGCGTTACACCCCCGCCGATGCCGGGTCGGCGATCCGGACGTGGCTGATCTCACCAAAGAGGACCTGCCGCACGCCGCCACTGACGCCCGGGTCGGCCACGACCAGCGCCCCCGTGTTCGGGTCCACGCCGACCGCCCGCGCGGTCTCCTGGCGATCGCCGTGCTCGAGCCGGACCATCCGCCCGGTCGTCAGCTGCCGCGTCTCCCAGCCCCCGCCGTCGAACCGCCCGGCCCGCAGCGCCTCGACTCCGACGATCAGGCGGTCGAGAAACGCCTGGCGCAGCCGAACGAGGTCGATCGGTCGGCCGCCGGCGGACTCGCGCAACGAGGTCATGGATCCCGCGAGCTCGGGCGGAAACGCCTCGACCCGCCAGTCGGCGTTGACGCCGATGCCAACGACAAGCTGCGGGTCGTTGGTACCCATCCCCTGCGTCTCCCCGAGCACACCGGCGAGCTTGCGCGGCCCATCACCATCCCGTTCAACGACGAGGTCGTTCGGCCACTTCAGCCGGACCGCCCCCGCGGCCAGCCCGGCGATCTCCTCGGCCGCCTCGGCCATCGCCAGCGAGACCGTCGCCACGACCCGCCATGCCCGTTCGGGTTCGAGCCAGGTTGGGCGAAATCCGAGCGAGAGCAGCAGCGCCGCACCCGGTGGCGCGACCCAGCTCCGCCCGGACCGGCCGCGACCGGCCGTCTGCTCGTCGGCGATTGCCAGGCAGACCTCGGGCGTCCCCGCCTCCAGCCAGGCGCGAACGACGTCATTGGTCGAGCCGACCCGATCGAAGCGCTCCAGGCGCGAGATGGATGTGCTCACCGTCATCGCGGCCTGCTCAACCGGCAGCAGCGGCGACGTCGGCGTCGACAGGCTCCGGGCGTTCGAGCTCGAAGGCGTCGTGGAGGGCGCGGAGCGCCGTCTCCAGGTCCGCCTCGGCGATCATGCAGGTGATCCGGACCTCCGACGTGGAGATCATTTCGATGTTGATCTTCGCGTCGGCCAGCGTGCCGAACATCCGGGCAGCGTAGCCCGGGGCGTTGTGGAGCCCCGCCCCGACGATCGACACCTTGGCGACCGAGGCGTCCGTCGTCAGCTCGCGCGCCCCAAGCTCGCGAACGAGCGAGTCGAGCGTCTTTCTGGCCGCCGCCAGCTCGACGCGCGGGACGGTGAACGACAGGTCCGTCGCGCCGCCGTGACCGACGTTCTGGACGATCATGTCGACGTTGATCCCGGCCTCGGCGAGCGGATCGAAGATGGAGCGCGCCACGCCCGGCCGATCCGGCACGGCCACCACGGTGATCTTGGCCACGTTCCGGTCGTGGGCGAGCCCGCGAACCTTGTTGCGCTGCTCCACGAGCGGATCCTCCTTGATCAGCGTCCCTGGCGCGTCCTCGAACGAGCTGAGGACCTCGATGACGACGTCGTTGACCCAGCCGAGCTCGACCGCTCTGACCTGCATGACCTGGGCGCCCTGGTGCGCGAGCTCGAGCATCTCCTCGTAGCCGATCACCGGCAGCTGCCGAGCGCGCGCGACGAGGCGAGGATCGGCGGTGTAGATGCCGCGCACGTCGGTAAAGATCTGGCAGCGCGCGGCCTTCAGGCTGGCGGCCAGGGCGACGGCTGTGGTGTCGCTGCCGCCGCGGCCGAGCGTCGTGATCTCGGTGTCGTCGACGGCAGCCGCGCTCTGGCCCTGGAAGCCGGCGACGATGACCACCTTTCCCGCGGCGAGCTCGGCGCGAACGCGGCGGGGTTCGATCCCGGCGATGCGGGCCCGGCCGTAGCGCCCGTCCGTCGTGATCCCGGCCTGCGGCCCGCTGAGGCTGATCGCCGCGACGCCCAGCGCGTGGAGGGCCATCGAGACGAGGGTTGCGCTCTGGTGCTCGCCGGTCGCGAGGAGCACGTCGAGCTCGCGTGGGTCCGGTTCATCGGTGATGGCCGCGGCCAGGCCCAGCAGCTCGTCCGTGGTGTCGCCCATGGCCGACACGACGACGACCAGGTCGTTGCCGGCGGCATGCTCGCGGGAGATCCGGCGCGCAACCCGCTTGATGCGGTCGGCGTCGGCGAGCGAGGAGCCACCGAATTTCTGGACGACGATCGGGCTGGGCATCGAAAGGGCATTCTACCGCGCGCGATCGGGGTGACTGCCCTCGGCGACCGCCCCGGCGGGGTCCTCCGCAGAACCGCAGCCGGGGCGACCCATACGGAGTCGTCGAGGACCGCCAGAGCCGCCGGACTGTACCTCATCCGAGACGACGTGCCACGTCGTCGAGCCACAGGTCGGCCCCAGTAATGCAGGACGACGACCACTCGCTCGTCGGCCCCGAGATGACGCATGCCGGCGAGCAGCGTGTCGCTGTCGAGGACCTGCTTGAAGCGGGGATCGCGGGCGACCGGTCCGTCATTGACCGGGTCGAGCGGCACGAAGCGAACGGTTCGCCGGCGCCGAAGCCGGTCCCGGCAACCGTTGACGAGAATGCGGTCGAACCATGCCTCGAACCCGGCGGGGTCACGGAGGTCGTCCGCCCTTCGCCAGGCCCGCAGGAGCGCGTCCTGAACGGCGTCCTCGGCCTCGTGGCCGTCGCCCAGGATCAGTCCCGCGAGCCGGTAGGCCCGGTCGAGGCCCGCCCGGGCGAACTGGAGATAGCGGTCACGCGCCTGGCTGGAGGCGCCGTCCGTGGACGCGGATTCGGATCGAGACGGGCTGTTCGTGACGGCGAGCGATTCCATGTGCCGTTCCAGACGAGCGGGCTGGCAGGAAGGTTCTCACCACGCGGTCTCGATTCCCAGATCAACGATGGGATCCGTGGGCGATTCGTCGTCTCAAGAGGGATCAGGCGCGAGCCACGACCCGGGCACCTTCGTTGCGCAGGCCCACCGTCCGGGCTCGGCCCGGCAACTCGAGGCCGGCCGCGGCCGCGGTGAACGCGGCCTCCAGGACAGTGGCGCCGTTGGCCGAATCGGTGAACGCAACGATCGTGGAGCCCGCACCAGACAGGCACGCCCCCAGCGCGCCGGCCTCGCGGGCGGCCGCCACCATCCCGGGAAGTTGCGGGTAGACAGCGGCGCGGTAGGGCTCGTGGAGCCGATCCACGGTCAGCCGCCCGAGCAGCTCATGGCGGCCGGTGGCGAGACCGGCGACGCCGACCGCGACCGCCGCGAGGTTGGCCACCGCGTCGCCGAGCGGTACGGCGGCCGGCAACGCCGCCCGCATGTCGCGCGTCGACAGGCGCAGATCCGGGATGTACAGGACGGCCCGCAGCTCCCGTGGCGCGTCGAACCGGATCGCCTCGACCCCCGCCGCGGTCGACGCGGAGACGACGAACCCGCCGAGCAGGACGGCCGCAGCGTTGTCCGGATGCTCCTCGATCTGGGTGGCCAGTCTGAGCAGCTCCGGGCGCGACAACGGCTCACCGGCAAGGGCGTTGCCGGCCAGGACGCCGCCGACCGTCGCCGCGGCCGACGAACCGAGGCCACGCGACAGCGGGATCTGATTGCGCATGCCGATCCGCCAGCCGACGCCGTCGGGCAGGTCACCGAGGGCCAGCCGAAGCGCTGCCTCGAGCCCTCGCACGAACCGGTTCTCGCGATCCTCGGTCAGCTCGTTCCGACCTTCGCCGTCGACCGTCAGCTCGATCTCGCCGCGGCTCCAGACGCGAACCTCGAGCTCGATCCGGTTGGTCATCTCGAGGGCCACGCCGAGACAGTCGTAGCCGGCGCCGAGGTTTGCCGAGGAGGCCGGAACCTCCACGACGACCGAGCTGCCGTCGAGACCGGCCAGGCGGTGGGCGGGCACGGTCGCCTACCAGCCGAGCGCGACGGCGACCGACCCGACGGTCCCGTCGGCTTCGATCAGCGGCGGGACGTTGCGTTCGGCGGTGGTGGGATCCTTGAGGCCGTGGCCGGTCAGGACGCAGACCACGGTGGCGGCCGGGTCCAGCTCGCCGGATGCGGCCGCCTTGATCACGCCGGCCACGCTGGCCGCCGACGCGGGCTCGCAGAAGACGCCCTCGACCTGGGCCAGGGCGCGGTAGGCGGCCAGGATCTCGTCGTCCGTGACGGCCGTGATCCGGCCCCCGGAGGCATCGCGTGCATCGACCGCCTTGGTCCACGAGGCGGGGTCCCCGATCCGGATGGCGGTGGCGATCGTGTCCGGGTGCTCGATCCGGTGACCGACGACGAGGGGCGCCGCGCCGGCCGCCTGGAACCCCCACATCCGAGGCGTGGTGGTCGTGATCCCGGCTTCGGCGTAGTCACGAAAGCCCGCCCAGTAGGCGCTGATGTTGCCGGCGTTGCCGACCGGGATGGCCAGGATGTCCGGGGCGGCCCCCAGGTCGTCGCAGATCTCGAAGGCCGCCGTCTTCTGGCCGTCGAGGCGGAACGGGTTGACCGAGTTGACCAGGGTCACCGGGTGGTCGTCCTGCTCGGCAAGCGCCCGCACGATCTTGAGGGCCTGGTCGAAGTTGCCGTCGACGGCGACGACCCTGGCGCCCGCGACCTGCGCCTGCAGGAGCTTTCCGGTCGCGATCTGGCCCTTTGGCAGCACGACGATGACCTCGAGGCCGGCGGCGGCTCCGTAGGCGGCCGCCGAGGCCGAGGTGTTTCCGGTCGAGGCGCACACGATGGCCCGCGCACCCGATTCCATCGCCTTGGCGACGGCCATGACCATGCCACGGTCCTTGAACGAGCCGGTCGGATTCTGGCCTTCCACTTTGAGATAGAGATGCTCCAGGCCGATGGTCGCGCCGAGCCTGCCGGCTCGAACGAGCGGCGTGAACCCTTCGCCCAGGGTCAGGCCCGGCGTGGCGTCGGTGACGGGGAGGAACCGCCGGTAGCGCTCCATGAGCCGAGGCCGCGGCAACACGCGACCGTGAACCTCCCCGACGCGTGGCTCAGTCATCGATCGGGTAGAGGGTGACGTCCGAGACCGCGGACAGGAATGGCGCCACCATGCCGCGCGCGTCGGCCAGGCCGAGTGGCGCCGTCTGGATGACGAGGCTCGTCCCGAGGTCGATGGCGCTGGCTGCGGTCAGGTCGGTCGACGGTGCTGGTTCGCCCACGTCGGTCGTGGGAATGACCGCCAGCCAGCGGCGCTCGACGTCGAGCGGGTCGAGCGCCGACGCTGCTGGATCGATGGCGGGCGCGAGACCCGCCCAGGTCGACGAGAGCCCGCGGGCCACGGCCAGCAGGTCGCCGAGCACGGCGCTGCTCGTGGCTTCCCCGCCCGCACCCGGCCCACTGAGCTCGACCGTTCCGAGGGGCATCGCCGTGACCTCGATCCGGTTCGTCACACCGTCCGTCCGTCCGAACGAGCCGTCGGCGGGCACGGCCGTCGGCAGCACAGCCCCGGCAACGCCGTCGCCCGCCGGCGTTGCGGTCGCCAGCAACCGGATCGAGAGCCCGACCCGAGCGGCCGCGTGGAGCTCGCCGTCGGTGACGCCAACGATCCCCGGGCTCCCCCAGCCTCGGACGGTCGGCGGTCGTCGACCGATGCTCCCGGGGTCGAGCCACCGGCCGAAGGCGAGACGCGCGAGGATGACGAGCTTGTTGACCGCGTCGTCGCCTTCCACGTCGCCGGCCGGGTCGGCCTCGGCATAGCCGCGAGCCTGGGCATCGGCGAGAACGGCGGCGTACGGGCGACCGTCGCTGGCCATCGCGCTCAGGATGAAGTTCGTCGTCCCGTTGACGATGCCGCGGACGCGCGCCACGTCGTTGGCGGCGAGGTCGGATGCCAGCAGCCCGAGGACCGGGATCCCGCCGGCCACGGCCGCCTCGAACCGGAACGCCACGTCCGCGCGGCGAGCGACCGCCTCGAGGTCGGGGCCGTGGTGCGCGACGACGTGCTTGTTGGCCGTCACGACGGGCTTGCCGGCACCGAGCGCCGCGGCGATCAGCGTCCGCGCCGGTTCGTCACCGCCCATCAGCTCGACCACGATGTCCGTGTCCGGCGCCGCGACCAGGTGCGCGGGCGCATCCGTCAGGAGGTCGGCCGGGATGCCGGCACCACGTGCGCGCGCGAGGTCGCGGCAGGCGACGCCGGCCAGGACCAGCGGCGCACCGTCCGCGGCGCAGAGCCGATTGCCCCGCTCGAGCAGCCCGCGGATGACCTCGCGACCGACCGTACCCGCGCCGAGCACGGCGACGCGCAGCGGGGCGCGGCTCATCGCGGGAGCCGGCGGGGGCGACCGGCGCATCGGGTGTCGGACATCGCGCGAATGGTAGCCGACCCGTTCTGCGGCCCGTGGAGGATCGGGCGATGATCGGGGTCCGCTACACTCGCCACCGATGACGACCGAGCTCGCTCCTGCACCTGCGCCGATCGCCGCGCCGGCAGAGCGGCCGCGGATCTTCTCGGGCATCCAGCCGTCCGGGATCGTCCACCTTGGCAACGATCTCGGGGCGATCCGCAACTATGTCGCCCTTCAGGCCGAGTTCGAGGCGATCTACTGCATCGTCGACTACCACGCCCTGACGAGCACGCACGACCCCGTCGTGCTCCTGGCTCGAACGCGCGAGATGGCCGCGGCGCTGCTCGCCCTTGGGCTCGACCCCGATCGTTGCACGCTGTTCGTCCAGAGCCATCGCCCGGAGCACACCGAGCTGGCCTGGCTCCTCGCGACGGTCACCCCGGTCAGCTGGCTGGAACGCACGCCGACGTACAAGGAGAAGAAGGTCCAGCAGCCCGACGACGTCAACCACGCGCTGCTGACGTACCCGGTCCTGCAGGCGGCCGATATCGTCATCTACAAAGCGTCACGAGTGCCGGTCGGCAAGGACCAGTCGGCGCATCTCGAGCTCAGCCGCGAGATCGTCCGCACCTTCAACAGCCGCTACGGCGACACCTTCCCGGAGCCGCAGGCGGTCTTCACCGAAGCACCCACCGTCCTCGGCACCGACGGCGTCAGGAAGATGAGCAAGTCGCTTGGCAACACGATCGATGTCCTGGCCGAACCGGCCGAGATCCGCAAGCAGGTCATGTCCATGGTCACGGACACCAAGCGGATCCTGCGCACCGATCCCGGCCGGCCCGAGGTCTGCAACGTCTGCCAGCTCCATCGCTTCTTCGGCCCGGACTGGGAGGAGATCCAGGACGGCGAGCGGACCGCTCGGACGGGCTGCGTGGACACCAAGAAGCTGCTGGCCGATCGGATCATCACCGCCTATGCGCCGGCGCGCGAGCGATATCTCGAGCTGCTGGGGCACCCTGAGGAGGTCGACGGGATCCTCGAAGCGGGCGCCGACCGCCTGCGGCCCATGGCCCAGGCGACGATGGATGAGGTCCGCCAGAAGATGGGCCTCCGCTGACGTCGATGCTGAATGTGCCGGCGGGTGAGCGCAACAGCCGACTCGTCGGCGCGCTCCTCGTGCTCGGCGTCGTCGCGCTCTTCTTCATCGTCGTCGGTCAGCTCGCCCAGGCCTTCTTCTTCTTTGGCGACATCTTCCTGACGTTCTTCCTGGCCTGGCTCCTCGCCTTCATCATCAGCCCGATCGTCGCCCGCCTCATCGACCTCGATCCGCGCATCCCACGGGCGCTGGCCGCGGTGATCGTCTACACGCTCGTTGTTGTGCTCCTGGTCGTGCTGGTCGTCGGCGCGGCCGGCGCGCTGGCCACCTCCATCACGCAGTTCGTTGCCTCGATCCCGGACATCCGGGCCAACCTGCCCACGATCCTCGCGCCGTGGCAGGACCTGCTGACCTCGGTCGGTCTCTCCCAGGTCGACCTCGTCGCGCAGGCCAACGACGCGCTGGCCAACCTGGACCAGTTTGCCGCCGCCCTGGTGGAGCCACTGCGACAGGTCGCTGTGGCCAGCCTCGGCGCGATCGGGACGATGCTGATCGTCTTCTTCCTGTCGATCTACATGGTCGTGGACCGCGACCAGATCGTGTCGTTCCTGTTCCGTCTCGTCCCGCCGGCGTACGCCGAGGAGGCCCTGCTCCTGCAGACGTCGGTCTCGCGCTCGTTTGGCGGGTTCCTGCGCGGCCAGGCGCTGATGGGCGTCGTCTACTTCCTGATCGCGGTGGCGACCAACCTGCTGCTGGGTCTGCCGCTGTCCGCGCTCACGTCGGTGTCGGCCGGCGTGCTGCAGGCGATCCCGTTCTTCGGACCGTTCCTGTCCTGGGCACCGGTCGTGGTCGTCGCGCTGGTGCTCCAGCCCACGGCCGTCCTGCCTGCCGTCCTGCTGATGGGCGCCGGCTGGGTCGTGGTCATGAACGTCCTCCAGCCGCGGATCATGCAGGGCGCGGTCGGGATCCATCCGATCGTGGTCCTGGGCTCGGTCCTGATCGGCTCGCGGATCGCGGGCATCCCCGGCGCCATCTTCGGGATCCCGATCGCAGCCGTCGTCTCCTCGTTCTTCTTCCAGTTCCTCCACCGAGCTTCGGCTGACCGGACCGTGGCCGGACGGGCGGCTCGTCGCGTTGCGGCGCGGGAGGGTCGTGCGGTCCATGTCCCACGCGAGCCGGCGCCGGGTACCGCGACCGACATCGACGACGGCGACCCGGCGGGCGTGCCGTCGTGAGCGACGACGACCAGGCGCACCGGGAGTCGGGCCCGGAGTCGGTCGAACGACGATCCGCCGAAGGCCGCAGGCCCGAAGGAATGGACATGACCCGCGAGCGCGCGCGGACGGAGCGGCGTGATCTCGACAAGGAGCGCGGCGAGCCGCTGGCCGGTGCCGCCCTGCGCGGCAGCCCGCGGTCGCTGCGCGCCCACGCCCGCCCCCTCGGTGACTGGAGCAGCCGGCCGCAAATCCTCGTGACGAACGATGACGGCGTCGAGTCTCGCGGCCTGCTCGCGCTCAAGCAGGCGCTCGATCCGATGGGTGACGTGACGGTCGTCGCCCCGGACACCAACCAGAGCGCCGTCGGGCACCAGAAGACGCTGATGCGACCGTTGCGGGTCCGCGAGCGGACGCTCGGCGACGGCTCGCTCGCGTACTCGGTGGACGGCTCGCCGACCGATGCGGTCAGCCTGGCGTTCCTCGGCTACTTCGGTTATGGCTTCGATCTCGTGGCTTCGGGCATCAACTACGGCGCCAACCTGGGCGATGACATCACCTACTCGGGAACGGTGAGCGCGGCGATGGAGGCGGTCATCAACAACTGTCCGGCCTTCGCGATCTCGCAGGAGTACTACGAGCATCCCGACTTCGTACTGGCGGCGCGCGCGGCGACGACCGTGGCCCGCAACATCCTCGAACACGGCCTGTCGCCCGGCGAGCTGATCAACGTCAACGTCCCGGCGGTGACGGCGGACGAATTCGACGGCGTCGAGGTCACGAGGCTCGGCAAGCGCGTCTACCAGGATGAGCTCGTGCAACGGGTCGACCCGCGGGGCATCCCCTATTTCTGGATCGGCGGGCCGCCGCCCTCGGGCCTCGCCGTGGAGGGGACCGACTTCCACGCCGTGATCAACCGGCGGATCGCGGTCACCCCCATCCACCTGGACCTGACCGGCCGGCGGCTCCTCAAACGGCTGCGGACGTGGAACTGGGAGCTCCCCGAGGTGGCCGGCGACGCGGCACCAGCAGGGAACCGGCCGGTGACCGCACCGGACGGTCGTCGCGACGGATGAAGGCGTACGATGCTCGCCCGAGGATCCCCTCAAGCTGAGGGGCCACACATGGACGATCGACCGAACCTGCCGGGTCGCGGTGGATCTGCCGACCCGATGGCCGCGATCGGCAACCTCGTCGCCGCCCTCCAGGCGGAGGGTGGTTTCGACGCCTTCGTCGGGAAGCTCCGCGCGGGAGGCCTGGGCGACGTGGTCGATTCGTGGGTATCGACCGGGGACAATCGCCCGGTTGAACCGGCTCGCCTGGCTAATGCGCTCGGCCCGGACACGATGAGCCGGCTGTCGGGGTCTACCGGATTCTCGATCCAGTCACTGCTCCCGATGCTGGCCGGGTTCCCCCCCAGATCATCGACCTGCTGACGCCGGACGGCACGACCCCGCCGGTGGCCTGAACGACCCCGCGGGGGGCTCGATGCCCGATCTCGATGGGCTGCTCGGTGGCCTGCTCGGCGGATCGGGTGGCGCCCGCGGGCAGGCCGGCATGCCCGATCTCGGGGGCCTCCTTGGCGGATTAGCGGCGTGCTCGGAGATCAGAACCGGCGCTGACCATCCGGCCGGCGGTCGCCACCGGGACGCCCGGCCGCGGCGCACCTCGTCAACCGTCCATCCCCGGCGTGACCGTCGTCGGTAGCGTCCGCCCTGACCGTTTCGGCATCCTGCGGTCATGGAGACGACGCCCCTCGCCGCCGCCCGCATCCAGCGGTTCCTCGAGCAGGAACCCGTCGTCTGGTTGTCCACGGTCCGCCCGGACGGCGAACCGCATCTCGTCCCGATCTGGTTCTGGTGGGATGGCGAGGCGCTGCTCGTCTTTTCCAAGCCGAACGCGCAGAAGGTCCGCAACCTGCGCGAGCGACCGTCCGTGATGCTCGCCCTCGGCGACGCGGAGGATGACTTCGACGTCGGCATGATCGAGGGGATCGCCGAGCTGCTGGACCGACCGACGAGCGAAATGCTGCCCGACGGCCATCTCGTCAAGTACGCCAGGCAACTCGCTGCGATCGGCCTAAGCGCCGAGGAATACGCGGCGACCTACTCGCAGGTCCTCCGGATCCGCCCGATCCGACACCTGCGATGGCATGGCCGCACGATCCCGGCAAGCGCGGTTGGACCGCTGGATCGCATCGACGCCCGGGTCCGCACGGCCATTCGCCTCGTTGCGCTTGGCCGCGATCGGCCAGAGATGTCGCGTCAGCTGGCCTCATAGGACAACCGGGGCGTCTGAAGCCGACGCTGCGAGGCCGCCGGTAGCCGGCTGGCGTCCGAGCCGCCGCTGGCCGGCTGGCGTCCGAGGCCGCCGGTAGCCGCGGCTGGTCGGCTGGCGTGCGAGGCCGCCGGTGGCCGGCTGGCGTCCGCTGCCGCCGCCCCCGGGGTGCCGCCGACGCCCTCCCTGGCCGCTCCTCAGGAGAGCACGAAATCGACAGGTTCCTCGCAATCGATCGCTGAGACAGCAGATTCCGCCGCTATTGGCCTTCGACCACGCTCAGATATCGTCCGCGTGTGCCTCAGACGAGCAAGGGGGACGCCGCAGAGGGGGACGCCGCAGAGGGGGACGCCGCAGAGGGGGACGCCGC
>JBBEBJ010000135.1:0-3251 GCA_040882425.1 Chloroflexota bacterium | reverse complement strand
ACCTCGCTTACACCGAGGGGGTCACTGGTTCGAACCCAGTACCGCCCACCAACCGACCCGACGCCAGTCGGCGTCCGGTGACTCGGTTAGCCTGTCAGCCCGTGACGCGGCGGGGCTTGGCCTGGAGCAGCGCCTCGTCAGCGCGGGCGGTCAGCTGATCTGGCGTCTCCCCCGGCCTCAGGGTTGCCAACCCGACGCTGATGCCACTACCGACCTCTCGCTTGAGCGTTCCGTCGATGTCGCGAAAGCGGACCTCGGCGTCGGCGAGGTCAAGGCCGCCCAATCCGCATAGGAATTCGTCTCCGCCGTACCGAATCACCGGATCGAACGGACGAAGCTTTGACTGGATGATTCTCACGAGTGCCTGGAGGACGAGGTCGCCGGCGGCGTGGCCATCCCGGTCGTTGATGCCCTTCATGTCGTCGACGTCGACGAAGGCCAGAACGAAGCGCCCATCGGTGCGTCTGGCGCGGTCGATCTCGTTCGAGATCGCGAGTCGACCCATGCCTCGACGGTAGGCCCCGGTAAGGTCATCTAGGTGGGCGGTCCGGAGCCGGTCCTCCAGCTGCTTCCGTTCCAGCGCCGCCAGCACTCGATCGGCCGCTGCGCGGTCACGATCTGCCGCCGCGCGCGCCCGATCGGCGGCCGCCTGCGCCCGGAGCAGCTGTAGCTTTGCGTCGACCGGGAAGGATGAGGTCGCGAGCGACTGGTCGATCGCGTCCGCGCGTGCGTCCCGGCGCCGGGCGCTGTCGTCGCGGGCTTTCGCGATCGCATCACGGGTAGCAGCGGTCAAGTCGCGCGTATCTGCCGTGGCGACGCGAGCCGCGTGACTCAACAGGCGCGCGTGCGTGCTGGCTTCGCGATCCTCGCGCGACCGCTCGTACGAGGCGGCGCGGGTCTGGTTCGGTGTGCCGCCCTGCTGATCCCGGTCGGCCGCGCCCTGGTCGCGGTCGGCGGCGAGCTGGTCGCTGTCGGCCGCGGTGTCATCATGCTCAGAGGCGGTCTGATCGGAATCCTGCGCCGTCTGATCCGCGTCCTGCGCCGTCTGCTCTGTGCTGGCCGTCACCTGATCGGTGGCCAGCGTTCGCAGGGTCTGGGCGTGCTGCAACGGCAGCAAACCCGGTCCGTTACCGTTGCCGTCGATGCCCGTCACGTTGTGTCGCCTCCCCTCACGCGCTCAACGAGACCGCGATGGGTTCGTTCCGAACATAGCGGTTGGTGGACAGGCCGCGAGGATGAAAACTCGCAAGTCCACCGATCGGATGGTGGAAGAGCCTGGAGCCGAGCAGGCGATGCACGTGACACTGGGCATGGTGAGACCCCTCGCCATCGGTATGTCTACCCCAGCGGCGAGGGGCCTGCGGGTGGGTGGGGACTTACCAACTCCAGAGGAGGGGCACTGGGTCGTCGACCCACCGGGCTCGCTGGCAGAATCTAGCTGGATGGGTTCGCGACCGCGAGGATGAAAACCCGCTACCGGCCTTCCTCGATCCAGCCTTGTCGTTCCGCGATCCGGACGAGGCCGGTTCGACTCGAGGCGTCGTACCGATCAAAGAGTCGGCGGAGCTGGCTCTCCACCGTCTTGAGTCGCAGCGACAACTGCTCGGCGATCTCGGCATTGGTGTGCCCGTCGGCCACCAGCCGGACGATCTCGAGCTCCCTGGCCGTCGGTGATCGCAGGGCGTCGCTCAACGCGCGCCGTGCTGCGGGTGGGAAGGCCGTCCCGCCCGCAGCGACGGTTCGAACGGCATCGAGGATCTGCGCAACCGTCGCCATCTTCGAGAGGAAGCCTCGTGCGCCGAGCTCGATCGCGCGAACGTGATAGCTGGGGTACGAGTAGGCGCTCAGCATGATGAAGGCCCGCCCGGGATGACGGCGCACCAGTTCCAGGCCGTCGCCCGCCGCGCCGAGCCGGATATCGCACAGGACCACGTCGGGTGCATCGCGCTCGATCAGGTCGGCGGCCGTCGTGACGTCGTTCGCGATCCAGACGACCTCGACGTCGGGCGAGTCCCGAAGCAACGCGACCAGGCCATCCGCGATGGCCGGGTGGTCCTCCACGATCGCCAGGCGGATCATGTCGCCGCGATCGGCTTCTCGCGGGCCCGCGCGGTGGCCTTGCGGAGCGGCAACCGGACACGTAGCGTGGTGCCCGCCCCCTCCTGCGACGATGCGTCGATCTGCCCGCCGTGTGCCGTCACGATCTCGCGTGCGACATACAGCCCCAATCCCAGGCCCGTGCGCCGGCCGCGCCCCAGCCTCGCGTAGGCCTCGAAGAGCTTCGGGAGCCCGTCGGGTGAGATGCCGTCCCCGTAGTCGCGAACCTCCACCTCGGCATGCCGCCCGACGCGCCGGACCGTGACGTCGATCGTCGCCGAGCGCGGTGCATGCTCGATCGCGTTGGTCAGGAGGTTGAGGACCACCTGGCTCAGGCGTGCGGCGTCGCCGCGCACCTGCATCCCGCGCCGCGCGCCGAATACCCGGATCTCGGGCGCACCGGGCATCACCTCGGCAGCCTGAACGGCCTCGCGGACCACGGCGACCAGGTTGACGGGTTCGTCCGTGATATCGAGCTGTCCGCTCTGGATCAGGCCGACGTCGAACAGCCTCTCTGTGAGTTGACCGAGACGCGTCGTCTGGGCGAGTGCCCGCGCGGCATAGGTCGCCGCTTCCTTCTGGTTGCCGCTCGCGAGGTGCCGGTTCACGAGCTGGAGGTAGTTGTGGATGGCCGCCGCGGGCGTCTTGATCTCGTGGCCGGCCGCGGCCATCAACCGCTCGAGGCTGAGACGCATCGTACGTTCGGAGACATCACGGATGGCCACCACGCCGCCCCAGGTCCGATCCTCCACCGCGAGCGGTTCGGCGACCGCTTCGAACCACCGGCGCGTCCCGTCCGGGGCCCGCACAGCGAACTCCATGCGGAATCGCTCGCCCCGAGCCGCTCGTTGCTGTGGCCAATCGTGCTGTGGCAGCGGCAGGCCGGCAAGGTCATGCGGCTCGATCTCCGCATCGCGTCCCCCGAAGAGCCGGTCGTAGGCGACATTGGTGGCCAACGTGGCACCGTCGCGGTCGACTGCGACGACGGCGTCCCCGAGGCTCGCCAGGATGGACTCGAGACGAACGTGCTCCTCTTCGGCGTGCAGCTTCTGCTGTTCGAGCTCCAGCGTCTGGAGTCGAAGCTCCTCCGTGCGGGCGGCTAGGTCGTCGTTCGCGATCCGCAGCTCCTCGACGCTGGCCGTCAGCTCCTCGTT
>JBBEBJ010000134.1:0-3295 GCA_040882425.1 Chloroflexota bacterium | reverse complement strand
GAGGTTCCCATGGGTGCGATCACGGCCGAGGGCCTGGTCAAGATCTACCGATCACGAAAGAACGAGGTCCGAGCGCTCGACGGGCTCGACCTCGAGGTCGAGGAAGGCACCGTCCTCGGCCTGCTCGGACCCAACGGCGCCGGCAAGACAACGGCCGTGCGCGTTCTCGCGACCCTGCTCAAGCCCGATGCCGGACGGGCTACCGTGGCCGGCCTCGACGTCGTCCGCGACGCCGAGGAGCTCCGCCACCTGATCGGGCTGTCCGGTCAATACGCGGCCGTCGATGAGAACCTGACCGGGCGCGAGAACCTCTACCTCTTCGGCCGGCTCTACCAGCTGCCCGCAGCCGAAGCGCACAAGCGCGCCGACGAGCTCCTCGAGCAGTTCGACCTGTCCGACGCCGCCAACCGCACGGCCAAGACGTATTCGGGCGGCATGCGCCGCAGGCTCGACCTTGGCAGCGCCCTGATCGGCCGGCCGCGACTGCTGTTCCTCGATGAGCCGACGACGGGGCTCGACCCGCGCAGCCGGCTCGGCATGTGGGACGTCATCCGGAACCTCGTCCGCGAAGGCACCACGCTGCTCCTGACGACACAGTACCTGGAGGAGGCCGACGAGCTGGCCGACACGATCGCCGTCGTCGATCACGGCAGGATCATCGCCCGCGGCACCGCCGACGAACTGAAGTCCCAGGTCGGCGGGGAGCGGATCGAGGTCGTCGTCCACGGCCGCGAGGCCATGCTGCAGGCGATCGAGATCCTCGGCCGGATGGCGGGTGAGCAACCCATCGTCGACGAGCACACCCGCAAGCTGACCATACCAGCCCATGGGGGCGCCGGCCGCCTCGTCCAGGTGGTGCGCGATCTCGACGAAGCCGGGATCGGCATCGACGACATCGGGCTGCGCCGGCCGACGCTCGATGACGTGTTCCTCAGCTTGACCGGCCACTCGTCGGCCGACGACGAGAAGGAGAGTGCGGCATGAGCGCGGTCAGTCCGGCCCTGCCCCAGCACCGCGGACAGGGCGGGATCCGCCAGGCAGCCTCGGATGGGTTGCTCGTCACGTGGCGCAACCTGAAGCGCATCCCGCGGATCCCTGAGCTCGCGATCTTCGCGATCCTCCAGTCGATCATGTTCGTGCTGCTGTTCGCCTTCGTGTTCGGTGGCGCCATCCCGATTCCAGGCTCCACCGATCCGAACGCCTATCGCGAGTTCCTGATGCCCGGGATCTTTGCTCAGACGATCGTGTTCGCCTCGGCGACGACAGCGATCGGGATGACAGCGGACGTCAGCCAGGGGATCATCGATCGCTTCCGCTCGCTGCCGATGGCCCGTTCGGCCGTGCTGACCGGTCGTGCGGTGTCGGACGTCGTCTACAACCTCGGGATCCTGATCGTCCTGATCCTGTCCGGGTTGGCGGTCGGCTGGACGATCCATACGGGCGTTCCCGAGCTGCTCGGCGGGATCGCGTTGCTCCTGCTGTTCGCGTTCGCGATGTCCTGGCTGGGCATCTGGATGGGATTGAACGTGCCGTCGGTCGAGGTCGCGCAGCAGGTCATCTTCACGGTCCTGTTCCCGATCACGTTCATCTCGAACGTCTTCGTACCGCCGCAGGCCCTGCCCGACTTCCTCCAGCCGATCGCCGAGTGGAACCCGACCAGCACGCTGACGGGGGCGCTCCGAGAGATGTGGGGCAATCCGAACCCGTATGCCTCGGACAGCTTCCCGTCGCAGAACCCGGTCCTCGTCACGATCATCTGGGTCGTCGTGATCGTCGGCATCTTCGGACCGCTCGGCGTCCGCCGCTACCGCTCGATGAGCCGCTAGCCTGCTGGCCGCGCTGGCCAGTCCGGGCACGTCCGGGCAAAAGGGAACCCCGGGCGGTCGGACCCGGGGTTCAGGTGAATGCGATTGGTTGCGGGGGTCAGATTCGAACTGACGACCTTCGGGTTATGAGCCCGACGAGCTGCCGCTGCTCCACCCCGCTCGCGTACGGTACCGGCTCGGGGCCGATTCGGTCAAATGCCCGGCGGCTCGCCACTCGGTTCGAACCGCCTGATCTCATCCGGCCGACGGTGGGTGAAAGACCCTGAGCCGTCGGCCACCGATCGCGATCCCGACGATCAGCGTGACGGTCAGGACGGCGCTGAACACGTACAACGGGTACAGGATGTCCTCGGCGGCGAGCACCCCGGAGACGAGCGAGGCGACGATGAACCCGACCGTGCCGGCGGCGCCGAAGAGGCCCTGCGCCGTGGACGACCGACCTGCCGGCGAGTTCGCCGCGACGACCGCGTAGAGCGCGGGAATGAGAAGGGCGAACCCGGTCGCCTCGATGAGGATCAGCGGGATCGCGAGCACCGGGTCCACGAGACGCGTGTACAGCAGACCCATGAGCGCCGGCAGGGTGGCCCCGATGACGATGAAGCCGAACGACCCGCGGCGGTCCACGAGACGGCCGGCCGCGGGCGAGAGGATCAGGATCGGCAGGCCGAACAGCGCAAACGTCAGCCCGATCAGACCCAGGCCTGCCCCGAGGCTCTGCAGGAAGAGGCTCCAGATCACGTCGTAGGTGCCGGCCGCGAAGTTGCCGCCGACGTTGATCACCAGCGCCGCCATCAAGCCGCGATTGAGCAGCCGGGTCGGCGTGCCGGGCACGGCCTCCTGCGCCCTGTCGGCGGCGACGGCCGCGGCGGCCCGGCCCGCTGTGGATGGTGAGTCGGGCGGAAATTCGGTCGGATCGAGTGGCAGCGCCGGCCGCGTCCTGGTCCTGTTCGCCCCTTCGCGCTGGAGACGCGCGATCGGGACCGCCGCGACGATCGCCGCAACGCCGGCGAACACGAAGACAAAGCCGATGCCACCGAGCCGATCTGCCCCGATCGCCCCGATCGCCGGTCCCAGCAGCAGACCACCCATCTGCGCGGCCCCGTACAGCCCGAACGCCTCGCCACGGCGTTCGGGCGGTGTGGCGTCGGTCAGGTAGCCGCGGGCTGCCGGATCGTAGATCGCGGTCGCGAGGCCGACGATCGCCCGCAATGCGATGAATGCCACGGGCCCGGTGATGACCAGCGGCAGGATCGTGAAGATGCCCGCGAGCACCAGACCGACGATCATCAGCGGGATCCGCTCGGTCCGGTCGGCCAGCCAGCCAAAGATCGGCTCGCCGACGAGTCGAGCCGCCGGCCAGGCGGCGATGACGATCCCGAGTGTCCGCAGATCGACCCCCTGATCGACGAAGTAGAGCGGCAGCACCGGAAGCAGGCCGCCGAAGCCGAGCCACACGATGAACTCGGCGA
>JBBEBJ010000133.1:0-3296 GCA_040882425.1 Chloroflexota bacterium | reverse complement strand
GTCCGCCGAGCCGTAGACTCGCGTTCGATGGATTCGATACGCGTGGTCGACGTCGTCGATGACGAGACCTTCCGGCTGATTCCGCCGTGCGCCGATCCCGGCTTCGACCACCGAACCTGCGACTACTGGGAGGACGCCGACCGAGGATCGAAGGCGGCGCGTCTCGCCTGGTTGCAGCCGTCCTCCGGTTTCCCGAAGGCGGCGCCGGCCAGGGCCGCGGCCGCCAACCCGTTCCTCGCGGATCTCGAGGCGGCCGGCGCACCACCGGTCAACCCATTCGCGGTCAGCCGGCCGAACCCGTTCCTGCTGCCGGGCGATGACGAGGCCGACGTGCCCGCGGTCAATCCGTTCGCCCCGCGGCCGCGCGAGCGTCAGACGGTCGGCGCCGAAGCCCCCCGAAAACTGCAGCTGCTCGGTCGCGGTCTCGGTGTCGCCGGATCGCATGCCAAGGTCCTCCTCCGCGACGACGAACCGGCCGTCTACGCGCAGTTCGGGCCGCTGACCGCCTATCCGCGAGCCCAGCGAACCCGCGACCTCTATCCGGCGCTGCCGGACTCGCCGCTCCCGGCGGTCATCACCTGCATCGCCTCCACCGCCGAGGCTCGGCACCTTGGTCTCGCGCGGCGGCTCGTGGACGTCGTGTGCGAGGACCTGGAGGCGCGGGGGTTCACCGCGGTCGAGGCGTACCCCGAGGTTGGAACGCGACCCGACGCGACCAGCGGGGCGACCCCGGCCTTCTGGGAGACGCTCGGGTTCCGCCGAGCCGTGGACGATGAACGGTTTCCCGTGATGCGCCGCGAGTTCGCATGATGCCCGCGAGGCGGCCTGCCTCGTCGGCCGTGGCGCTCGTGGCCACGGTCGCGCTGAGCCTGTCCGCCTGCGGACCCACCCAGCCGACCGAGTCCGCCACGCAGGCCGCCTCCGTGACGGCCGTTCCGACGCCGAGCGAACCCAGTCAGGCCCCGCCGACCGAACCCGAACCGTCGACGTCGCTCGAGATCCCACCGTCGCTGCCGCCGGGTGTCACCGTGGATCCGGGCCTGCTCGAGGTCCTGCCGGTCGCCGTCGACGGCGTGGCGCTGGCTCCTGATCCGGAGACCGCCGCCGAGGTCGCCTCGGACCCGCTGCTGGCCGAATCCGCGTTGTCGATCGCCGTCGCGATCGCCGCGGCGCCCGGCACCGCGGAGTCCGACGACGTGGCGGTCGCCAGCGTCATTCGATTGCGCCCCGACGTCTTCGACGAGGCCTTCTACCAGGAGTGGCGCGACACGTACAACGAGGCGGCATGCGAGGTCGCCGACGGTGTCGAATCCGAGACCGCGACCGAGATCGGCGGTCACGCCACGTATGTCGGGACCTGCGCCGGCGGGGTGCAGGCGTACCACACCTATCTCGAGGACCAGGGATTTATCGTCTCGGTCACGGCGACCGGGGAGCGGCGCCTCGGCGAGCAGATCGTCGCCGGCCTGGCCGGGTAGGGTTGGCGTCATGGCAAGCCGCCCCGACGCAACCACCCTGAAGGGCGCCCGACCCGTCCGTGCCCCGCGCGGCCCCGAGCTGTCGTGTCGCGGCTGGGAGCAGGAAGCGGTCCTGCGCATGCTCATGAACAACCTCGATCCCGAGGTTGCGGAAGACCCAGACAACCTCGTCGTCTACGGCGGGACCGGTCGCGCCGCCCGCAGCTGGGCGGCGTTCGACGCCATCGTCCGCGAGCTCCGTCGACTCGGCGACGACGAGACCCTGCTGATCCAGTCCGGCAAGCCGGTCGGCGTTCTCCGGACGCACCGCTGGGCGCCGCGCGTGCTGATCGCCAACTCCAACCTGGTTGGCAAGTGGGCGACCTGGGAGCACTTCCGCGAGCTCGAGCGCGCCGGCCTGATGATGTACGGCCAGATGACGGCGGGTTCCTGGATCTACATCGGGACGCAGGGCATCCTCCAGGGCACCTACGAGACGTTCGCGGAGGCCGCGCGGCAGCATTTCGGCGGCACCCTGCGCGGGCGGATCGTGCTCACGGCCGGGCTCGGCGGGATGGGTGGCGCCCAACCGCTGGCCGTCACCATGAACGAGGGCGTCTGCCTGGCGATCGAGGTCGACGAGGCGCGGGCGCGCCGGAGGCTCGAGATCGGTTACGTGGACCGATTGACCGCGGATCCGGCCGAGGCGCTTGCCTGGGCCCGCGAGGCGGCGGCTCGCGGCGAGGGGCTGTCGATCGCGCTGGTCGGGAACGCGGCCGAGATCGAGCCCGCCTGGGCCGCGACGGGCGAACGGTTCGATCTCGTCACCGACCAGACATCGGCCCACGACGCGCTTGGCGGGTACGTGCCGGCGGAGATCGCCCTGCCCGACGCCATCCTCCTCAGGGCGGCCCAGCCCGACGAGTATCAGCGTCGCGCCCGCCGCTCCATGGCCGACCACGTCCGGGCCATGCTGGCCTTCCAGGCGGCGGGTTCGATCGTCTTCGACTACGGCAACAACCTGCGTGCCCAGGCCCAGGAAGCGGGGGTCGAGGACGCGTTTGCCTACCCGGGGTTCGTGCCAGCGTTCATCCGGCCGCAGTTCTGCGAGGGTCGCGGGCCATTCCGGTGGGCCGCCCTGTCGGGCGATCCGGCCGACATCGCCCGGACCGACCGGGCGGTGCTCGAGCTCTTCCCGGAGGACGCCGGGCTGCGCCGCTGGATCGAGATGGCCGAGGCGCGGGTGCCGTTCCAGGGCCTGCCGGCCCGGATCTGCTGGCTGGGCTACGGCGAGCGAGCCCGGGCCGGTCTCTGTTTCAACGAGCTGGTCCGCACGGGCGAGGTCGGCGCGCCGATCGTGATCGGACGGGACCACCTCGACGCCGGCTCCGTGGCGTCGCCAAACCGCGAGACGGAGGCGATGGCTGACGGTTCGGATGCCGTCGCGGACTGGCCGCTGCTAAACGCCATGGTCAACACGGCCGCCGGGGCCACCTGGGTATCGATCCACCACGGCGGCGGTGTCGGGATCGGGTACTCGCAGCATGCCGGGATGGTCGTCGTCGCGGACGGCACGCCGCTGGCCGCCGAGAAACTCGAACGCGTGCTGACGACCGATCCGGCGATGGGGGTGCTGCGGCACGTCGACGCGGGCTACGAGCGCGCGATCGAGGTGGCCCGGGACCGCGGTGTCCACGTCCCGATGCTCGACGAGGGTTGACCGGCCGTCTACGCGGTGCGCACACGCACCGGAGATGGTGTTGTCCGGTGAGGTCTGCTGGGGTCCGGTGCGGTTCTGGCGGCTACCATGGCCGTCACCGAAGTGGCACTGCTTCGAGG
>JBBEBJ010000132.1:0-21488 GCA_040882425.1 Chloroflexota bacterium | reverse complement strand
TCCCAGTGAGCGCGCGCATCGCCGCGCGAGTGTGGCACGCTGCGATCGGCCAGGTCACGCTGCGATCGGCCAGGTATCGAGGAGATGAGGATTGGCGTCGGCACCGCGGCGCCAGCCGCCGCGAGTCGTGGATCACCGACACCCACCGGCGGTCAGGCACCCTCGGTCGAACGTCGGCGACGACGGCCACGAGGCCCGAGCTGCTCCCTGCACACCCACCAGGCGACTCTGACGCTCAGGTCGCCCTCGGGAGGACGGCCCGCTGCCGCGCGACGGATCACGGACGCCTGACCCTCCGACGCAAAGGCGATGTGGACCGGGCGGGCCGAATGGGACAGGCGCAGGTGGAAGATCTCGACCTTCACTGGCACGCCCGCGATGACGACCGTCGCCTCGCCGAAGTCGACCTCGGCCTCATCGCCCGGCGGGTGGGCCTGGGGCACGGTCACGAGGCGCGTGCCGGACCCGAGCTCGGCCCTGATCGCGCCGACGACCGCCCGGACGGTCGACTCGGCGACGGCCGCCCCTTCCTCGTCGACCAGCCGCTGCCAGACCCGCCGCGAGGTGTGGCGCTGCTTGCGCGGTGCGCCGAGATCGTCGGTCAGCCAGGCCCGGATCAGTGGGCAGGTGCGGCGCGAGGGCAGGAGCGGTCCGCGACGTCACTCGGCGGGGCGGCATCAGGGCCGCGGCGAGGGCCTGTCGGACGTCGACACCGGGAAGCCGCGCCCGTGCGGCGGCGACAAACGACTCGGACGGATTCGACGGCTGCCGGCCCCAGGCGGCTCGCGAGTTCCGTCGTCAGCACGCCGGGACCGCAGCCGACATCGACCGCCCGGAACCCCGTGCGCACGTCGGCGAAGTCGGCCAGCTGCGGGGCCAACGGGCGTGACCATCGCCCCATGAGTCATATGCCTCGGCTGCGACGTCGAAGTTCACCGCCGCACTCTACGGCACGAATCCCTCCGATTGGAGGGATCGCGCGATTCCGTGAAAACCAGACGTGTACCATCGGCATGTTTCCGGGCCTGATCGAATCGAATTGGAGCCCAACCAGTTGTTGTCCACGGTGTGCGATGGCGTCCAGGGCATGGCGCGTGATTCCGCCGCCCTTGCGGATTCTGCGATCAGTCTCCTGCATGCCCTGTATGCGGGCGGCATGCCGGACGGTCTCGGCCCGGGCGGCTTGGCTGCGGGTGCCGCCGTCGGAGCAGCCGCCGGTGCCGCCGCTGCCTCGGGTGGCGCCGACGGAACGGCCGGAGGCGTCGGCGTTGGCCGCAACGATCCCACGCGGCCACAGGTGCCGAGCAACGTGCAGGCACGCCGTGACGCACAGCGCGAGTACGAGGCCACCGCGAGAGGCCGGTTGGGTCAGCAGGTCGTCAGAGGGAGTGCGGTCCTGCAGCGATGGGCCGAATCGTTCGTCAGATCGCACATCGTGGACGACACCAGGGGAACGACTGCCGCCGCAAGCAAGGCCTGAAGGGAATCTGTGGACTCAACATGGTGAGGTTGGCGACGTCGGACGTGCTGATCGATCCTTCGCGGCGGTCGGCGCTGGTCTGGCGGGCCACGGCGGCGCTCACGCTGCTCATCTTCCTCTGGCAGTGGCCGTTCTTCATCGGTGCCGATCTTCCGCGCGCCGGGAGCTATGTCGTCCATCACGGGTACATCCTGGCGTGGCTGTTGCTCGTCACGTCTTTCACCCGGACGCTGCCCCTGCGGACGCTGGCGGCCTTCTGGTTCGTGGGAGTGTTTCCGGTGATGGCGCTCAACCTCGTGATCGCCCGGCCGATGGACGATCTACTGGGCGGGCGTGAACTGGCCTACGCGTACCTCGGGCCGCTCGTCGAAGAGCTGATCAAGCCGCTGCCGGTCATCGCGTTCTTCGTGTACCGTGCCCGACGGCGAGAGTGGAACCTCTCGGCGACCGACGGGCTGTTGCTCGGATTCATGGTCGGCGCCGGTTTCGCGTTCCATGAGGACGCTGGATACAGCCGGGTGTTCGGGGCTGGGTTCGACGCAACGCCGTGGAACGCCCTGTTCCCCACGATCGGCTATTTCCGGGGCACCCTGACCCCGTACCACGACACGCTTGCGGCCCTCGTCGGACTCTCGATCGGGTTCGCCTTCCTCTATCGACGCTATCGGCTGGCCTGGGTCGTGCCGGTCGTGGTGTGGTTGATCGTCCTCGCCCAACACGTGACCGGGAACCTCATGGACATCAGCGGCCGCGCGCCGCTGCCGGCTGAGATCCTCAGCGGTCTGCTGCTCGGGGGACGGGCGCCTCTTGCGATGCTCCTGATCGGCATCGTGCTCGCCGTCGTCCTGGAGGCGCGCATCCTCCGCTCCATCGGGCGACGCGACCCGCTCTTCCCATCGATCCGTCTTCCGGAGTTCCTCCGCGTCCTTCAACGGCCGACCGCCGGCAGTCTCCGCCGACTCCAGGCGATACGGGTCTACGCGCGGCAGCGCCGCTCCCTCTACTACACGCTGTGGGGTGGACGGCCGCTCGCGACCGCTGAGGTTCAGGAGATGGGCGCGATCCTGTACGGCCTCGGCATCGAGGCAGGCGTGCCCGTGGAGGCAAGATTCGAGGCGTACGAGCGAGCCGCGGATGCTCCCTCGACGGAGCCGTCTGCAGCGCACGCTCCGCATTCGGCAGGCCCGTGATCGGACTCCGCTCATGATCCGTCCGGGAGGCATGTAGTCGATGCCAGTCGAGCTGTTCGACCTCATCAGCGACATCGCCCTCCACGTGACTGCACTGATCGACGTGGTGCCAGGCGGTGTTCACCACCTGTACGCCGGCGGAATGCCTGACGGTCTCGATCTCGGGGCGTTGGGAGCCGGGGCAGTTGCCGGAGCGGGTGCAGGAGCCGCGGCCGTCGCTGGCGTTGGAGGCGGAGGCGGGCTGAACGTCGGGCGGGACGACTTCACATCCTTCCCAACCACACGCGGGCACGGCACGGATCAGCGGCTGCACGATCGCGGGGTCGCTCATGAGCATTTCGGCGAGGGCGGGACGGTGTCACGAGAGGATTGGAGGGGTTCTCCCGCTACGCGAGTGCTTCGCACCTCGCGGGCGATCGAGCGATGGGTGCAGTCGTACACGGGGGTGGACATCATCGGGACCGTCCCGGGAGGGAGTAGAGACTGAGATGCTGACGCCGCGCGTGTATCGATCACCGGATCGGTGGCGATGTTGCTCGCGTCGAGGGTGACACGATGAGCCGTCCCGTCTCGTTCTTCGGGTTGGCTCGCCGATCGTTCTGGCTGCTGTTCGGCGCGATCTGGCTCACCGCTGGGGCCGGCCTGGTCGTCGGTGGCGTCATCTTCGCGCTCGAAGAGCGCGCGTACGCGGAGGACGGCGTCACGGCCATCGGGATGGTCCTGACGAAGGAGATTGACCGCGCCGATTCGGACTCGAGCACCGAGTACCGCGTCCGCTACCGCTTCCCGACCGAGGCTGGCGAGACGGTCGAGGGCAGCAACGACGTCTCGGTCGAGACGTGGGAGAGCCTCACCGAGCGAGGCCCGATCGAGATCACCTATCTGCCCGAGCGGCCGAGCTCCAACCGCCTGGCCGGCGCGAGCGAGGTCTTCGGAGCCGCGGTCTTTCTCGTGATGGGGGCCGGGTTCGGGAGCACCGGTGCGGTCCTGGTCGGCCGATCGCTGCGGAGCGTGCTGCGGGCGCGCCGATTGATCCGCCAAGGGCGACCCGCCGCCGCGACCGTCACGGTCGTCGAGCCGACGAGTGTGAGCGTCAACCGGCGGCAGCAGTTCCGTGTGCGCTATACCTACCGCGACGCGGCGGGGCAGACACACGACGGTGACAGCGGCCACCTCGATTGGGAAGAGGCATCGCGCTGGAACACGGGCGACGTGGGCCAGGTCCGGTACGACCCGGAACGGCCACGCGACAGCCTTTGGCTCGGTGCGCCCGTGGCACCGCTGCAGCCGGCTGTCATCGATGGCAGCGCAGGATCCCCGACGCCGCCGACGGCCTGACCCGCCGCACCCTACCGCACGAGCGCTCCGATCGGAAGGGACCGCGCGGATACGCACAGCCGCAAGCGACCGGGTTGGTATCGTGCCGCCGGTGCGAGCCCTTCCCGTCCGGATCACCGAAACCGTCGCGCCTCCGCGCCTCGGAGCCGGTTTTCGCTGGCTCACCCACAACGGCGCGGTGGCGGTGATCCGGGCGCCGCATTGTAGGGGTACCAAGGGTTCTGCCTACTGTTTGTCGACCGCCTCGCGCGTTCGGGACCGGACACGAACTCGAGGACGGTCATCAACAGCACCACGTCGAACGAGTCGTCCGGGACGGGCAGTTGCTCGGCCCTCCCGGCCAGCCATTCGATCGGTCCCTGGCCTCGCGCCGCGCCAACGCGTCGCATCGGCGCCGATGGCTCGACGGCCGTGACCGTGAAGCCGCGCCGGGCCAGGGTCCGGGTCCACCAGCCGGTGCCGGCCCCGATCTCGATCAGGCGCCCGACCGCGTCCGGCAAGGCGTCGAGGAGCGCCCGCTCCTCCAGGGCGATGACGAAGGCCCCAAGAGGCGTCGCGTACCACGCTTCATACTCGTCGGCGAGCGGACCAAAGAGGTCATCGGTCGCCAGCCGCGGTTCATCGACCCGCATCGCCCGATTCGCCTCGCCAAGCCAGGACATTCCGGGACGTCGTGCAATGACCATCACCCATTATCCGGCCGGCCGTTCTGTGGACGCCGGCCCGACTGGCGAGGGCTCCCGACGGCGAGCGCGAGGCCGACGATTCCGCATCCCTTTCTGGCTCGGGCCGACGACCTGCCTGGGTGACTCGGAGTCGAGGCCGGCATTCTCTGCGTGGAACACGAATGCAGCGGCAACTGCCGCCGCGCGGGCGGGTCGGTAGAGGCCGGCTCGTGTCTCCGTACGAGCAGGGCCTTCTTGCGAGCCTGCTGGCCGGGCTGGCGACCGGGATCGGCGGCATCCCGGTCCTCCTCGGCGGTCGCCTGCCGCATCGCCTGTTCGACGGCCTGATGGGTTTCGCGGCTGGCGTCATGCTCGCGATCAGCGGCCATGAGATCGCCGCCGGCCTGGCGGACGAGCGGGTCGCCACGTTGGTCGCCGCGGGGATCGGCGGCCTCGCCGTCCTGGGCGTCCGGGCCCTGCCGCGCGTCTCGGGACCGACTGGCGCCCGCTGGTTGAGCCGCGGTCGCCGCGTCGCGCTCGTGGTCACCCTCCACAATCTCGTCGAGGGGCTCATGGTGATCGCCACGTATGTCCGTTCGGGGGCAACGGTCGGACTGGGGGTCGCCGTGGCGATCGCGGCCCACAACGTTCCCGAAGGCATTGCCGTCGCCGAGCCGCTTCGGCGGGCGGGCGTGTCGGGCTGGCGCTGCGTCGGGCTGGCCGCGCTGTCAGGGCTTGGCGAACCGATCGGTGCGCTCCTGGCCGTGACCGCCCTCGGCACGATCCTGCCGCCGTCGACAGGGGGCGCCTTGGCGGCGGGCGCGATGATCGTCCTGGCTGCCATTGAGCTGATCCCCGAGGCGTTCAGCCACTCCTACGTGGGAGAGGCTGCGGTCGGCCTGCTCGGTGGTGTCGTCCTCGCCCTCGGCCTTCTCGCGGGGCCCGGCTAGACGGGCCGGGAAGCGGATACACGCATGCTCGCGATCGGCGCGACCAACATCGCTCGCTGGTCGCCACGGGCACCTCTGCCGAGTGACCTGTCCGACTGTGCCGTTGGTCTCGTTTGGGCATACACTTGAGCTATGGCTCAACTGTTTGCGTCCGAGATTGACGCCGACGCCTGCTCGACCGAATGCCTCCACCCCCACACGATTGCCCCGTTGCTGGGCCGCTCTCTAGGCAGTCACGGGGCTCGAGCCGTCGGCGACCTCTTCGCCACGCTTGCCGATCCGTCACGGGCCCGGATCGTCCATTTGTTGGCGATCAGCGAGCATGGCCTGTGTGTCTGCGACGTCGCCCTGGTCCTCGGGATGAGCGTTTCCGCTCTGTCGCACCAACTCCGGTTCCTTCGGGAGCGCGGCGCGGTGGAGCGCCGCAAGGTCGGACGGATCGCCTACTACCGGCTCATTGACGAGCACCTCCGGGACCTCGTCCTCGGCGCGGCGACCCACGTCGCCGACGGCCCAGCGGCCTGATGGGCCACAGCCACGGGTCCTCGGCCGCCGCGAACCGCAACCGGCTGGTCGCGGTCCTGGGCCTCAGCCTGGGCATCTTCGTCGTCGAGGCTGTCGGCGCCTTTGCGCCCAACAGCCTGGCGCTACTCGCCGATGCCGGCCACATGCTCACCGACGTGTCGGGCATCAGCTTGGCGCTGCTCGCCATCTGGTTCGCCGGCCGCGCCCCGACGAGCGGCCGCTCCTTCGGTTACCTCCGCCTGGAGATCCTCGCCGCGGTCGCGAACGCCGTGCTCTTGCTCGGGTTCGCCGCATTCATCCTGTTCGCGGCGTGGCAGCGGCTCTCGGCGCCGCCCGAGGTCGCCTCATAACGTGCGCCCGTGACGTCCACCGTCGGGACGATGGCGATCACGCTCTCCGAACTGCCGTCCTTCACCGGGACGGCCGAGCGATCAAGTCGATGTCAGTGCTCGAAACGGCGATCCAGAGCCGTGATCGACGCCTCGTCGAATGGCCGGACACCAATGTCAGTCGCAAGCTCGCGGGCCCAGCTCCAGGTCCGCTCGATCGCCCCACGTACGGTCGACCCGTCCAGGACGGCGGTCGCCGCGGCGTAGCGTGCGTAGGACGGGGCGGTGAGATCAGCGGCCAGGCTGCGCTCCGGCGCGACCCACTCGTTCGTCGCCCCCTCCGCGAGGCGCGCCAAGCGCAGCAGGTGGGTGTGCGCCGACGCGAGATGCACAAGGGCCCTCGCGTAATCGCCGCGCCGACCACACCCGTCGGCGACGAGCAGCCAGTTGACGAGGCCCAGGAACTCATGCTCGCCGTCCGCCGGGCCCCGATCCGGCAGCCGTCCAATGAGCGGCGCCACGGCTGCCGTGAACGCGCCCGTCCGATCGAGCAGGACCATCCGCTCGAGACTCGGGTAGGCGATGATGCCGGCGAGCGGCGGCCAAACCTCCGCCGCGGTCGACGGCCCGAGGTGGATCTCCGCCCGGATCAGGTCAGCGAAGATGACGGTCGAGCAGTACTGATCCACGTAGATGGCTGCGACGTCCGCGATCGGCTCGAGCCAGCGGCGCAGATCGAACGTCGCCAATGCCGCGTCATGGACATACAGGCCGATATCGAGATCGGAATGCTCGTCCTCGGTACCAGCCGCGAACGACCCGAACAGCAGTAATCCGACGACCTCCGGGGACGCCTCCGCATGTGTCCGGATCCGGTCGAGGAGCGCGCGCTGTGGCCGGGCTCGGTAACCCGCGGGCCGACCGTTGTCCGGGATCACGTGTCGGCCCCGTCGTGGTCCGGCCGGAAGACCCGGCCTAGCCGCTCCCACGCATCAGCTCGCACGTAGACCGGGATCTCATCGAACGGCACCGACCGCGCGATCTCGATCGGACCGCGGACGGCACTCCCGGTCCACGCGTCCATCCAGGTGCCGGCCGGCACGTAGACCGGCCACGTGAGCCGGCCCACCTCCGCCGCCGGCTGACCCGTCAACTCGGCCACCGACGCCGTGACCGGGGCGACGAGCAGGTCGTCGCCGAGCATGTACTCGAAGGGGTACGCCCAGATCGCCGCGTCGGTCGGCCAGTCGAAGAACAGCGCGCGCATCAACGGCCGCCGGGATGCCACGCTGTGCGTGGCCTGGGCCTCGAGATACGGCACGAGGCGCTCGCGGAGTTGTGCGAACCGCCGGAACACGGCCAGGACTGACGGGTCGCCGTGCCGAGCGGCGATGTTCCACGGCGTCCGATCCCGAGATGGTCGGCGATGGTGATTGAACTCGGAGTGGTACTGCATGATCGGACAGAAGCACGCCATCGCAGCCGACCGCAGGTACAGCTCCGGATCCGGGACTTCACCGGAGAAACCGCCCATGTCCCAACCCCAGAAGAAGACGCCGGACACCCCGGCCGTCAGCCCCGCGGTGACCGACGCGCGGAAGGCCGGCCACGTAGAGCTCTCGTCCCCCGCCCAGTGGCACGGGACGCCGGCGGCGCCGGTGAACCCGGCTCGACTGAACGTCACAGGCTCCGCCCCGGCTGAGCGCATGAGCTCGTGGTATGCGGCTGCATAGCGCACCGGATACTCATTGTTGCCCTCGTCGCCGCGTCGCCCGTCGGCGTAGCGAAGCTCGTCGCCCCAGGCATGCTCGCCCCCGTCCGTCTTGAACCCGTCGATGCCAAGATCCTCGACGAGGTAGCGGCGCTTCTCGAGCCACCAGCTGGCGCCGTCCGGGTTGGTCCAGTCCGGCATGAGCGCGCGCGGGAACCACCAGCCGCGGTTGCGGTACGGGCGTCCATCGCCCTCGCGAACGCCGTATCCACGCGCTGCCATCGTGCGTCGATCGGCGGCCGCCTGGGCATCGGACCCGGTGTCGGTGCGGAGGAGCGGCACCTGCCACAGGAGGAGGCGCAGGTCCCGCTCGTGGAGCCAGTCCACGAGGCGCTTCGGGTCCGGCCACGCGCCGTCCGGCGGGAACTGGAAGTCGGCCAGCCGGTGCGGTGCGCCGTCGGGGTGGATCTCGTACTCGGCATCGCGGAAGGCGGCAAAGGTGGTCTCGTCGCTCCAGGCCTCGATCACGACGATGCCGGCCGGGATCTCCTCGGCGATCGTCCGTTCGACCTCGGCGACGATGCGCTCCTGCGTGTTCCACTCGTTGCCGCTCATCCAGAGCCGGAAGATCCAGTCCGGGGGACGGACGGGTGGGCCGACGTCGGCAAGGAACGCGGCGAGCACCGCCGATGGGTCTCCGTCGTACAGCGCGACCGGAAGCTCCGGCATCGGGACGGCGGGGTCGAGGGCGACTTCGATCGTCAAGCGGTCGGGGTCGCTCGCCCCGATGTCGTACCACGTCCGCCGGCTCGTCCGGACGTGAAAGCCCCAGCCCGGGGCCCCGCCGGCCGACGGCGTCACGATCGCGTACGGCATCGGCAGGTACGTCCGCTGTCCCTGGGCCTTGTACTGCTCGAAGACCACCGCATCGAGCCGCTGCCCGCGCTGGTCGAGCCGATCGAACCGCTCGCCGAAGCCGACGACGTGGGTGCCCGGATCGAGTCGCAACGCGAACCTTGCCCGCAGCACGGACGTGCCGGCGACGAGCCACTCGACGCTGCCAGGCACGAGACGGTCCGCCCAGCCCGGACCTGTCCCCACGAGCCGGCCGCCGCTCGTGGACCAGCCGGCGACCGTGACCGTGTGCCATCGGGTGGCGGTGCCGTCCGACGCGGTGAAGCGGTATCGCATCTCCGTGCCGGCCTGGACGCCACCAGCCGTGGCGCGCCACGCCCGACGGCCGTGACCGCTCGATCCGGACGATGCCGCCGCGGCGAGATGGCCCTCGTCGGCCGCGCTCCCGGGCGCACGCGACTCGGCGGCAGGCTCGAACGGCTCGGCCGCGAGCCGCCACCCCCGACCACCGGCCCCGAGCTCCACGATCACGGCCGCCACCCCGGGCGGGGTCGTCGCCCGCAGCTCGATCGGTTCACCCGCGACAGGCTGGACCGGCACCCGCTGGTCGGGTTCGAGCCGGTACGCATGACCACGCCCGAGCGGGCGGTGGCGGATCATCGTTCCGACGCCACGAGCGGCGCCATGACCCCGAGGCCGACGGCCAGGCTCACGTACATCGCATGGGACCACAGAAGCGGCGTGGCAATTGGCCCCCACCGCTCGACCCACTCGGTGTACCGATCCGGTGCGAGCAGGTGCGCGCTCACCTGTTCGGGCAGGAGATCGTCAGGCGTCGCCTGGCGGGCCATCCAGGCCAGCTCGTCGCGCGCCGCGTCCGGTCGGCCGCTCGCCACATGGTGCAGGCCGAGGAAGCCGGCGAGTGGGAGCCATTCGCCACCGCCGTAGTAGGTGTCGTCGAGGTAGCGGTGGACGCCGGCGGCATGGACGAGCTCTGCCTCGATCCGGGCGACGGTCGCGATCATCGTCGGGTCATCGGGCGCGAACAGCTCGAACGTTCCCCCGAGGGCCAGCAGGCTGGCATCGACCGCATCCCCACCGAGCCACTTCGGCAGATACCCGAGGCGCGCAGTCTCCTCGTGCAGCGTCTCGACGATCGCATCAGCCCGCGTTCCGAAGCGCGCCGCGAGGTCGGAGTCGACGCCGGGCAATCGTGACGCCGCCCGCAGGCCGGCGGCAACCGCCCCGAGCGTCGACACGTGACGGTGTTCGGGGTGCTCCTCCCACCAGTCGTAGCTCGGCTCGCGCCAGAAGGCCTCGATGTACCTGGCCGACAGGACGGCGCCGCCGAGGAACCGTTCGATGGGCCGGCCGTGGCGGCGGACGTGGGCCTCGAGCGCCCACAGCCAGGCACCGTAGCCGTCGAGCTGGAAGTTCCACCACTCGGCGTCGGATTCCTGCCCTCCGAGCGTGTACCGGGTGTGGAGGTGATCGGTGGCGGCTACCGACTCGCCCCTGGTCGCGCGATCGATCAGGCCCTCGACCCGGTCGATGCGCGCGTCGAGGACGCCGGCGCACCAATCGAAGAAGGCCTCGGCAGACTCGATCTCGCCCGCCCGGCTCATCGCATCCGCGATGAACGCGCCGTCGCGAAACCAGCTGTAGCCGTAGACGGGGAAGGACGGCGAGGCGACATATGCGCCGCTTGGCGCCTGTGCCGCGCGGATGATGGCAAGGCTGCGCGCGGCAAGGGCCCGCAGGAGGACAGTGTTGGCGTCGGGCATTGGGGTCACGGCTCCGGATGGGTGATGCGGGCGGGTTGGCGGAGGAGTCGGCCAACCCGCCCGCGGATTACGCGGAGAGGGTCACTGGAGCAGGGCGTCGACCTGCGTCGCGGCCTCGTTGAGGGCATCGGGCACGGACACCTGTCCGAGCCGCGCCTTCTCGAGGGCCTGGGTGACGATGTCCTGCATCTGCTGCTGCTGCTCGATGACCGGCGGCGTCACGATGTCGGACAGGGCTTCGAAGACGGCCTCCCGGTTCTCAGGCGGCGTCTGCGACAGGTACGGCGCGAACAGGCTCTGGTCGGCGACCGCGGCGAGCTCCCAGCTCGCGTCGAGCCGGACCTTGACGGCCTCGTCGGAGGAGGTCAGAAACCGCAGCCAGGCCCACGCCTCGGCCGGGTGCTCCGTGCTCGCCGAGGCGACGACCGCATTGGCGAAGAAGTGATGGGCCTTCTGGACGTTGCCGGGCTCGACGGAGATGTCCCAGGTGAACGGGGCATCCGCGAGCGCAGAGAACAGCCAGATCCCGGTGTGCCACATCGCCAGCTTGCCGGACTTGAACAGCGCCGAGTCCTGGTCCGGGCCGAAGGCGTCGCTCGGCATCGTCTTGTCGAGCTTGCCGATGAGCCACTCGGCGGCCTCGACGCCCTTGGCGTCATTGAAGGTCGACTTGGTCTGGTCCTCGTTGAAGAACGAGCCTCCGTTCTGGGCGAGCACCTTGTAGAACTCGAAGAACTGGATGGGCTGGAAGTGGCCCCAGATGCCATTCGCCTTGTCGGTCAGCTGCTCCGCTGCCGCCTGCTCGTCTGTCCAGGTCCATGAGGCGTCCGGGTAAGCGACGCCGGCGGCGTCGAACAGGTCCTTGTTGTAGAAGAGGACGACGTCCGAGAACTGCTCGGGGACGCCGAACTGCTTGCCGTCGGCCGAGAAGACCTCGTAGGCCTTCGGGTAGTACACGGACGGGTCGAAGTCGGAGTCCCCTGCTGCCAACGGCGTCAGGTCGAGGAGCGCGCCGGAGTTGGCATAGGCGACCGAGTTCTCGTAGTTGAGCTCGAACGTGTCGGGGGCGCTGCCGCCTGCGACTTGCGTCTGGAGCTTGGTGAAGTAGTCGGCGTATGCTGCCGTCTGGACCTCGATCGAGATGTTCGGATGCTTCTGCTCGAAGGCTTGGACTATCGCGTCGAGGTCCTCTAGATGATCGGGCGCGGCCGAGAACGTGAAGTAGGTCAACGTCACGTCTTCCGCCTGCGCCGACGGGGCGGGCGATGCGGGGGCGGCCGACGCGGCGCTGGGCGAGGCGCCGCCGGGCGTCGCGCTCGGCTGGGTCGTCGCGCCGGTGCAAGCTCCCGCGAGGATCGCGGTCGCCGCGATTGCGGCGAGTGCTCGGGATAGTGATCTCATGCTGTTGCTCTCTCCTTGGGATCGAGTGATTCGCCATTTCGTGGCAGGGTCGCGGCGTCGTTCGTCAGTCCTCCTCCTTTCCCTCCCCGCGGTTCAACCCTTGAGGCCGGTCAGGGTCACGCCACGGATGACGTACTTCTGACCGACGGCGTAGACGATGAGGATCGGAAGCACCGCGACCGTCGAACCGGCCATGAGCAGGTTCCAGGAAGTCGCGTAACGGCCCTGCAGGTTGGACAGCCCGACGGGCAGGGTCATGAGGTCCGGGGAGTTCACGATGATGAGCGGCCACAGGAAGCTGTTCCAGCTGGCCATGAACGCAAAGATCGCGAAGGTCGCCAGCGCCGGCATGGCAAGCGGCAGGACGATCCGCCGGAACACGGTCACGTGGCCAGCCCCGTCCATGAACGCGGCCTCCTCGAGCTCGCGCGGCAGTCCGAGGAATGCCTGCCGGAGAAGGAACGTGCCGAACGCCGATGCGATCGATGGAAGGACCAGCCCCGGGTACGAGTCGATGAAGCCGAGGTACCGCATCTCCACGAAGAGCGGCATGATCGTGACCTGGAGCGGGATCATCAGCGTGGCGATGTACAGGAGAAAGAGAGCGTCGCGCCCACGGAACCGCAGACGGGCAAACGCATAGGCCGCCATCGCGCTCGTCGCGACCTGGAGGACGGTCGACACGACCGCCACGACGACGCTGTTCAGCAGGAAGCGCCATAGCGGGAAGGCCTCGGCGATCTTCGCGTAGTTGCCGGTCTCGATCGGTGAGGGGATCAAGCGCGGCGGCGGCACGAGCAGCGCCCCATCGGACTGGAACGACGTGCTCAGCATCCACAGGAACGGGAAGATCATCGCTGCGGCGCCCGCCCCAAGGAGTGTGTAGAGGACCGCGCGATAGAGGCGCCGGCCTCCCCGAAGCCGGATGCCGGCGGTCAGCGCTGTAATGGTCCCGGTCAGCTCAGTCATACGTCACCCAGCGCCGCTGCAAGCGGAACTGCACGAGCGTGATGCCGAGCAGTACGACGAAGAACACCCAGCTCATCGCCGCGGCGTAGCCCATCTGGCCGTAGCTGAACGCGTTCGTGACGATCTGCTCCACGACGACGCTCGTCTCGCCGGCCGGCCCGCCCTTCGTCATGACCCAGACCTGGTCGAAGACCTGCAGGTTGTTGATCAGGCTGATGACGAGGACGAAGAAGAGCGATGGCGTGAGGAGGGGGAGGGTGATGTGCCGGAATCGCGCCCAGCGAGCCGCGCCGTCGACCGACGCGGCCTGGTAGTACTCCTCCGGGATCGCCTGGAGGCCGGCCAGCAGGATGACCATGACGAACCCGAGGTCCTTCCAGGCCGAGGCGATGATCACCGACGGCATGGCCCAGGCGGGATCGGTGTACCAGCCCGGCCCATCGATGCCGATGAGACCAAGGGCGTAGTTCACGACGCCGGCTCCCGGATCGAGCAGCCAGCGCCACATAAGCGCGACGACGACCCAGCTCGTGACGACCGGCAGGAAGTAGGCCGTCCGGAAGAGAGCCAGGCCGCGCAGTCGCTGGTTGAGGGCGAGGGCGATGAGCATGCCCCCGACGACCACAAGCGGGAGGTAACCGGCGACGTAGCCGACCGTATGGATCACGGCCTCGCGAAAGTTGGCGTCGCCAACGAGGCGCTCGTAATTCGCGAGTCCGACGAACTCCGGTGGCCTGAGGAGGTTCCAGTTGAGAAGGCTCAGCCCGACCGAAGCGACCATCGGTCCCACGGTGAAGAGCAGGAGTGGGACGAGGCTCGGGCCGAGGAACAGGACGATCGCGGCGCGATGCTGCCAGCCGCGCTGACCGACGATCACGAGGTGGCCTCGGTCGGCGCCGCCAGGCGCTCGCGGACCCCGTCCTCCACGGATCGCTCGTAGAGCGGTGCCGAGAAGCTGGCTCCGAGCACCAGCGCTGCCGCCCCGCGCGCCCAGCGTCGATCGTCCCACCGATCGACTTCTACCGGGACATCCGCCAGCGGCGGGAAGATATTCGCGCGCAGCGAATGCTCGAAGGCGTCACGGAGGTGGACCCATGCCGACGTGCCCTCTCCTCCGACGATCACCAGCTCGGGGCCGAAGATGCTGACCAGGCCGGCCACCGCACGACCGAACGTCGAGCCGGCCCGCGCATAGATCTCCCGGGCCGCGGCGTCGCCTTCGTCGGCGAGCGAATTCAGGGCCACTGTCCCTTCGCTGATCGAGGTGCCCAGCGGTACGAGGCCGGCCGCGATCGCCTGGTCGACGAGCGCGGGGTCGGCCACGAGTGCCTCGAGGCAGCCGCGCTTGCCGCACTCGCATGGCGGCCCGTCTTCGACCATCGTCACGTGGCCGAACTCGCCAGCCCCGCCGCGGTGCCCGCGCTGGACCACGCCGCTCGCGACGATCCCGAGGCCCACGCCGCGACCGATCGTCACCGTCAGGACGTTGCTTCTCGAGCGGCCCCGGCCGTAGAGCCGCTCACCGACCGCAAGCGTGTTGACGTCGTTGTCGATGAGGACCGGAACGCCCAGACGGTCCTGGAGCTCTCGGCCGAGGGGCCGGGCTGGCCAGCCGAGGATCGGCGCTTCGACCATGCCCTGTTCGCTGTCAACGAGGCCCGGCACGCCGAGCCCGATGCCGAGCAGGCGTGACCCGGGCCGGCTCCAGGTCGTCATGAGCTCTGCCACGATCGAGCCTAGGCGCTCGATCGCGTCGGGAGCGGTCGCGTCGAACGGACGGTCCTCGTGATCGAGCGGTTCACCGTCGAGGTTCACGTGGACACCCGTGAGGCGGTCGGGAGAGATCTTGAGTCCGATCACGTGCGCCGCTTCCGGGTCGAGACCCAGGAGGATCGCCGGCCGGCCACCGTTGGACGGCGCCTGGTCCACCTCACGGACGAGTCCCTCTCGGACGAGGTCCCGCGTCACGGCGGTGATGGTGGCCGGGCTGAGAGCCAGTTCGCGGGCGATCGCGACCCTGGCGATCGGGCCATGATGGCCGATCAGGTCGAGGACCGCCGCGCGGTTGAGGTCGCGCATGAGAGCCGAGGAGCCTGTGCGCAATCGGGTCAATCGGTAACCTACTTGGTGCTGGAGGGTGGGGTCCTGTCCACGCCAGCCGGTTCTTTTGAGAACTAGATTTAGTGGTCGTATAAAGTCTGCCACGGCTCGTCCAGCGCGTCAATGGCTGGAACCAGAACAGCGGCTGGTCAGGCGCCATCCTTCGCCGGCCACGAGGCGAGGCGGGGCCAGCGGCCGCACGCCCGACCAGCTCGGGCCACCGACCCGAACGGGCCGTTCGGCACTAGGCGGCGACCTCGGGCATGGGCATGCTATTGGCATATGGATGCCGATACACACCCGCATCGCCATCACGACAGTCATCGGGGTTGGGTCCGGCCGGGCGGCCGACGCGGACGCTGGCTCGAGCCATTCCTGCTCGCGCTCGTCGGCGAGGAGGAGGCGTACGGCGGGGCGCTGATCGCCCGGCTCAACGGCCTCTGCCTGGCGCCCAACGGGGTCGACGTCGGGATGGCCTACCGCACGCTCCGCGAGCTCGAGGCGGATGGCCTGATGGTCTCCCAGTGGGTTGCCGACAACGGTGCGCCGCGGCGTGACTACCGGCTGACGGTGGCGGGTCGACAGGCACTGGACGAATGGACCGCCGTCATGCGGGAGCGGGGACGGCTGGTCGAGGCGTTCCTCGACCAGACCGAGCGCCGCCCGCCCGGCGAAGGAGGTTAGAGATGGGTTGCTGGCATGGTTGGCATGGTTGCGGGCCGTGGCACGGCCTGCCGTATGGCGGGGGCTGGTATGGCCCTGCCAATTGGGACGAGGAGCCGGACCGGCCGTTCCGCCGGCGCTACCGGCGCTATCGGCGGCCCGACCGTGAGACGGCCGCCGAGGAGCTGGAGGCACGGCTCGGCGATTTGCGCGACGAGGTGCGCCGCGTCGAGGCGGAGCTGAGCGACCTGCGTGGCGGCGAGGAGGCGGCAGCAGAAGGACCGTAAGCCGGCGCGCGGGGATCATGATCGGAGTCGACGATGGTTGGCGTGGCGCGGCATCCGCTCAGGGCCACGGCCGAGCCGCGGGGTGATCGACAGCCGGAGCTGCCGATCGCCTTCGGTCCGGTCCGCTCGCGGCGGCTCGGCTGGAGCCTGGGCATCAACAACGTTCCGCCCAAGACGTGCACGTACTCCTGCGTGTACTGCCAGGTCGGAGCGACCGACCGCGCACGTCTCGAGCGCGCGGCGTACTTCGCGCCCGAAGCCATCGTCGACGCCGTCGGTGGGCGCCTCGCCGAGTGCCGCGCCGTCGGCCAGCCGATCGACTACGCGACCTTCGTGCCCGACGGTGAGCCGACCCTCGACCGTCATCTCGGAGAGGCGATTCGGGGTGTGGCGGGCCTGGGCCTCAAGGTGGCCATCCTGACCAACGGGAGCCTCCTCTGGCGCGATGACGTCCGGGCCGAGCTCGCGCCCGCCGACTGGGTCTCCCTCAAGGTCGACTCGGTCGACGAGCCGACCTGGAGGCGCCTCAACCGCCCGATCGGCAACCTTCGCCTCGAGACGGTCCTTGACGGCATGCGCCGCTTCGCCGCCGAATACCGCGGCGACCTGGTGACCGAGACGATGCTCGTCGCCGGGCTCAACGACGACGAGGTCGCGGTCAGCAGAACGGCGGCCTTCGTCAGTGCGCTCGGGCCACTCCGGGCGTACGTCGCGATCCCGACCCGTCCGCCGGCCGAGGCATGGGTCCGGGCGCCGGCACCGGAGATCGCCCGTCGCGCGGCCGACATCTTCCGGGCGGCCGAGCTCCCGACCAGTTGTCTCGTCGAGGAGCTGGAGGACGCGTTCGCCCCGTCGGATGACCCTGCGCAGGGCCTGCTGGGCATCGTTGCCGTCCACCCGATGACGGAGTCGGACGCGCGCGACTACCTCGCGCGCTCGGGCGGCGACTGGTCGATCGCCCAGCGGCTGCTTGACCAAGGGCGCCTGGTGGCCGTCCGGCATGGCGGGCGGACTTATGTGCGGACGCGGAGGTGAGATCAGATGACCACCATGACGCTCCATGCGCTCGCTGATCGGCGGATCGGGATTCTCGGCAAGGGGGGAAGCGGGAAGAGCACGCTTGTCGTCCTCCTCGCGCGGGCGCTCGCTCGGCGTGGGTACGAGGTCGTCGTCCTCGACGCCGACTCGACGAATGTGGGCCTCCATCAGGCGCTGGGGATTGCTGACCCGCCGCATCCGCTGCTGGAGTACTTCGGCGGGAGCGTGTTCAGCGGTGGCGCGGTGACCTGCCCGGTCGATGACCCGACGGCTTTGGCTGCGGGCACCGTCGACCTCAAGGACCTTCCGGAAGGCTACGCGCGCCGTGGCCCGGACGGGGTGTGGCTGCTCGTCGCCGGCAAGCTCGCAGAGCTCGGTGCCGGAGCCGGGTGCGATGGCCCGATTGCCAAGATCACCCGCGACCTCGAGGTACGGACGTCGTCGCGCCTGCAGGTCACACTCGTCGACCTCAAGGCGGGATTCGAAGATTCGGCGCGCGGCGTGCTCGTGCGGCTCGACGCGGCAGTGGCGGTCGTCGATCCCACGATCGCCGCCGTGCGAATGGCGGCCGCCCTGGTCCGCTTGGTGGAGGAGATTCGCGCCGGGGCCATGCCGGCCACGCGCCACCTCGCTGATCCGGCGCTCGTCGCGATGGCGAACCGCCTGTACACGCAGGCCTGCATCCGCGATGTCTTCGTCGTGCTGAACAAGATCGCCGACCAGGAGACCGAGCAAACGCTTCGCGGTGCGCTCGAGGCGGAGGGAGTCAGCGTGACCGGCGTCCTCCACGACGACGCCGGGCTTACGCGTGCGTGGTTGGTGGGTGACGTGCTCGACGGTCAGGCGCTCGACCCGGACACCGAACTGATCGCCGATCGAATGGAGGCGTCGATGGCGCGACGCCCGCCGCAGGCGGAAGCGCCTGCGCACGGAGCGATGCTGGAGGTGCACTGATGACCCGAACCGAGAGCCGCCACGGGTTGGGCCCCGGCGGTTACTGCGTCTGTCCGAAATGCGGAACCCGGACCCCGCACCGGCAGGGCGTCCGCTGCGAGGACGAGCGCTGCCCGGGCTGCACCGCAAGGATGCTTCGCGAGGGATCCGCGCATCACCGGCTCTGGCTGGCGAAGCACGTGCCCGACCAGCGCTCCAGAACGGAGGCGCGGACATGACCACCGCAACGACCCGCACGGCGCCGATGGTGCATCCCACCGACGACGTCCTTGCTGTCATCGACGACGCCGCCCGCGCCGACGCGGCGATCGACGCTCTGCGCGCCTCCGGCTTCACAGACGCGGACATCCACGTCTTCCGAGGGCGAGAGGAGATCGGCGCACTTGCCCGCGCTTGGTGGAGGCACTCGGGCGTGCCGGCGTTCCTCGCGCCGATCCTGGCTGCCGTCCTGAGCGACGAGCGGGATGTCGAGGAGATCTACGAATCCGAGGGTCTCGCCGGTCACGCTGTCCTCGCGGTCCACACCCGGAGTGCCGATGGCGTCGAGCGCGCGACGCGCGTCCTCCGCGACAGCGGGGCGCACGACACGTGGTACTTCGGCCGCTGGACGATGGCGCCACTTGACCCGGCGGGGCGGCACGCGAAGTAACGAGACGGACTGAAGGTGATGAAAATGACGATCGAGACGAAGGGCCAGCCGGAGGCTTCCGCGAAGACTCCCGTTGCGCATGAACTGGCGCGGCTGCTCTCCGATACGTACACGCTCTATCTCAAGACCCACGGCTACCACTGGAACGTCACCGGGCCGTACTTCCGGTCGCTCCACCTGATGTTCGAGGAGCAGTACACCGAGCTCCACGACGCGGTCGACGAGATCGCCGAGCGGATCCGCACGCTGGGCCCATTCGCGCCCGGGTCGTATCGCGAGATGGCGCAACTGACCGCCGTGCGCGACGAGGAAGGAGCTCCCGAGACGATGGACATGGTCCGACGGCTGATCGAGGCCCACGAGGTCGTCGTCAAAACCGCCGGCGCGGTGGTCCGAGCGGCCGAGGAGGCCGGTGACCCAGCGACGCTGGATCTCGCGACCCGTCGGATCGCGGTCCACGAGAAGACGCTCTGGATGCTCCGCGCGACCGCGGTCAAGGGGTGATGACGATGACTGCCTGGCCGTCCGACATCGAATCCATCGCCGGGCTGCTCGTTGCACCGGGCAAGGGGATCCTGGCCGCCGACGAGTCGACCGGCACGATCGAGAAGCGCTTCCGGGCGGTCGGCGTGGAGTCGACACCCGATTCACGCCGCGCGTACCGGAACCTGTTGTTCATTACGCCCGGGATCGAGGCGCACATCAGCGGCGTCATCCTGTTCGACGAGACGATCCGCCAGTCTGCCGACGACGGGACGCAGTTCGCCGAGCTCCTCGCGAGCCGAGGGATCGTCCCGGGGATCAAGGTGGACCGAGGCGCGAAGCCGCTCGCCGGCGCGCCCGGTGAGAAGGTCACCGAAGGGCTCGACGGCCTGCGCGAGCGGCTCGTCGAGTACCGCGAGCTCGGCGCGCGGTTCACGAAGTGGCGGGCGGTCATCGGCATCGGCCCCGACCTGCCGACCGACTATGCGATCCGCGTGAACGCGCATGCCCTGGCGCGCTTCGCCGCCCTCTCGCAGGAGGCGGGCCTCGTGCCGATCGTCGAGCCGGAGGTCCTGATGGACGGCGACCACACGATCGAGCGGAGCTTCGAGGCGACCAGCCGCACGCTGGAAGCCGTGTTCAGCGAGCTTCTCGCCGAGCGGGTCAAGCTCGAGGGGATCCTTCTCAAGCCGAACATGGTCCTGTCCGGCTACGAATGCCCAGAGCAGGCGACCCACGAGGAGGTGGCCGCGTGGACGATCCGCGCCCTGCGCCGCCACGTGCCGGCGGCGGTGCCCGGGATCGTCTTCCTGTCGGGCGGCCAGAGCGACGAGGACGCCATCGCCAACCTCGATGCGCTGAACCGCGTCGGCGGACAGCCGTGGCAGCTGTCGTTCTCGTTCGGCCGGGCGCTGCAGGCGGCGGCGCTCAAGTCATGGGCCGGTGATCCGGCGAACGTGCCTCCCGCGCAACAGGTGTTCGCCGATCGGGCGGCGCTGACCGGTGCGGCCCGCGGCGGGTCCTGGTCAGCGCATGGCGAGCCGGTGGCGCCCGGGTGAGCGGGAGGAGTGGCGATGGCGCCGTGCCGAGCTCCCGAAACCGCATCGTGCGTGCCATCAGATGAGCGGCGGCTGATCCTGCTTCGTCACGGCGAGAGTACGTGGAACCGCGAGAACCGGTTCACGGGCTGGACCGACGTCGACCTTTCGGTGGCCGGCATCGCTGAGTCGCACTCGGCGGCGAGACGGCTCGGCGAGGCGGGCCTCGACTTCGATGTCGCCTTCACCTCGGTCCTGAAGCGGGCGATCCGCACGCTGTGGATCGTCCTCGACGACCTCGACCGGATGTGGGTGCCGGTCCTGCGCACGTGGCGCCTGAACGAGCGCCACTACGGGACGCTGCAGGGGCTCAACAAGGCCCAGACCGCGGCGCAGTTCGGCGAGGCCCAGGTCCACCGCTGGCGCCGGAGCTACGGGGTGCGGCCGCCGTTGCTCGAGCCAGGCGATCCCCGCTGGGAGCGCGATGACCCGCGCTATGCAGCGCTTGGCGACGCCGAGCTGCCGCATGGAGAGTCGCTCGCCGACACGATCGCGCGTGTGCTGCCCTACTGGCACGAGGCAATCGCCCCGGCGCTGCGCGCCAACCAGCGCGCGCTCGTCGTGGCGCACGGGAACAGCCTGCGCGGGCTTGTGATGCATCTCGACGGGCTCGGCGAGGAGGAGGTCGCCGCCCTCACGATCCCGACCGGGATCCCGCTCGTCTACCGCCTCGCCGCCGACCTCCGACCGATCGATCACCGCTACCTCGGCCGGGCGGCCGAGGTAGCGGCGGCAGTTGCCCGCGTCGCCGGCCAGGGTCGGGCCGCGGCGCCGGCGGCCGAGCCCGCCGGCCAAGGGGCGACACGGTGACCCGCGCGACCGTCGCCATTGCGGCCGCGCTGCTCTTGCTCGCCGCCTGCGAGGGCACGCCCGAGGACGACCAGAGGCCGCTCGTCGTTGCCTCCACGAGCATCGTCGGCGACCTGGTCGGCAGCGTCGTCGGCGACGAGGCGCGGGTCGAGGTGCTCATCCCGATCGGCGCCGATCCACACGACTTCGCTCCGTCGGCACGCCAGGCCG
>JBBEBJ010000131.1:0-3330 GCA_040882425.1 Chloroflexota bacterium | reverse complement strand
GGACGGCGGTGGTACGGTGGGCTCGTGCCCCAAACTGCCCTGACGCCCGCCATCCACGAGCAGATTGCGCGGCTCGGTCAGGCCGACATCATGGTCGGCATCCCGAGTTTCAAGAACGCCGCGACCATCGGGTATGTCGTGCGCGCGGCGCAGGCCGGTCTCGTCCAGTACTTCCCGGACCTCCACCCGGTCGTGGTCAACTCCGATGCCGGCTCGCCCGACGGCACCGGACGGGTCGTCGTCGAAACCGAACCGCCCGACTACGTCGAACAGATCCTGCTCGTTCGCCCCACCAACAAGCTCGAGCGGGTCAGCCTGACCTACCCGGAGATCGACGGGATCGGCGGCAAGGGCGCGGCCCTGCGGACGATCTTCGAGATCGCGGCATCGCTCGAGGTCCAGGCGCTCGTCGTCGTCGATTCGGACCTGCGCTCGATCGTCCCCGAGTGGATCGAGCTGCTGGCGGGCCCGATCCTCAAGGGCGGCTATGACTTCGTGGCGCCGCTCTACGCGCGCTACAAGTACGACGGCACGATCACCAACACCGTCACCTACCCGCTGACCCGCGCGCTCTACGGCCACCGCATCCGCCAGCCGATCGGCGGGGATTTCGGCGTGTCGGGCGACCTGGTCCGCCACTACCTCGAGCTCGATGACTGGACCGACGACATCAGCAAGTTCGGGATCGACATCTGGATGACGACGTCGGCCGTCACCGGCGGGTTCGCCGTGTGCCAGACCCGTCTCGGGGCAAAGATCCACGATCCCAAGGACCCGGGGGCAGATCTCGGTCCGATGTTCCGCCAGGTCGTCGGCACGATCCTGCGCCTGGCCAACCGGTACCCGGACCAGTGGCTCACGATCCGCGGCAGCCACGACATCCCGGCCTACGGCTTCGAACGGATCATCGATCCGCCGCCGCTCGAGGTGAACACGCTCCGACTGCTCTCGGAATTCCACGCCGGATCGCTGACCCTCACGGACGCGTGGCGCTCGATGCTGGCGCCGGACACGCTCGAGACCGTTCTCGAGCTCGCCGTCGAGGCGGGACGCCTTGGCGATACGGCACGGACGCGGCTCGGTGTCGGCGGCGACGTCGCCTCCACCACGGCGACCACCTTCGAGATGGCGGACGCGGTCTCCGCGTTCCACTTCCCCGACGATCTCTGGGCGCGGGTGATCTACGACCTCGTCATCGCGGCGCGCGATCCGAAACCGTCGATGGAAGCGCTCGTCGCGGCGCTCGTGCCGATCTACTTCGGGCGAGTCGGCAGCTTCATCATCGAGAACCGCTCGGTCACCACCGACCAGGCCGAAGAGCGGGTCGAGCGGCAGGCACGCGAATTCGAGCTCCTCAAGCCGTATCTGGTGAACCGCTGGAAGGCGGCCCAGGCATGAAAGCGCGCCCGCCGCTGCCGGCCCGGATCCTGATCCCGGTCGCCAATCCGATGACGGCGGAGGAGCTGATCCGGCTCGGGGCGGCCATGCTCGACGAGCGGGCCGGCGAGCTGTCGGCGCTCGGGATCGTCGAGGTTCCCGAGGGCATGCCCCTGTCCGAGGGCGCCACGCGCGCCCGCCACGCACGACGGCTGCTCCAGCGGGTCCTCGACTACGTCCCCGATGGCACCACCATTCACCCGATCGTGCGCATCGGCCGGCACGCCGCCGAGGGCATCATCGAGGCCTCTGCCGAACAGGAAGCGGACCTGATCATCTTCGGCTGGGGCGGCAAGGCCGCCGGTGGCCGCGACAACAACGGCCCGACGGTCTTCTCGCCGACGATCGACGAAGTCGTGCGCGATTCGCCGTGCGACATCGCGGTGGTCAAGCAGCGGGGCTCGAAGGAGATCCGGCGGATCCTCGTCCCCGTCCGCGGCGGACCGCACGCCGAGCTCGCCATGCACTACGCCGACGCGATCGCTCGCCACCACGACGCCACGGTCGTCGTCCTGCACCTCGTGCCGCCGGGGATCACCCTGGCCGTCCGCGCCCAGGCCGAGCGCGCATTGGCGGCCTTCGTCAAGCAGCACCTCCAGGGGCGGCACGAGGCGATCCTGCGCGAGGCGCCGAACGTCCGGAACGCGATCCTGCGTGAGGCGGAGCGGGCGGACCTGGTCGTGATGGGGGCCTCGGCGCAGCCCGGCGGCTCGGGTACGGAGACCTTCCTGTTCGGGTCGCTGCCGGAGACCATCGCGGCCCGGGCCAAGCCGTCGGTCATCGTGGTCAAGACCCGCGAGCGTCTCGAGCGGACGACCTTCGAGCAGCTCGCCGCGCGCGCCGAGACGCTGGTGGCGGCCGATCGCGCAGCCGAGGAGGGGCGTGCGATCCCGATCCGGGTCGAGCGCTGGTTTGGCGAGGCCAACTTCCACCACGCCGAGTTCTCCGATCTGCGCCGCCTGGTGACGCTCAAGGAGACGCAGCACCTGACGATCAGCCTGGTGCTGCCGACGCTCAACGAGGAGGAGACGATCGGTCCGATCGTCCGTCGTGCGTTGCGCGAGATGGTCGGCCGGGTGCCGCTGCTCGACGAGGTCCTGGTGATCGACTCGGCCTCGACGGACCGGACCCGCGAGATCGCCGCCGCCGAGGGCGCCCGGGTCGTGCAGCACCCCGACGTGCTCCCCCGCTACGGCTCGTTCCGGGGCAAGGGCGAGGCACTCTGGAAGTCGGTCTACGAGACGTCCGGCGACATCATCGTGTGGGCCGACACGGACGTGAAGAACTGGCACCACCGGATGGTCTACGGGACGCTCGGTCCGCTCCTCCACGAGCCGCGCCTCCAGTACGTCAAGGGGTATTACCAGCGCCCGATCGTGGAGGCCGGTGTCCTCAAGGAAGGCGGCGGCGGCCGGGTCACGGAGCTCGTCGCGCGGCCGCTCATCAACCTCTTCTTCCCGGAGCTCTCCGGGATGATCCAACCGCTCTCCGGGGAGTACGCGGGCCGACGCTCGCTGCTCGAGTCGATCCCGTTCTTCACCGGGTACGCCGTCGAGATCGGTCACCTGATCGACGCGGCCGAACGACTCGGGATCGAAGGGCTCGGCCAGGTCGACCTCGAGCGTCGGATCCACCGCAACCAGGAGCTCGAGGGCCTGTCGCGGATGTCCTTCGTCATCCTCCAAGCGGTCATGAAGCGTCTCGAGGAGCGACGCAAGGCCCGCCTGTTCGCGGAGATGGGCTCGACAATGAAGCTGCCGCGCTCGGGCAAGGGTCGGCTTTCGCTGGAAGTCATCGAGCTCGCCGACCAGGAACGCCCGCCCATGATCCGCATCCCCGAGTACCTCGAGCGACGACAGGTGCTGCTGGGCGAGGCGGCCCCGCCGGGCGCGG
>JBBEBJ010000130.1:0-3363 GCA_040882425.1 Chloroflexota bacterium | reverse complement strand
CTAACGTTCCATCGTGGCCAAGGGCTTCATCCAACTGTCATCGACCTCTCATCAAGAGGCCGTGCCTGCGTCGTACCGTGTGGGGCAGTCGTGCGGGGATGCACAGTTGATGGAATGGTGGCCGTCGATGAGGGAGTCCGTCTTACCGCTGACGATCAGTCTGGTGGCTCTGTTCTTGGGCGCATGCGTCGAAGCGATTGACGTCACCAATCAACCACCGACGGCAGGTCCATCGATCGCGGCGGAGTCGACGCCCGAGGCTTCTCCATCGTCGGCGCCGAGCCGATCGCCGACGTCGACCTCGTTGTGCCCGCCGGTCGCTGAGATCGACTTCGACGCAAACCAGGTCGTTCGAGGTCGATCGAACATCTTCGGCGCTGGTCGAGACGTCGCTCCGGAACCCGGCGGTGGCGGCGCTGGCCAGCTTCCTCCCGTGTGGCATCTGCCGACGGCTTCCGGGCGTGTCGTCACGATTACGTGCGCCTCGGGTAGCGTGATCCCCCGAGACAGCGACGGGATCGCCAACGGGGCAGAGGGGGACGGCTATGGACCGACCGATATCGAGTCGCACGGAGGGATCTCAGGGATCATCGACGCCCACAATGGGATGTTCATGGTCGGAGTCTTTCTAACTGACTCGCCATCGTCCGATCCCGCGCCCGAACGGCTGGATTTCACGGACAACGAAACGTTCGACGTCCTGGCGCCGGGAGTTGCTCAGACGTTCTTCGTGGGCGACGGGATCGGTCGGCGCTACCGCGTGCCGCCAGACGCGACCCGCCTCTTTCTCGGCTTCGCCGATGCCGCGGCGTACCGAGGTGAGCCCGGGTACTACGGCAACAACGGGGGCTCGCTCGAGGTGACCGTCGAGGTGACCACGGAGTGAGACGGGCAGCGACGCACTCCTAGGCCCGAGGATCAGTCCATGATGAGCCGGTATCCGGTGCCGCGAACCGTGTCGATGCTGGCGCTCGCACCAGCAAGCTTCTGGCGCAGTCGGCGCACGACCACATCGACCACATTGCTCCCGACGTCCGACTCGTAGCCCCAGACCGCGTCCAGGATGGTCGCCCTCGACACTGCGCGACCATCGTGTTCCTCGAGACATCGCAGGACGCCGAACTCGAGCGGAGTCAGTCGAACGATCTGGCCGTTGATTCGGACCTCCCGGGCTGCTTCGTCTAGAGGGCCATTGGGTTCGAGGCCGAGCTCTGCCGCGACCAGGCCCGCGAGCCAACCGTCGACCGAGCCAGGCCCAAAATCGAGCACGACGCTCGTATAACGATGTGGACCGATGTCAGCGATCCCGTCCGCGTCGCCTAGCGGCCGGAACCCCAGGCGAAGCACGATCGGCAGGTACGTGGCGGGCTCCTCGACGACGGTGTAGATCCGCCGCAGGTTGGGGCGCATCTCCATGTAGGTCCGCTTGACATCGAGCCAGGACGCCGCCTGGGAGCTGCTGGGACGCTCGCCGTGCTCGAGGTCCAGCCACCGCCTGAAGCCGAGCACCTCCTGGCCGGTCGGCGGGGGGACGCGGCGCAGATGGCGTCTCCAGCCCTGGACGATAGGGTCGTTGACCGACGCGTCGAAGATCTCACCACGGTCCAGGAGACAGAAGAAGGCAACCGTGACGCCGTCGCGGTCGCGGATCGCGGAGAAGCTGTGCGGGTACCGCCGGTGCCATCCGAGGAGCGTCTCGGCGCCGGCGTCGCCGTCATACCGCCGGGCGATGAGCTCGATCGACGGAAGGTCGTCCGGCCTTGCCGGCTCGACGACCAACGGTTGGGCGCCGGTCGGGAAGAATGCCTCCCGAACGACGGGGTTCTCGATGAGGTACAGCATGTCCGCGGTGTACCGCCAAAGTTCGCCGGCTGGCGCCTCACGGACTTCCTCGCGCAGCTGCCGCCAGGCCGCGCGCCGGTAGCGGCGGTGGCGTGTCGGATCGGTCGACCGCAGGAATCCCGCGACCGATGCCTGGACCGCGTCGTGCAGGCCGAGCCCATCCTGGCGGGTCTCGACGAAGGGCAGCGCGCGTAGTCGCTCGATGGCATCCTGGGGCGGGGTGTCGGGCAACAGCGCGGCAAGGAGCGAAGTCGTGGTGCGCCGGACCACGGAAGCAGCTTCGAGCGCTTCACGTGCGATCGGATCGGGCACGTCCGTCAGGAACAGCCTCGTGAGCTCGTTGACGACCGCATGGGCGGCGAGGTCCTCGATCCCAAGGTCTGGCCGATCGGCAGCCGCGGACGCCGCCAGCCGGATGGCCAGGGGATGTCCATGGATGACCTTGTTGAAACGCTCCGCCTGCCCCTCCGGGACGCCGAGCGAAACGAACAGCCTGACCGCGTCCTCGGGCACGAGCGGCCCGAGCGCGATCTGGTCCACCGATCCGGCGAGCTCTGGCGCGGTCAGCCAGGCCGCGACAGGTGGTTCACGACCGCACACGACGATGCGGACGTTGTCTGGCAGGCCCGGCACAAACGCCTGTCGAAGCCAGGTGTCGAGGAGCCGAAACACCTCGTAGTGGTCGAAGGCGAGGACGGCCCGGCCACCGAGGCGAGCCAGCCGCCGCGTGACCGACTCGATTGTCGCCGTGCGCGTGCCGAGGGCCGAGGCGAGCGCACGGAGCACGCCGCGATCGGTCGGCTCCAGGCTTCGACAGTCGAGCACGATGACGAACGCGCCCGTGCTCCTGGCGGCAGACGCGAAGGCAGCGAGGAGGGACGACTTGCCGACACCGGCGACCCCGTGGACGAATGCCAGATACGTGCCGTCATGGAGCAATCGAGCGAGGCGCTCCAGCTCGACACGGCGGCCGATGAGCTGCTCCGTCGCGTGACGGGCTCCATGATCAGCGATCCGCAGGGCCAACGCTCAGCCTCGTGATGTGCTGGCAACCCTGAAGTGATTGCGGCGGCTCGTCAAGCCGTGATCTCCGGTTGTCATGGATCTGTCATCTGTCCGTCACCGAGCCCCACGATCCGGCGCGCAATCTCGCCAAGTCTCCCGAGGTCCGGGACTAGAGCGGAGAGCGCCGATGTCGGCCGATCAGTTCCCAGCCAGACGGGTTGCCGAGGTCGTCAATCGCTACCTCGACGACGTGTTGATGGCCGGCGACCTCTCCATGCTCGAGGAACTCGTGTCCAACGAGGCACTCAGGCAGCGGGTGATGAGCTTTCGGCGGGCATTTCCTGACCTCGCCATCACCAGCCGGCTGCTCATCTCGGAGGGCGACCTGGTCGCCGTCCATTTCACGGGGCGCGCGACGCATCGGGACTTCTTTCAGGGCGTGCCAGCCACCGGGCGCGTCTGGACGGCCGGGTGTACCGCGCTCTACCGCGTCGAGAAGCATCGCATCGTTGACGG
>JBBEBJ010000129.1:0-3377 GCA_040882425.1 Chloroflexota bacterium | reverse complement strand
CGGCCGTCCGGTGCGAACGGCGCCAGGCGACCGAGTCGGGCCGCCCGGCGGCGAGCGGCGGCCTCGCCGCACGCTGCGGGCCAGGTCGCATTGCGGTCTCCCTCAGGCGGCGACCTGGTAACCCTCCGCGGCCGCCTGCTCGCCCAGGACCTCGAGCGCCCGGTCGAGGGTCGGGTCGTCGTCGCCGACCGGCCCGGGATCGGGCAGCGTCACGACCACGTCCGGGGTGAGCCCGACCTCGTGGATCCAGCGCTTCTCCGGGGTCAGCCATCGGGCGACCGTGATCCGGAACGCGCCGCCTTCACCGGACAGCTCCTGCCACTGCTGGACGGTTCCTTTCCCGAACGAGGCCTGCCCGACCAGCGTGGCCCGGCCGGTGTCCTGCAGGGCCGCGGCCACGATCTCGCTCGCCGAGGCGGTGCCCCCGTCGATCAGGCAGACGATCTGCAGCGCGGGATCGATCGCCAGCCCGTCCGAATGCGCTTCCGTCGCGATCTGCCCTTCGTCCGCGTCCTGCTCCCAGAAGATGACGCCCGATCCGATGAACTGGCTCGCGATGCTCCGGGCGGCCGTCACGTAACCGCCGGGGTTTCCACGGAGATCGAGGATCAGCTTCGTCCGGTCCGCTTCGAGATGCGATGCCAGGGCGGTCTTGAGCTGCTCAGCCGCCGCGTCGGAGAAGCCCCTCAGCCGTACGTATCCGACCGACCCGCCGGCGAGCGTCCTGCTTTCAACCTCCTTCGACTGGACGATGTCGCGGGTGATCGCGAGCTCGAACGGGGCTCCGTCGGCCCGCACGATCAGCAGCCGGACCACGGTGCCCTTTGGCCCACGAATGAGGTCGCGCGCGCCGTCCAGGGTCAGGCCATCGAGGGTGGAGCCGTCGGCTTCGAGCACCAGGTCGCCCGCCAGCAGGCCGGCGAGCCGCGCCGGGGATCCTTCGAGCGGATTGGTGATCACGAGCCGGCAATCCGGTCCAAGAGGCGCACAGCCCCGCGTTCCGTCCGCCGACTGGGTCGCGATCTCGGCCCCGATCCCCTCGAACTGGCCGCTGATCCCCTGGAGACTCTTGCGGTACTCCTCCGATGTCATGTAGGCCGAATACGGATCGCCCAGGGCCTCGATCATGCCGCGGATCGCACCCTGGATCAGGACGTCGCGCTCGACCTCTTCGCCCGCGTAGCGGTCATTGATCGTGTTGTAGGTATCCCAGAATGGCGTGAACGCCTGCTCCTCGAACGCGGGCGTGCCCGGCTGGACGGCCGACTGGCGTCCCATCGAATACCCGGACATGAACAGCGCAGAGCCGCCAAGGACGACGACCACCGCGATCGCCAGCGGGAGCGCCCGGATTCGACGCGCCACCGTTGGAGCGGGGGGCGATACCGCCGTGACGGGTACATCGAGATGGAGGGCGGGCTCGGGATCGGCTGAATGCATGGCTGGACTTGGTGTCTCGATGTGACGGACCGTGGCGGAGGCGGAGGCGGCGTTCCCTGGGAGGGAGCGGCGACCAATGTACACGCAAACCGGGCGAGTGCCTCCGATCGGGGGTGGACTGGCTCCGGCGATCCGGTGCGCCCGCGCGCCACCCGATCAGCGGATCAGGTAGGTCCGGACCGACAGCCAGGAACCGAGCACCCCGAGACCGAGCCCGGCGCCCAGGACCAGGGCGACGAGGTCGCGCGTCAGCGACCCGAACTGGAGGGGAAGCACCCGGAAGAACTCGACCATGAACCCACCGATCGGGTCGGCGACGGCCGCCAGGATGCCGAGCGCCAGCAGCGCTCCGAGCAACCCGACGAATGCGCCCTCGAAGACGAACGGCCAGCGGATGAACGCGTCCGAGGCGCCGACCAGGCGCATGATCTCGATCTCCTCGGCTCGCGCGACGACCGCGAGGCGGATCGTGTTGACGATGATGAACAGCACGATGATCCCGACGATCACGAGGACGACGGTGCCGGCGGTCCGAAGGATGCTCGTGACCGTCAGGACGCGCTCGACCAGGTCCTCGATGTTGATCACGTTGCGGATGTTCGGATCGGCGCGCAGCGCTTCGCCGACCGCGCGCACGTCGTTGGGATCCACGAGCTTGACCTCGAGGCTCGCGTAGAGCGGGTTCGAGTCGAGGTAGCGGGTGAGGTCCTCCCGCCCCTGGGCCGCCATCGAGGCGCGGAAGTTCGCCAGCGCGGTCTCGCGATCGACGTACGTCACCGACGCCACCTCGGGCATCGCCGACAGCTGGGCCTGCAGGGCCTCGATCTGGTTGACCTGGGCGTTCGGTTGCAGGTAGCCGACCACCTCGACCTTCTGCTCGGTGAACTGGAGGCCCGCCAACAGACCCGTCTGGATGATCCAGAAGCCGGCCAGCAGCAGGAGCATGAGCACCATCGTGGCAGTCGCGGCCAGGCTCATGACCGCGTTCCGCCAGAAGCCCTGCCAGGCGCGAGTGAGGCTGAACAGGACGAACGAGATCACCGCTCAGTCCTCGCGATGGTAGGCGCCACCGAGCTCGTCGCGGATGACGCGACCCTCCTCGAGCGCCACGACACGACGGCGGAGGGCCGTCACCACCTCGGCATTGTGGGTCGCCATCATCACGGTCACGCCGAGCTCGTTGATCCGCAGCAGGAGCTGGAGGATCTCCCAGCTGATGAGCGGGTCCAGGTTGCCGGTGGGCTCGTCCGCGATGATCAGGCGCGGGTCGTGGACGAGGGCACGGGCGATCGCCGTGCGCTGCTGCTCGCCGCCCGACAGCTGCGACGGCACCTGCTGCGCTTGGCCGGTCAGGCCCACGAGCGCGAGGACGCGATCGACCGCCGGCGCGATCTCGCGACGCGGCGTGCCGGTCACCTCGAGGGCAAATGCCACGTTCTCCCAGACCGACTTGGACGGGAGCAGCTTGAAGTCCTGGAAGACGATCCCGATCTTGCGGCGGATGCGCGGGACCTGGCGGCGCGGCAGGTGGGCCAGATCCTGGCCATCGAGGACGACCTCGCCACGCGTCGCGACCTCGTCGCGGATCAGCAGCTTGATCAGGGTCGACTTGCCGGCCCCCGACGGCCCGACGAGGAACAGGAAGTCGCCCTCGGGGATCACCAGGTCCACGTCACGCAGGGCCAGCTTCCCGTTCGGGTAGCGCATCGTGACGTCGTGGAGCACGAGCAGCGGCCGTTCGACTGACGCCTGGTCGTGACTCCGACCGAGGACCCGGCTCCGAATCGATCGGGCGGGCCTCGGTGGTGTGGCTGTGATCAAGTGGTGCTCCGCGGTCGTGGCCTGGGTCGGGCGTCGGCCGGTCGGCGGCGCCGGTTGGACTCCGTCCGCGGGCACGGCATGGGGAGCCACATCGACCCTGAGGCTACCACCGGCTA
>JBBEBJ010000128.1:0-3379 GCA_040882425.1 Chloroflexota bacterium | reverse complement strand
GGCGCGATTCGTTGGCGACGTCGAGGGCTACGTGATACGGCATGATCACGTGCGCGCTTCGGCTGACCCGGACACGCGAGACGTCGATGCCGCGTGACGTGAGCATGTCCAGCTCGTCGATCAGCGTGATCGGATTGACCACGACCCCATTGCCGATCACTGACGTGATGTGCGGATAGAGCACGCCGGACGGTGTCAGCCGAAGCTTGAAGACCTCGTCGCCGTTGACCACCGTATGGCCGGCGTTGTCGCCACCCTGATAGCGGACGACCATGGCCACCTGCTCGGCCAGAAAGTCGGTCATCTTGCCCTTGCCCTCGTCGCCCCACTGGAGCCCAACGATCACCGTCGCGGGCACTAGCGGACCCCCCGAGCCGACAACGCACGCATCGGCCGCCCGGAACCGGCACGAGCGCCCGCTGGGCGGTCGAGGCGAAGGCGGAGGTGAGCAGCGCAGCGAGCGCACCCCAAGGTGCGTGAGCGAAGCAGCGGAGCCGACAACGCACGCATCGGCCGCTCCAGCGGGTGCGTCCAAATGGAAAGACCCCGGACAACCGGGGCCTGGATGGAAATCTCCCGCGTGACTCCGCCGAACGTTCGGCGGATCGCCGTCGTGTGGTCGCTCGGACGCCTCACGGGACGGCCGATGCGCCCTGGAAGCGCGATCGCTGACCTCCTGCTTCGCGGGCCTGGCCCCGCTCGATCGAGGAGGCTGGAGTATAGCAGCGCGAATCTCGCGCCGACCGGCCGACGGGCGTTGCCTGCGCGCGCCCTGACCACCGTGCCTCCCTGCCGGTACCTTCGGAGGGGCCGCCTGGGCCCACTCGGCACGTAGCCTTGACGGGTGATGCGTCCTGTTGCAGCGCTGGCGCTGGCCGCCCTGGTCACCGCCGGGGCCCTGCTTGCCTGGATGCCGGGGGTCGTGCCGTCATGGGCCGGCACCGTCGAGCGCCTCGCCGCCGTGGCCATCGCCGGAGCCGTCGTCGGGGCGGCGCTCAGCGCCGTGGTCCTGTTCATCGTCGTCCGACTCCGTCTCGGTCGGCTGGTCCGAGCGGCCGAACGGATCGCGGACGGTGACTACACGATCGCGGTGAGCGCGCGTGGCGGCGGTCTCGACACACGCCTGGCTCGCGTGATCAACCGGCTTGCCGAGTCGCTGGCCGACACCCACGATCGCGCGACGATCGATCGCCTCACCGGCGTGTACAACCGGCAGGCGCTGCTCTCGGAGTTGTTTGTCGAGGTCGAACGCGCCTCCCGCTACGACCGACCGCTGTGTGTCGCCTTCGTGGACATCGATCACTTCAAGGTCGTCAACGACAGCTTCGGACACGAAAGCGGCGACCTGGTGTTGCGCGGCGTCGCCCAGATCCTCTCGGGCAACCTGCGCGCGAGCGACCTCATCGGCCGCTACGGCGGCGAAGAGTTCATGCTGATCCTGACCGAGACGAACGTGGAGGAAGGCTCGGCACTCGCCGAGAAGCTGCGCACGCTGGTCGAACGCGAGCGCTTCAGCGTCCCTGGCAATCCCGAGCTGTTCGTGACGATTTCGATCGGGATCGTCGGCGGGATCGGCCAGCAGCTCCACATGGAAACGCTTGTCCGCGACGCCGACGCGGCGATGTACTCGGCCAAGTCGCTGGGTCGCAACCAGACCTACATCTTCGCCGAGCCCGACGAGGATGCTCGTGTGCCGCGGGCTCCGATCTCGCGCGCCGGACGAGCGCGCGCGATCGAGATCGGTCGGCAGGCGCGCGAAGCGGCAACCGACTTCCTGACGTCCGTTATCGCGCCGCTGCCGCAGCACCGCGGCCAACCCTCGGCGATGATCGCGTCGATCGTGGTGTCGATGGCGCATTCGCTCCAGCTGCCGGTTGCCGAGGTCGATCGCATCCGGGTCGCGGCGCTCCTCCACGACGTCGGCAAGGTGGCCCTCCCGCCCAACGTCCTCGGCAAGCCGTCCGCCCTCACGAGCGCCGACTGGCGAGCGGTCGTTCAGCATCCCCGGATCGGCCAGGTGATCCTCGAGCAGGCGGCGGCGTTCAAGGATGCCGTGCCGATCATCCTCCACCATCACGAGCGCTATGCGGGCCACGGGTATCCGTTTGGCCTGCGCGCCGCCGAGATCCCGCTTGGAGCGCGGATCGTGGCAATTGCCGACGCCTACGACGCGATGATCAACGATCGCCCGTACCGGCGGGCGATGTCGCACGGAGACGCCGTCGCCGAGCTGCGACGGCATGCGGGCACCCAGTTCGATCCGGACCTCGTGACGCTGTTCTGCGACCTCTTCGCGTCCGCGCCGCCGGTGCCCGACAAGGCCGTACTGGCGATGCCCCAGCCTCATCTGGCAGGCGACCGCCGAACGGCCGGCTGGGGTGGCTCGGCGTGGGCCCGCCGACCATCGTCGCCGCCCGTTCCCGATACATCGTCGGGGACGCTCGGGCCGGACAGCAGCGTCCGGGTCGATCTTGGCGGGCCGCCGTCGACGCCTCGCCCAACACCGGAAGGCAACGGCCGCGTGGCGGGCTGAACGATCGCGATGACGTCCAGCCCGGGGCCGCGTCAGGCGCCGGCGGGGATCGCGGGCACGATCAACGACCGGCCGCACTCGAGGCAATGTCGCTGACCCTTGAGACGAGCTGCCCGGCACGATGGGCAGGCGGCCGCGAGATGGCTGAGCGCCTGCGTGCGGACACACCCGATCGCGCCGCGAAGTTGGCGCCCGTATCGATTCGTCCTCAGCACCGCGTACCGTCGCCGCGAGGCGGTGAGTGCACGTCGCCGCTCGGCGACATGGTCGCGGATCGCGAATGCCTGCGAGAGCAGGAGGTGGCCATGGTCGGTCCGACCGAGCCACGGTGCAGCCGGATCCCGGTCGTGCTCTGTGCTCCAGGCGTCGTACCACGACCTCGCTGCGACGACCAGCTCGAACCCAAGCAGGGCCGCGGCGACCCCGATAGCGGCGGTTCGAACGAGCTCGTCTGTCATGGCCGTGCACGATGAACATAGGCGCGACCACCACGAGTTTCGACAATGAGCGGGGCCCGGGCATATCAGATACATCACGCGTACGGATCGAGTGAGGTAAGTCGCCGATACGTGGCGGTGAAGGGCACCTCGCTACGGTGGTCGCGTCAGCCCGCCGAAGACGCAGGGTCGGGACCGGCGCAGCCGACCGACAGGGAAGGAGATCGGACCGTGAACAAGGTCCTGCTCACGGGGCGCCTCACGCGCGACCCGGAGATGCGCGGGCTCGCCAGCGGCAAGAACGTCACGACGTTCACCGTCGCGAGCAATGAGTTCTTCGGCGGCGGCAAGGAGAAGGCGGAGTACCACGCGATCGTGACCTGGGACCGCCTTGCGGAGATCGCCGGCC
>JBBEBJ010000127.1:0-3396 GCA_040882425.1 Chloroflexota bacterium | reverse complement strand
CGGGCGCTCGCCGATCCCAGTCGGCGGGTGCTCCTCGATCGGCTCTTCGAGCGCGATGGCCAGACGCTCGGTGGGCTGTGCGGGTACCTCCCGGAGATGACGCGTTTTGGGGTCATGAAGCACCTTGGCGTGCTGGAGGGGGCCGAGCTCGTGACCACGCTCAGGGTCGGTCGCGAGAAGCGGCACTTCCTGAACCCGGTGCCGATCCGTCTCGTCCACGATCGCTGGATCGGAAAGTTCGCCGCCCCGATCGTGGGCACCATGTCAATCCTCAAGACGAGCCTGGAGGCTTCGATGGATCCGATCGATCACGTCTACACGGTCTTCATCAAGGCGCCGCCGGAGCGGGTCTGGCGGGCGATCACCGACGGCGACGACACCATCCGCTACTACTACGGGACGCGCGTGGTTTCCGACTGGGCGGTTGGCGCGGCGATTCGCTACGACTATGCCGACGGATCGCCGGCGGCCGACGGCGAGGTCCTGGCGATCGATCCGGGCCGCCTGGTGACCATGGCCTTCCACCCACGCTGGTCGCCCGAGATCGATGCCGAAGGCCCGGTCCGGATGACCTGGTCGGTCGAGGCCACGGACGACGGCGGCTCGAGACTGACCGTGACCAGCGCGCTGGTCCCGGGTTCGCGGACGGAAGCGGAGTTCCGTGACGGTATCGCCTACATCGTGTCCGGCTTGAAGACCCTGGTCGAGACGGGTGCACCGCTGGTCGCCGCCTGATTCATCGGAGGCCGGCTGATCCTCCAGGGCCTGAGTCATCGGGCCGTCATCCGCCGGACCTACCATCCGCCCATGTTGCGCCAACGATCCCGAAACGGCCCAGGCCTGCTGGCTGCAGTCGCGCTGGCGGCGATGGTGGTCACCGCGGCCTGCGGGCCCTCGTTGGGGACGCCGTCGCCGGATCCGACGCCCACCGCAACGGCCACTCCGGTCGTGTCACCCACCGACAATCGGACCCCGACGCCGACGGCGACGGCGACGGCGACACCCGAACCCTCGGCCGAATCCACGCCCACCCCGGCCGCGGCCTGGCGGCAGCTCGAACCCGCCGGCGCCGCGCCGTCGGCTCGCGAGGACGGCACCTGGACCGAGCAACCCGGGAGTCGGACGGCCTTCCTGTTCGGCGGCCGCGACGGCGGCGCGATCCTGGATGACCTGTGGGCATTCGACCTCGACGCCGACCGCTGGACCAGGCTCGCCCCGGAAGGCCAGACGCCGCCGGCAAGGTTCGGGCACGAGACGGTCTGGGTCGACGGTGTCGGTGTCGTCATCTTCGCCGGCCAGGCCGGCCCGACGACGTTCTACGACGACCTGTGGGCCTACGATCCCGACGCGAATCGGTGGCGACGCCTGCCCGGCGACGGTGCGCGGCCGATCGCCCGCTACGGCAGCTGCGCTGCGCTGGGTCCGGACGGACGGCTCTGGATCAGCCACGGCTTCACGGAGGATGGAACGCGCTTCGCGGACACCCGTGCCTACGACTTCACGGCGCGGCGCTGGTCTGACCAGACGCCGGCCGACCAGGCGCCGGTCAATCGCTGTCTCCACGGATGCTGGTGGACGAACGATGGCCGGCTCGCGTTGTACGCCGGACAGACCACGGGCGTGGATGCGCTGGGCGATCTGTGGTCGCTGAGCGGTGCCGGCACGGCCTCGGCGGCCTGGACGAGGCAGCTTGGCGAACTGCCGCCCGATCGCAACCTGTACGCGTTCGCTCGCCATGGCGACGAGATCGTCGTTGTCGGTGGCCGAGGGCTGGAAGGTGCCTTCCTCGATGATGCGTTCACCATCGACGCCACGACCCTTGCGATCCAGCCGCTGGTGCCGACCGGTCCGAAGCCCCCTGGCCGCGGTGGCGCGATGCTCATCGACGACCCGGCCGGTGGGCGGGTCCTCCTCTTCGGCGGCAAGACGCCCGGTCGTGCCCTGGCGGACCTCTGGGAGCTGTCGCTGCCCTGATCCGGCGGTCGCCCGTCGCCCATCTCCGCCTCACGATCCCGTGTGGCGCAATCCGGGTCCCGATGCGTTGACGTAGGAACGGGCACGGATCGATACTGGTTCGCAACACATCGAAGCATCGGACCCCGGTCGTCCCGCCCGTCCCGGCCACGACCGTCGGCCCGTGATCGTCGCCACCAATTCTGGAGCCCATCCCCGGGCCGGACGGGCCGAGGTCACGCCCGCAGCGCGGGAGGAGGGTCGCAGCGCGATGATTCCTGGCCAGTTCGAGTACGTCCGTCCGGGCGACCTGGACGAGACGCTTCGGATCCTCACCGAGCGGGAAGGCGAGGCCAAGCTGCTGTCCGGCGGCTACAGCCTGCTGCCGCTGATCAAGCTGCGCCTCGCGCAACCGACATTGCTGGTCGACCTGCGCGACGTCGCCGGGCTCGACGGGATAGCCGAGACCGACGACTACCTTCGGATCGGCGGGCGCGCCACGCATCGCCAGATCCACGAGGCGGAGATCGTCCGCCAGCGGTACCCGCTGCTGCTCGACGTGACCGCCACCATCGGCGATCCGCAGGTTCGTAATTGGGGGACGATCGGGGGCTCGGTGGCGCACGCCGACCCGGCCTCGGACTGGCCGGCCGTGCTCCTCGCCACGAGCGCGACGATCGTGTGCCGGAGCCAATCGGGCGAGCGCCTCGTCGCCGCGCGCGACTTCTTTCTCGACACCTTCACGACGGCCATCGAGCCCACTGAAGTCCTGACGGAGGTCCGCATCCCGCGGCGCCCGCGCGGAGTCGGCGGGTCATACCAGAAGCTCGAGCGGAAGGTGGGCGACTTCGCGACGGTCGCGGTGGCCGCCGTCATCCGTCTCGCCGGTGATGGAACGATTGCGGGGGGCGGGATCGGCGTGACGGGCGTGGCCGAGACGCCATTTGCCGCGACCGACGCGGAAGCCCTGCTCGGCGGCGCCCCTTCGGAGGAGCTGTTCAGACGTGTGGGTGCAGCGGCCGCCGCCCAGAGCCGGCCCGCCGGCGACGTCCGCGGCCCGGTCGAGTACAAGCGGGCCATGGCCGCCGAGATGACCGTGAGGGCGCTCCGCGTCGCCCTCCAGCGCGCCGTCGCGAACGCGTAGGAGGGAGGAACCGCGATGACCACCCAGCACATCACGGTCACGGTCAACGGCGAGGCGCGCGAAGCCGACGTCGAACCTCGGCTCCTGCTCGTGCATCTGCTCCGCGACGTGTTCGGCCTGACCGGCACGCACGTGGGTTGCGACACCAGCAACTGCGGCGCCTGCACCATCCATGTTGACGGTCAGAGCGCCAAGTCCTGCACGATGCTGGCCGTCCAGGCCGACGGCCGATCGCTCACGACCATCGAGGGCATGGCGAACGGCGCCACGCTCCACCCGCTCCAGCAGGCCTTCTGGGA
>JBBEBJ010000126.1:0-3432 GCA_040882425.1 Chloroflexota bacterium | reverse complement strand
ATCGAGGCGATCCAGGACGACTTCCGCAGCCGCGACTACATCGCCGACCGCTCCGTCGCGACCGCCGTGTTCCTGGCGCTCGAGCTCGGCCGGCCGCTGCTGCTCGAGGGTGAGGCCGGCGTCGGCAAGACCGAGCTCGCCAAGGTCCTCGCCGCGTCGCTGGACACCCGGCTGATCCGGCTCCAGTGCTACGAGGGCCTGGACGTCAACACGGCGGTCTACGAGTGGAACTACCCGCGACAGATGCTCGAGATCCGGTTGCTGGAGGCGCGCGGCGAAGCCGAGCGGGCGACCGCGCACGACATCTTCGGCCCCGAGTTCCTGATCCGGCGGCCGCTCCTGCAGGCGCTCGAATCGACCGACGGCGCCGCCCCGGTCCTCCTGATCGACGAGATCGACCGCGCCGACGAGGAGTTCGAGGCGTACCTCCTCGAGATCCTGTCCGACTTCCAGGTCACGGTCCCCGAGATCGGCACGATCCGCGCGGAGATCCCGCCCCGGGTGATCCTGACCTCGAACCGGACGCGCGAGGTCCACGACGCGCTCAAGCGCCGCTGTCTTTACCACTGGATCGATTACCCGACGGCCCAGAAGGAGTACGAGATCGTGCTCGCCAAGGTGCCGCAGGCACCCGAGCGCCTGGCGCGCGAGGTGGTCGGTTTCGTCCACCGGCTGCGCGAAGCGGACCTGACCAAGGTCCCGGGGATCGCCGAAACGCTCGATTGGGCCGCGGCGCTCCTGTCGCTCGGTGCCCGCGAGCTGGCGCCCGAGCTCGTCGACGAGACCCTCGGCGTGGTCCTCAAGTACGAGGAAGACATCCGCCAGATCCGTGGCGATGGGACGCGCCGCTTCCTGACCGAGGCCGTGGCAGGCCACTGAGGCAACCAAGATGATCGATCCCGCCATCGTTCGATCGCCCGACGGACCCGAGGTCGACGGCCGTCGTCTGCTCGGCGAGGCGGTCGGGTTTGGTCGATCGCTTCGGGCGGTGCGCCTGTCGATCGATCTCGGGGCGGCGGTCGACTTCGCCCGGGCGCTGACCCTGGTCGACATCGCCGATCGGGAGCAGGTCAAGGCCGCCGGCGCCGCCGTCTTCGTGCGGCGCCGCGACGACCGGTCGGTCTACGACGCCGCGTTCGATGCCTGGTGGCGCCGACGCGCGTCGCGGTTGCCGCTCGATTCGGGGCCGACGTCGATGCGCCGCGACGACGAGGCCGCGACCGACGAGACCGAGCTCGGCGCCACGCCGCCCGACGCGGGTGAGGACCAGGCCACGATGCGTCCCGAGGACCACGGCAAGCCCATCCCGAGCGATGGCACCGAGGACTCGGAAGACGAATCGCCGATCGAAGGGGTCGTCGTCTCACCGGACGCGTATTCGCGGGGCGAGGTGCTCCGGCATCGCGAATTCGACCGGATGACCCCGGCGGAGCTGCGCGAGGCGGAACGCCTGGTGGATGCCCTGATCCCCAACCTGGAGCGGCGCCGGACGCGGCGCTACGAGCTCCACTCGCACGGCCGGCGGCTGGCGCCGCGGGCGATGTTCCGCCGCAACCTGGGGACCGGCGGCCAGCTGCTGACCTGGGTCTGGCGTCGGCAGATCCGTGAACCGCGGTCGCTGGTCGTCCTGTGCGACATCTCGGGCTCGATGGAGCGGCATTCGCGGCTCCTGCTCCGGTTCATCCAGGCGCTCTCGGCGGCCTCGGAGGTGCGGACGGAATCGTTCGTGTTCGGGACACGATTGACTCGGGTGACCCGCCTGCTGCGTGACCGCGACCGGGACCGAGCGCTCGCCCGGGTCGCCGATTCGGTCAACGACTGGGCCGGCGGGACGCGGATCGGCGATTCGTTCCGGACATTCAACCAACGCTGGGCCCGTCGTTCGTTGCGCACCTCGGGGGTGGTCATCGTCGTGTCCGACGGGTGGGACCGTGGCGATCCGTCGCTGGTCGCCTCCGAGACGGCACGGCTCCGGCGGAATTGCCACCGGCTCGTCTGGCTGAATCCGCTGGCGGGCACGCCCGGCTACCAGCCACTCGCGGGGGGCATGCGAGCGGCGTACCCGTACATCGACGACTTCCTGCCGGCAGGGACGGTCGCGAGCCTCGAGCGTCTCGGCGAGATCCTCGGGGGCGTCCGCGCCGGGGACACGCGACGAGGCAGCGAGGCCGCCGCGCACGCCGCGGTTCCCACAGGGCTGGCGGCTGGCGCGGGCACCTTCGCCGTGGCCGGGCCACCTGGCGTTGTCGGGGGCGAACGGGTCAGCCCTTACGCGCCGAGGCCGCTGCGATGAAGGAGCTGCTCGAGACGCTGCAGGCCTGGCAGGCGGACGACGTCGGGATCGGCCGCGCTGTCGTGGTTCGGACGTTCGGCTCCGCGCCGCGACCCGAGGGCGCGGTCCTGCTGTACGCGGACGATGGCCGGATCGCGGGTTCGGTCAGCGGCGGCTGCGTGGAGGGTGCCGCGGCCGAAGAGATCGAGCGGGCACGCAAGACGGGTCGCGCGCGCGTGATCCGCTACGGGATCAGCGACGAGCAGGCCTGGGATGTGGGGCTGGCCTGTGGGGGCACGATCGACGTGCTCGTGGAACCGGCCGTGCCGTCGCTGGCGGTCGACGCAGCGTGGGCGTCCCAGGGGGCGGGAGGCCTGGGCTCCGCCGTCGTGACGCCACTGCCGCCGGATTCGCCGCCGGGGACATTCGGACCCCACGAACCGGGCTTCGGGGCGCCACCGGAGACAAAGCTCATCGTCACCGAGGACGGCCAGATGAGCGGCTCACTCGAGGATCCCCAGCTGGACAGCGCGCTCATCACGGCGGCCCAGGAATGGCTGCGCCGGGGTCTCTCGAGAACGGTTGAGCTGGGCGGACGCAGCCTGTTCATCGAGGTGTTCCCGGTCCGGCCGCGGCTCGTGGTCGTCGGCGGCGTCGAGGTGGCGCGCTCCCTCGTTCGGCAGGCGCGCGAGCTCGGGTTCGAGACGGTCGTGGTCGACGGTCGCCCGGCGTTCGCGACCCCGGAACGGTTTCCCGACGTCGACCGGCTGATCGTCGGCTGGCCGGACGAGGTTGCCGATGAGATCGGCCTTGGCCCGAATGATGCGGTCGCCGTCCTGTCGCACGACGTCAAGTTCGACGAGCCGGCCATCGTTGAGGCGTTGCGACGCGGCTGCCGGTACGTCGGCGCGGTTGGGTCACGCAAGACGCAGGCGGATCGTCGGGCGCGGCTCCTCGCCGCGGGCGTCAGTCCCGGGCAGCTCGACCAGCTGCACGGCCCGGTCGGGCTGGACCTCGGTGGGCGCACTCCGGCCGAGACGGCACTCGCGATCCTGGCCGAGATCGTCGCCGAGCGTTACGGCGGTTCCGGCGCCCCGCTCCACGAGAAGGCGGCCACGATCCGGATTGCCTCCGAACCATCGGTGATCACCGGCGGCTGA
>JBBEBJ010000125.1:4627-22536 GCA_040882425.1 Chloroflexota bacterium | reverse complement strand
CAGGCGCAGTTCGCCTACCAGTTCGATCAGCCGCTCGCACGCTTGTAGGAGTACCTTAGGCGAGCCAGGCCTGCCCATGGCATTGGCGAATTCAGGGAGGTGCGTCCAATGGGGATGATTCGCGGTCTGGCCATCCCGATCGCGGTGGTCGCGGCGATTCTCCTGTTCCTGCTCGTCAATCCCTGGGTCGAGCTCGAGCAGGGCACGATCCGACAGATCGTGACCGTCGCCTTCTGGGCTTCGTTCATCCTGCTGCTCGTCGCGCTGTTCGAGGATCGCAAGAGCGCCGCGAGCGACGACGTCGAGGTCGAGGGCCCGGCGTTCACCCGTTTCCTGTTCAACAACTCGCGAGCGGGCCTGTTCTGGCTGCCGATTCGCCTGTTCGTCGGGTTCTCGTGGCTCGAATCGGGCTGGGGCAAGGCCACCAATCCCGACAACGCCTGGCTTGGCGGGGGCTCAGCGCTCCGCTCCTACTGGGAGCGGGCTGCCGCCATCCCCGATGAGGGGCGACCACCGATCACGTTCGAGTGGTACCGCGACTTCATCAACACGCTGCTCAACAACAACGCCGAAGGGTGGTTCTCCTACGTGATCGTCTTCGGCGAGCTGGCCGTGGGGCTGGGGCTGATCCTCGGCGCGTTGGTCGGAGTCGCGGCATTCTTCGGGGCGTTCATGAACATGTCGTTCCTGCTCGCCGGCTCGGCGTCGACGAACCCGATCATGTTCACCCTCGCCGTCGGACTGATGCTCGCCTGGAAGGTGGCCGGGTATTACGGCCTCGACCGCTACCTGCTGCCGATGCTCGGCACGCCGTGGCGGCCAGGCGCCGCGCTCGCCCGGCAACGACCAGCCCCCGACTGAGCCCGCTCAGAACGGGAGGTACAAACCTGCCGGATCAGGCGTGATGCTGTCGAACGCAGGATCCGGCTGAGGCTGCATCCCGAACACCGCGGTCGCGAGCGCGAGCGCCACGATCGCCGCTAGCGTGATCAGCAGCACGCGCGCCAGCCCATGCTGTCCGCGTTCCATGGTGAAAGGCGTCATGGCTTGTTCCTTCTGGCGTGGCCAGAGCGCGGTCGCGGCCCCGGACGTCAGGGCGAGGACAGCCAGGTGACAATTCGCCGCGCTTGCCAACCCGCTGCCAGCAGTCTGCGGGCCTCCGCCGCCACCCGGTAGAGCCATTGGATGCGATCCGGCGGGCGGAGCGTCGCGCTCCTGCGTAGCCAGGCGCGTCGGGCCACCGGCCGCGGCGTCGAGCGCCCGCACGTCCCTGCTACCATCGGGCGCGATGGAGATCATGGGGATCCAGATCCGGACGGTGATCCGCGACAATGTCGCGACCCGCTGCGATGGCTGTCTCCAGATCATCGAAGGCACGCCGTGGCGGATCAACCTGCTCGACATCGTGGCCGCGGAGGCGCCTGTCGCCTGGACCGATCGTCCAGCCGTCAATCCCGGACCGTTCCAGTTCCACGGCGATCCAGCCTGCGTCCGGCGCTGGATGGCGCAGAAGGGTCACCTGTTCTGCCGGCGGGGCCAGGTCCGCGAGATCATGCGACCGGTCCCGATCCCCGGCGCCGCCGCGACCTATGGGCTGTGCGACGGAATCCATCGCGACGACCACGAGTTCGTGCCTGCCTGACGCTCGAGCTCGCGTCCGCGGACGTTGGCCGGATCCGATCCCCCGACGCTTGACGACAGCGAAGCGACCCGCCTATCCTCGGCCGGCCTGAAGCGGTCACCCGTACCTAGATTTGCCCAGGTTTGGCATTCTTCTCGGTGCCGGCGGGTTCGGACGAGCGTTCCCCCCACGTTCGCCCGCCCGTCGGCACCCTCCAGTTCGAGGTTTCATGCCCGACCTAGACGTCGCCAGGCGATCCAGCGCTCCCACCCGCCGGCCCGACCCAGCGCCATGGTTGTCCCTCGGGCCGGCCAGCCGGCTGCTCGGCGTGGATCCCGACACGCTCCGTCGCTGGGCGGATGAGGGACGGGTCGAGGCCTACGTCACGCCCGGCCGGCATCGCCGCTTCGCGCGGCGGACGATCGATCGCCTGGCCGCCGGTCACCGGGCGCCCGTGCGGCCGCTGGCGAGCCTGGGTGCCGGCCCGGATCGACTGACGAGGGCCTATCGCCGAAGCTACGCGACCGACCGGCGCGGGTTCGGCGCGCAGGCGGATGGAGGCGACGAGCGCGAGCGTTTTCGGCGAGACGGCCGCCGGCTCGTCGATGCACTCGTCGCCCATCTCGACGCGGATCCGACCGACGACCCGGCCCGCTCGGCCGCCGAAGCGCAGGCGGCTGCCATTGTCGATGACCTGGGGCGACGGATGTCCGCGACCGGGACGAGCCTCACCGAGGCGGTTGGCCTTTTTGTCGCCTCGCGCCGGCCATTCCTCGCCGAGCTCGCGGGGTTGGGCCGCCGACGAGCGCTCGATGCCGTGCGCCTGGCCGGGCTGTACGAGGATGCGTCGGCGCTGCTCGACCGGCTCCTCCTGCGGCTCATCGAGACGTACCGGGAGACCGATAGCTGAGCATGGATCCACGCGTCGTCCTCCCGGCTGCGACATCGGTCCTGGCACTCGTCTTCGCGATCGCCCTGTTCGACCAGTGGCGGGAGCGACGCGGCGGGTTCCAGCTCATCTGGACCTTCGGCATGACCTTCTTCGGCGTCGGCGCCGGGGCGGAGGCCATCGCCGCCGCCACCGGCTGGAGCGAGCCGCTCTACCGAACCTGGTACCTGACCGGTGCGGTGTGGACCGCCGGCTGGCTCGGCCTGGGGACAGCGTTCCTCCTCGGGCGGACCCGGTTCGGGTACAGCTTTGCGCTCTGCCTCTTCCTGGCGGGATTGTTCACCTTCCTCGTCCGCAACCGGCCCGAATACGCCGGCGCCGGGACCCTTCCGCTGCTGTATTTCGTCGCGGCCGGCATCCTCGCCCTGGCCGTCGCGGTCGAGACCTACTTCAGCAACGATCGCTGGCCGATGCTCGCGGCGGGCGCCGTGGTGGGCGCGACCCTCCTCAGCCTCGTCCTGATGGCCACCACGACGCTGGCGGCGCCCGGCTACGCTGTGGACCCGGCCACCGGGGTCCCCGTCGCTGCGCTCTTTCCCCCGCAGCTCCGCCTGCTGACGCCGTTCCTCAACATCACCGGCGCCTTCGCCCTGATCCTTGGCGCCGTCTTCTCGACCTACGTGTTCATGCCCAAACGGCGCGTGCTCGAGTATTCGCTCGATCCGAACCAGCCCGGAGACCAGTTCCTGTTCAACTTGCTCATCGCGCCGGTGGCCATCGTGGTCAACCTGGTGGCATCACTCCCGCGGACGGTGCGTGCGCTCCTGGCGGGGCGGCTCCACAGCCGCGTCCCGGCGACGATCCTGATCGCCGTCGGCGCGTTCGTGGCCACGGCCGGCGATACGCTCAACCGGTTTGGCATGACCGAGTGGTTCCAGCTCGGGAAATTCCTCGGTGTTCTCTTCCTGTTCGTTGGCTTCCTGGTCTCGATCGAGGTCTTCCGCGAGATCCGGATCCCATTCACGGGGATCCGCCTGGGTGGCGCCCGGCGCGAGGTGACGGCCTCCGACAGGACGGCCGTCGCGGCCAACCCCGGCGAGGGCCGCTCCCCGGCGTGATGGTCCAGCGGAGCCGGTCGCGGTCAACCGCCGCCCTCGCCCCTACCATGAGCGGCGATGTCACCACCTGCCCGCCCGCCGATCGTCGGCGTGCTCATCGTCCTGACCGCGGCGTCGCTCTTCGGGACCCTGGGTCCGCTGTCCCGCTTCGCCTATGACGCTGGCATGGAACCGATCGCCTTCGTCGGCTGGCGCGGGGGCATCGGATTCCTGGCGACGGCCGCGTTTGTGTGGTGGCGGATCGCCCACCGTGGCCGGCGACTGATCCGGCTCGGCGATCTCGACGGTCGCGCCCGCCTGAGCCTGGCGCTCGCCGCGGTCATGGGGTTCACGCTCAACCTGTGCATGTTCATCGCCTTCGACCGGATCACCGTGGCGCTCGCCCTCCTCGGCTTCTACACCTACCCGGTGATGGTCGCCATCGGCAACGTGGCGCTCGGGCGCGAGCCGCTCGACCGGGCGCGGGTCGTGGCCCTGGGCCTGGCTGTCGCCGGGATGCTGGCCGTGGTGGCCTCGCAGCTGGACCCGTCGACCGGCATCACGTTCGATCTCATCGGCGTCGGGCTGGCGCTCGGGGCGGCGTGCAGCCAGGCCGTGTTCGTGATCCTGAGCCGCTCCGGCTATCGAGCCGTCCCGGCCGACCAGGCGATGGCCGTGGTCCTGGCGGTGACGGTCATCTCGTGTCTCGCGCTCGCCGTGGCGACCGGTGCGTCGTCCACGCTCGTCTACCCGTTCGAATCGCCGCCGGTGCTGCCGCTGCTCCTGTTCACCGGGCTCTTCGCCGCGGCGATCCCGTCCATGCTCTTCCTCACCGGGATCCGGCTCGTTGGCGGCACGACGACCGGCATCCTCATGCTGTTCGAGCCAGTCGTCGGCGTCCTGCTCGCGGCATGGCTGCTGGCCGAGGGTCTCGCTCCGATCCAGGTCGGGGGTGGTCTGGCCATCCTGGCCGCGGCCCTGATCCTCCAGCGCTCCGCACCGACGGGCGGACGTCTCGTGGCTGCTCCCGCCGTCGAGGCGGACATGCCGGGCACGTCGTGAGCCCCGCGGCACCCGTCGATCCGGCGATCACGGCGGTCGGCCCACCGGGTGCGCCGGCCATCGTCTTCGTCCACGGCACGCGTCTGACCCGGTCCGCCTGGGCGGCACAGCTCGACGGCCTGGGCGGCGAGTTCCGGGTCATTGCGGTCGACCTGCCGGCCCACGGCACACGCGCCGGCGAGCCATTCATGCTCGAGCGGGCCGCCGACATGCTCGCCGACACGATCCGGGACCAGGTGCCCCGTGGGCGGGCCGTCGTCGTGGGCCTCTCGCTCGGGGGGTACGTCGCGATGGCACTTGTCGCTCGGCAACCGGAACGGGTTCGCGGCCTGGTCCTGGCAGGCGCGACGGCGGAGCCCACCGGTGTCCGGTCGCTCCCCTTCCGGGCTCTCGCCGTGGCCATGGATCGCCTCGACGGACCGGCGCTCAACCGCCTGAACGCCTGGTTCTTTCGGACCCGCTACCCGGCCGCGATCGCCGAACCGATCGTGGCGGGCGGCTTCTGGTCAAGGGGTGGCGCCACGGCGCTGCGGACACTCTTCGGGCAACGGTTCGTCCCTCGCCTCGCGGCCTACTCGGGTCCGACGCTGATCCTCAACGGGCAATGGGACCTGCTCTTTCGCCTCTCGGCGGGAGCCTTCGCCGATGCCGCCGTGGATGCGCGACGGGTGCGGCTGGCGGGTGCCCTCCACCTCTCGAATCTCGATCGACCCGCAGCGTTCAACGAGGCCGTCAGGCGCTTCGCCCGATCGCTCGCGCCCGATTGACGGGCCGCCGGGAACCCCCGGGGTATACTTCGCGAACCGCCCATCCGTTGCATGTCGAGGTTCGATGCGCGTACGCAAGGCTGTCTTTCCTGCCGCCGGATGGGGCACCCGGTTCCTCCCGGTGACCAAGGCCCAGCCCAAGGAAATGCTGCCGCTGGTCGACAAGCCGATCATCCAGTACGCGGTCGAAGAGGCCGTCGCGGCAGGCGTGGAGCAGGTCATCATCGTCACCTCGAGCCAGAAGCGGGCGATCGAGGACCACTTCGACCTTTCATACGAGCTCGAGCACCTGCTCGAGGAGAAGGGCGACATCGAGATGCTCCGCCAGGTCCGGGCGATCAGCGATCTCGCCCAGGTGGCCTATGTCCGCCAGAAGGAGCAGCTCGGTCTCGGCCACGCCGTCCTGATGGCCAAGGACCTGATCGGCCATGAGCCGTTTGCGGTCATCCTGCCCGACGACGTCGTCATCGCCGACCGACCGTGCATCGGGCAGCTCATTCACGCCTACCACCAGCATCACGGCTCGGTCGTTGCGGTGATGGAAGTGCCGCACGAGGAGACCAGCCGGTACGGTGTCATCGCTTCGGAGCCTTCGGAGGACCCGCTCGACCACGGCCGGCTCCACCGGATCACGCGGCTGGTCGAGAAGCCCGATCCCGGCGACGCGCCGTCCAACCTGGCGATCATCGGCCGCTACGTGTTGACACCCAAGATCTTCGACAAGCTCGAGCAGACCCAGCGTGGAGCCGGTGGCGAGATCCAGCTGACGGATGCGATCGCGGCCCTGATGGTCGAGCAGGAGGTCTTCGGCTACGCGTTCGAGGGCACCCGATACGACGCCGGGACCGTCATGGGTTGGCTCCAGGCGTCGGTCGAGATCGCGCTTGCGCGCCCCGACCTCGGGACGGCCTTTCGCGCCTATCTGCAGGACCTCCAGCTTTAGCCCGGAGCCGGGCCAGTGACCCTCGAGGTCATCGTCATCGCTGCGATCCGGATCGCGGGATCGCTGCCGGTCCTGCGCTGGCCGCTCCTCGGCGGCCTCCTCGCGATCCTCGTCGACCTGAGCGATCTCCTCCTGCGCGACCTGCTCGACCTCGGCGGCGTCCCCGACTACCAGGGTCTGGACAAGTGGCTCGACCAGGTCTACATGGCCTGCTTTCTGGTCGTGGCGCTCCGCTGGAGCGGACCTGCCCGCAGCGTCGGGATCGCGCTCTACGTCTTCCGTCTCGTGGGGTTCGTGGCCTTCGAGCTGAGCCACGAGCGTGCGCTCCTCCTGCTCTTCCCGAACGTCTTCGAGTTCTGGTTCATCGCCGTCGCGGCGCTCGGCGCCACGCGGGTCGCGACCTGGTCCCGGTCGCGCCTGGCCCTCGCCCTCGTGATCCTGACCGGACTCAAGGAGATCCAGGAGTGGGCGCTCCACGGCGCCCGTCTGTTTGACGGCATCGGCGCGCTCGAAGCGATCGAGCTGTTCTGGCGGACGCTCACGGGCGGATGACCGGCAGCTCACGCCCCGAGCCCTGTCGCGCACCATCGGGAGTCGCCCAGCCGTCTCTGGTTCGGACGGCCTGCCCGCCAACAACCGGGCTGCCAACCGGCTTGGGGTACGATGCCGCCCGAGCGCGGTCGGACGGCCGCCGACGTGACGAGGGGCAGACCGCTTGGCGGAACTCGGCCAGATCCTGGGTGGGCGCTATCGCCTGATCGAGCTGCTCGGTCAGGGCGGCATGGCAACCATCTACCGAGCCACGGACACCGGCCTCAGCCGCGACGTCGCGCTCAAGCTCCTCCGCCCCGAGTACCTGCGGGACCCCGACTTCTCGTCGAGGTTCCGGCACGAGGCGCAGGCCGCCGCGTCGCTCAGCCACCCCAACGTGGTGACGGTCTTCGACTACGGCGAGGAACCGTCGGGTCCGTTCATCGCCATGGAGCTCGTCGACGGCGAGGATCTCGCGTCCATCCTCAAGCGCAGCGGGGCGCTGCCGCCGCGCCAATCGGCCCGGATCGCGGCGGCCGTCGGACGCGCCCTGGCCGCGGCCCACGCCAAGGGCATCGTCCACCGTGACGTGAAGCCCGGCAACGTCCTGATCGGACGCGACGGTCGGGTCAAGGTCGTGGATTTCGGGATCGCCCGCGCGGTCGCCGAGGCGCAGATGACGTTGCCCGGGACGACGCTCGGCTCGGTCCACTACTTCAGCCCCGAGCAGGCCCGCGGCGAGCAGACCACCGAGGCATCCGACATCTACAGCCTTGGCATCGTGCTCTACGAGATGTTGACGGGCGTGCGGCCGTGGACCGGCGACAGCGCCGCGTCCGTCGCGCTCGCGAGGTTGACCGGGACGGTGCCCGATCCGATGATCGCTCGGTCCACGCTCCCACCGGACCTCGCCGCGATCACCCGCAAGGCGCTCGCGCTGGCACCGGAGGACAGGTTCTCGACCGCTGGCTCCATGGCCGATGCCCTGGAGGCGAGCCTGGCCACGCAGGCCGGGATGGTGGGGGCCACCGCCCTTGCCGACGCGGCCGACGGTTCGCCAGGAGCCGCGGGCGGCCCGCTCACGCCACCCATCCCGATCGCGGCTGCGGCCGTGCCTCCAGCCGCGGATCCAGCGCGCGCGGCCACGCCGGTCATCTCCGGCACCGCCCGGCCGAACCCGGCCCGCGTCCCGTACCCGCCCGAGGCCTATGCCGGCGACGACGACGACGGCGACGAGGATGTCTACTCGACCCCGACCGCGCGGCGTCGAGCGGCGGCCCGCCCGTCGTCGGAGCGGCGCGTTCGGCGAGACGAGGATGCTGATGACGACGGCGGAGGACCGAGCCCGCTCGTCTGGTTGACCGGGATCATCGCGATCGGGCTGCTTGCCGGGGTGGCGTTCCTCGTCTACCAGCTCGCGTCGGGGACCAACCCGGGACCCGGCGCTTCGCCGCAACTGGTCACGGTCCCGAACTTCGTCGGTCAGCAGCTCGCCACTGCGACCAGGGAGGCCGAGCGTCTCGACATTGCGCTCGTGCCGCTCACCGAGGAATCGACGGAGCCCGCCGGGACGATCCTGAGCCAGGACATCGCCCAGGGCACCGAGATCGAGTCGGGTGGCACCGTCAACGTCAAGGTGGCTGCGGCGCCGGGGACCGTCCAGGTCCCGGACCTCAAGAACCAGACCGAGCGCGACGCGATCACCGCGCTGTTCGCGGCGAACCTGAGACCAGGGATCCGGGCGGAGGGCTTTGATCCCATCGTTCCGCAAGGACTCATCGTCAGCCAGGATCCGCCGTTCGGGACGCCCGTGCCTCCGCAGTCGCAGATCAACTACACGATCTCGTTGGGGCCCGAACCGACCCCGACGCCATCACCCACACCGACCCCAACCCCCGAGCCGACCCCGACGCCGGAACCGACCCCGACCCCGACCCCGGAACCGACCCCGACCCCCGAGCCGGAACCGACGGCGACCCCGGAACCGACGCCTCCCGAGGAGCCGGCCGAGCCGCTCGTCGAAGCGCCGCCGGCGGCCTGACCTCGACCGAGCCGGGGCGCGGCGGGAGTGCCGATCAGCTGCGACGCTCGCCCGCGGACCGGCGCCGCCAGATCTCGACCGCGGCATGGTCGAGCGGTCCGCCCAGCTTCACGGCCGGTTTTCGAACGCGGACGCCGACCTCGTTGACCTCGAAATCGGCCAGGAGCTCGTGGCTGATCGCCTCCGCGAGGGCCTCCAGGAGCCGGAACGATGTCGACTCCACGATCTGGCGGACCGCGTCGTAGACCTTGCCGTAGTCGATCGTCTTGTCGAGATCGTCGTCCACGCCGGCCGGCTGGAGGTTGAGCAACAGCTCGACGTCCACCTCGAACGGCTGCGGCGTGGTGAGCTCGTGGTCGTAGTAACCGTGACGCCCATCGAAGCGCATGTTCGCGAGAACGATCCGGTCGCTCAGCTGGGGCCTCCTTCGGCGGGTTCGGACCGCCAGTTCGCGCGAATGATCGCATCGGCGATCCGGGCGGCGCGGACGTTTTCGCGGACATCGTGCACCCGGACGATGTCGGCGCCGCCGGCAATCCCGAGGGCCGTGGTCGCCAGCGTGGCCTCCAGGCGTTCGTCGGTGCCCAGGTCGAGCACCCGTCCGAGCGTGGACTTGCGGCTCGTCCCGAGGAGGATCGGCCGGCCCAGCATGCGCAGGCTCCCGAGCTCGCGGAGCAGCTCCAGGTTGTGGTCGGGGGTCTTGCCAAAGCCGAACCCCGGATCGACGATCAGGTCGTCCCAGGGCACGCCCAGTCGGAGGGCCCGGTCCAGGGCGGCGCGAAGGTCGTCGATGACCTCGGGCATGAGGTCCCGGTACCGCGGCTCCTTGCGGTTGTGCATGACCACGAGCGGAACACCATGGGCAGCCGCCAGGCGGGCGAGCGAATCGTCGGCGCCCGCGCCCCAGACGTCGTTGATCAGGTCGGCCCCGGCCACCACGGCAGCCTCGGCCACCGGAGCCTTGGTGGTATCCACGCTGATCGGAGCCTCGGGCAGGGCCGCCCGAATGGCCGCGATCACCGGGACGACGCGGCGGAGCTCCTCCTCGGCCGGAACCGGTTGATGCCCGGGTCGCGTCGATTCGCCGCCGACGTCGAGGATGTCGGCGCCGTCGGCGACCATCTGGCGCGCGGTGGCCACGGCACGCTCGACCGGGCTCGCCCGGCCGGTTGCGGGGCCGCCGGCCGACACCGCCTCGGCCAGGACGCCGTCGCCCGAGAACGAATCCGGCGTGACGTTGATGATGCCCATGACGAACGTTCGCGTGCCCCAGGCGAATGTCCGCCGCCCTACCCTCGAGGGAGGCGGGGGCGCCTGCGCAGGAGCGCCGGGTTCGGTCATGCGTCCTCGGAGGGTTCGGGGTCGCGCAGGTCCGGGTCGTCCACCAACCGTCCGCGCGCCGCACCGACAAGATAGAGCGATCCCGCCACCACGATCGGTCCAGGCTCGCTTGACGGGTTTGCCAGGGCGAGATCGAGGGCCGCCAGGGGATCCGGCTCCACGAGGACGCGGGAGTCGGGAAGACCGGCCCGCCAGCGAGCCGCGAGGTCCGCCGCGGGCATCGCGCGCGGAACCGGCAAGCTCGCGCAGACAACCGTCGCACCACCGAGCGCTCGTGCCGCGGCGAGCGCGCCGACGACACCGTCGACGTCCTTGTCGGACATCGACGCGGTGACCAGCGTGATCGGCCCGTTCGCCAGGTACGGCCGCAGGTCGTCGAGCGCGACGGCGAGCGCCGTCGCCCCGGCCGGATTGTGGGCACCGTCGAGCAGGACGTCGCGTTCGGCGACCCTGATGAGCTCGAGACGGCCGGGCCAGACCGCGGCCCCGTAGCCGGCACGGCGCGCCGAGGGTGGCGTCGCGGCGATCCCCGCGGCCGCCAGCGCATCGAGCAGCGCGTCCGCGATCGCGACGTTGGCGGCCTGGTGGCGGCCGCGGAGCCCGACCCGCGTCCGACCGAGGCCCGGCAGCTCCACGTCGATGCCGTCGCGATCCCAGCCTAGCAACGGCGCGGGTTCGACCTCAGTGAGCGGAACACCCAGCCGCCGCGCGCGACGCCGGATGACCGCAAGCCCGTCGCCGCGCGCGCCCGTGACGGCGAGGTCGCCGCGTTCGATGATCGCGGCTTTCTCGCGGGCGATCGCGGTGATCGTCGGACCCAGGCGATCGGTGTGGTCGAGATCCACATTCGTCACGACCGCGACCCCGCCGTCCCAGGCATGTGTCGCGTCCAGGCGACCACCGAGGCCGACCTCGACGAGCGCGACATCCGGCTGAACCTCCGCGAAATGGGCGAAGACGACGGCTGTCAGGAGCTCGAATTCGGTCGGTTGACCCTGCCGGCGGGCCACGCGGTCCGACACGTCCAGGATGCGGTTCACGAGCCGGGCGAAGTCGTCGGCGCCGATCGGCCTGCCGTCCACCGCGATCCGCTCGCGGTAGCTCACGAGATGCGGCTTGGGCGTCGTGGCGACGTGGTGACCGGCGGCCCGCAACGCGGCATCCGCGAGGGCCAGAACACTGCCCTTGCCGTTGGTCCCGGCAATCAGCGCACCGCGGACGGCCAGCTGCGGGTCACCAAGCTCGCGCAGGAGGGCGCGCGTCCGGCCGAGGCCCAGGCGAACTCCGAAGCGACCGCGCTCTCCAAGGGCCTGAACGGCCCCGGCGTAGCCCGGGTCGGGCGCCGGCGTGTTCACCGTTGCGCCGTCACTCTCGGGACAGCTCTTCCTCGTAGAAGATGCACTGGTTGAAGCGGGGCGTCAGGCAGACGTCGTTGACGTAGCCCTGTTCCATGTGAACGCCACCGCGCAGCTGGCAGCGGGACGTCATGTAGTCCTGTCGGATCAGCGCCTTCAGCAAGTGCGGCGCCTGGATCGGGATCGCCCCGCGGGCACCGGTCATGTAGAAATGCGGACAGACGTTCCGGCGGAGGTTCGGGACGCCAAACCCGACCGGAAAACCACCTCTCGGGCGTGCCCCACCAACCGCGGGTGGCGCGTCGACCGTCGGTCGTGCGGCGAGTGGCGACGGCGAGACGCGCGCGATTGGACCCACGCCGAACGCCGGCCGGCCGGTTGGGCGGCCCTGTGAGCGGCCGGGTCCCGGATCGCGAGCTCGCACGCCCTGCTCCCCTGCAAACGCGGCGCGCGCGCAAATGCACGCGCGACCCGGCCAGAGTACATCGCACCATACCGGATGACACGGGCACCCCCGCGCGTTGGGAGTTGGTCGGCGTGCGACAATCCACCCGATGACGACCCGGCGCGACCCGCGGCAGACCCACGTTCGCCCCCGTCCCCCGTCCACCGGTCGCCCGGCTCCAGTCAAGGTCCGGCCGAGGGCGCCGGCGCCCACCCGCCTCTCCGTGCATCGACCGATCCAGCGCGACCGCGGACTGCCGATCATCGCCAAGCTCGGGCTGCTCGCCGCCATTGCCTTGCTCGGACTGACCGTGCTCTACGTCGGTGCCGGCGGTCTCGGCAACGCTGTCAGCGGGATCGGCACGGCCCTCGGCGGTTTCATCACCAACATCACGGCCGCTCCGACCCCGCGGCCCTCGGTCGCCGTCGTCAGCGATCCTCCCTCGCTGCAGCAACCCGCCGAGCCGTATACGGCCGAGGGAACCGTCGACCTCGTCGTGATCGTCCCTTCGGAGTCGGTCGGTGACCCCAATTCCCGGCTCCGGGTCTACCTGGCGCTCAAGGACCAGGACCCGGCTCCCATCCAGGAGGCACCGCTCGCGTCCACGCCGCAGACGGTGATCCCGGTCGAGCTCACCAAGGGGATCAACGACTTCACGGTCACGATCGTCGGCCCAGGGGGCGAATCCGATCCGTCACCGGTGGTTCGCTACGTCCTCGATCAGGCGCCGGCCAAGGTCACGATCTACTCGCCCGAGGAAGGCGCTGTCGTCAATGGACCGACGGTCGAGATCAGCGGCAAGACTCAGGCGCGCTCGACCCTCATCGCGCGCAACGCCGCCAACGGATCATCGACCAGTGGGTTGGCGGGCACGGACGGCCTGTTCACCATCAGCCTCGGCATCTCGACCGGTACCAATCAGATCACGATCACCGGCACCGATCCGGCCGGGAACGCAAAGGACTGGATCCTCACCGTTCGACGCGGCTCGGGCGCGCTGAGGGTGGTGCTCGGTTCATCGGACTACAAGCTCTCGGTCGACGACCTCCCGCAGGACCTGACGTTGACGGCGGTGGCATCGGACCCCGACGGCAAGCCACTCGTGGGCGCCGATCTCACCTTCACCCTGAGCATCCCCGGCATCCCGACCGTCACGCAGGAGGTGCAGACCGACGATCAGGGCAAGGCCACCTTCACGACGGCGGTTCCGGTGGGCGCCGATCCCGGCCAGGGCAGCGCCACGGTCCTGCTGTCGAGCGAGGAATTCGGCTCGACGCAGGACTACACGGTCATCACGATCGACCCGTAGCTCGGCGCGCGCCGCTGGGGTCGACAGCCGATCCGATCGCAGCTACCATCCGGCCATGCCGATATGGCGTTGTCCGCACTGCGCGACACCCCAGGCCGAAACAGCGCGCTGCTGGGTCTGCCACCGATCGAGCACCGCCTGTGGGGCCTGCCGCCACTTCCGTCGCGCGGTTGCCGGCCAGCTCGGGTACTGCGGCCTGGATCGCGGGCGCCGGCCGCTCAAGGGCGACGAGATCCGGCCCTGCTGGGAGGCCGCCGACGCGGCGAGCGCCACCGTTCCAGCCCTTCCTGGTGTCGGACCGGTCTGGCCGCTCGAGCCGACGGACACGCGAACAGGCGTTCGCTCCCTCGAGTTCGTGGAGGTCGAGTCGGGCACGGGCTCGGACACCGTCGATCCGATCACGTTCTCCGCGCGGCCGCCCGGGGAGCCCCGCTGGAGCCTGTGGGGCGACACGGAGGCCTGACACGCGGCGGCCTGACCCGCCGAGGCCCGGCGCGGGTGGACCGGTGTGCTACGGGTTCGCGGGCCGCGTCCCGAGCGTGACCTCGAGGGTGATCCGCTCGCCGTCCCGCAGGATCCCGACACTGACCGTCTGACCGGGCGAGAACTGCGACAGCGTCGCGTCCAGCGGGTGACCGTCGTCGATCACCTCGCCATCGACGCTCGTGATGATGTCCCCGTCCTTGATCCCGGCCTGGGCGGCGGGTGTCCCGGGCTGAACCCCGGGGACCGCCTGGTCGTTCTGGTTGCGGCCACCGACAAGGGCACCGGCGTCGACGGGCAGGTTCTCCTCGTCCGCCAGCTGGCGGCTGATGCTCACGAACTGGATGCCGAGATACGGCCTCGCGAGGGGCTGGCCGGCGACGGCCTGGGCCATGATCGGGCGCGCCACGTCGATCGGGATGGCGAACCCGATGCCGTTGCTGTTCGTGGCGATCGCGGTGTTGATCCCGACGACGTTGCCGTTGGCGTCCAGCAGCGGACCGCCCGAGTTGCCGGGGTTGATCGCGGCGTCGGTCTGGATCAGGTTCGTCAGCGGCCTGGAGCTGCCGTTGGTCGTGATCGTGCGACCCTTGGCCGAGACGATCCCGCTGGTGACCGAGTTGGAGTAGGTACCCAGCGGGCTGCCGATCGCGATCACCAGCTGGCCGACCTCGAGCGCGTCCGACTCGCCGATCGCCGCCGTCGGGAGATCCGTCGCATCGACCTTGACGATGGCCAGGTCCGTCAGCGTATCGATCCCGTAGACCTCGCCGGTGAGGACACGGCCATCCTTGAGTTCGACATCGAATTCCTGTCCGCCCTCGACCACGTGGCGGTTGGTCAGGATCCAGCCGTCGCTCTCGTAGATGACGCCGGATCCAACGCCCGTCTCCGGGATCACGCCCAGGTTGCCGGCGTCCGAGGAGCCCGTGACCGTGATCCGGACAACGGCCGGGCTGACCATGGCCGCCACGTTGATCGTCGCCGACGACTCGTCGATGGTGACCGGCTGCGGCGCGCCGACGTTCGTGCCCTGGGCAGCGGCGGGCGCGGCCACGGGACGATCGAGGACGCCGGCCGCGCCCAGCGCAAGCACCGTTCCACCGGACGCCAGCACGGCCGACAGCAGCGAGACGGCGACAAGCGAACCGGCCCCCACCTGGCGTCGCGGCGTCGTCGTCGCCCGAACCGGCTCGGTGCTCGGGGCGGGCTCGTACCAGCGCTCAGGCGTCGGAGCCACCGGGACGTCCCAATCGCGCGCCCAGTCGGCGCGAGGTTCCGGGGTCGGCGCGTATCGATCGGTTGAGGGCTCCACGATGCCGGACGCGGGTTCCGCATTGCCGGATGCGACGACGTGCGCGGCGGGTGGGTTGGGATCAACGCCGAACACGTCGTGCCGTTCGGTTGGTGTCTCGGGATCGGCCGGGTCTTGTCGCGGATCGTCGTGCATCGTGGCGGCGGGTTCCTCGCGGTGCCGGCCGGTGAGCGGCCGGGCATGCTCAGGTAGGTGTGTCGTTCAGCGTGCGGCTTCCGTATTCACCTGCGAGCGTTCGGACGGTGAAGTTTCCTCCACGTTGACCGAATGTGCCGGGTGCGCTTCGTGGCCATCGCCGTCGCCATCGGACGTGGCGCTGCCGTTCCGGGCGCCCGCTTCAGCTGCGGACGCCACGTCCGCACGCTCGGCGGCGGGGCTGCCGGCGATCAGCCGCGGGTCGCGTGGCAGGGTGACGGTGAACCGCGATCCCGACCCGACGCGGCTTTCGACCTCGATCCCGCCACCGTGCATCTCCACGATCGAGCGCGCGATCGCCAGCCCAAGACCGCTCCCGCTGCCGCGCGCCTCGTTGGCCCTCGATCCCCGATAGAAGCGCTCGAAGATGTGCGGCAGCTCGGCCGCCTCGATGCCGACGCCGGTGTCGACCACGTCGACGCGCGCCCCATCGGGCGTTGTGGCGACGTCGACCGCCACGGAACCGCCGCGCCCGGTGAACTTGACGGCGTTCGCCACCAGGTTGGCCACGACCTGGCCGATCCGCTGGGGGTCGTGGCGGATTCGGACCGGGGACGCCGGCAGGTGGAGGGAGATCTCGATGCGCCGCTTGCGAGCCGCGGACGCGCTCTGTTCCACGGCCGACTCGACCGCCGTCCGGAGGTCGTCCGGTCGGAGATCGAGGAGGACCAGGCCGGAGTCCAGCTTCGAGAGCTCGAGCAGGTTCTGCGCCAGCCAGTCGAGTCGCTCGATCTGCTGGCCGCTCGATTCGATGAACTCGGCTCGCGCGGCGGGATCGGCGTCGGCGCCCTCGCGCAGCAGCTCGTTGAAGGTCCGCAACGCGGCCAGCGGCGTCCGCAGCTCGTGCGAGACGTCGGCCAGGAAGTCACGGCTCCGGTCCCGATCGCGTCGGATGATTTCGACGCTCTCTTCCAGCCGATCGGCCATCGCGTTGAACTGGACCGCGAGCTCGGCCAGCTCGGATGAGCCGGCCCGGACCTGGCTCGGGGGCACCCGGCGGCTGAGATCGCCCTCCGCCAGCCCGCGCGACGCCTCCGTCAACCGTCGCAGCGGGGTGGTGAACCGTCGTGCCATGGCGGCCGAGACAACGACGCTCAGGCCGAGCGCGAACAGGGCAATCGCGGCCAGGAGCCCTGTGACGTTGGCCAATGCCGTCGCCCGGAAGGTGTACGGGTTCGAGAGCGTCACCTCCACGGCGTACGGTTGGAACAACCCACCCGCCGGATAGGCGCGACTGACCACCGCCGTTCGTTCCTGGGTCTGCCCGGCCGCGGGTTGGGCCTCGAGGCGCATGAGCAGCGGCTCGTCGAGCGCGGGAAGGAATGCGACGCTCTCGCCGCTCGATCCCAGCAGTCCAAAGCGGATGCGCACGTCGGCCTGGGCGAGCCGGTCGGCGATGACCCGCTGCTGCTCGCTGTCGAGGGCCAGGATGACCGCCGGATCCACGCGCCGATCGGGGCCGACGATCAGCCGGCCCTCGGCGGCGACCCGGGCCCGGCTCTGGACATAGACGCTGACGGTTTCCGCCCGTTGCTCGAGATCCGTGGTCTGCTGCCGGGTGAAGTAGTCGTCAAGGCGGTTGATGACCAGCACCGTGACCAGCACGAGGGTCAGCGCGATGACGCTGATGAACGACAGCGCCAGCCGACCCTGGAAGGAGCGAGGGAGCAGCCGGCGCAGGCGGCGCGGCGGGCGCAGGCGTCGTGCCAGGCGCCGCAGGCGGACGCCGCGACCGGCGATCGGCTCAGCGCTCGGCGAAGGCGTAGCCGACACCTCGGACCGTCAGGACGAACGCCGGGGAAGCCGGGTCATCCTCGATCTTGTCGCGCAGATGGCTCACGTGGACGTTGATCGTTTTCTCGTCCTGGTCCAGCGCCTCGTAGTCGCGCAGCAGCTCGAGCAGCTCCCCGCGGGTGTAGACCCGACCCGGGCGCGATGCGAGATGACGCAGGATCTCGAACTCGGTCGGGGTCAGGCTGATCCGGCGGTTGCCGCGCTGGATGCGCCGTCGCTCGAGGTCGATCAGGAGGTCGCCGTGACGGATCACGCGTCCACCGGCCGCATCGGACAGGTCGCCGTACGAACGACGCAGCAACGCCTTGATCCGGCTCATGAGCTCGCGCAGCCCGAACGGCTTGGTCAGGTAATCGTCGGCGCCGAGCTCCAGCCCGATGACCTTGTCCACCTCGTCGTCGCGCGCGGTCAGGACGAGGACGGGCATCTTGGCCCCCGAGGCCCGTAACCGGCGCAGGACCTCGAAGCCGTCCATGCCGGGCAGGCGAACGTCGAGCACGACGAGGTCCGGCGCCTGGTGCGTGGCGATGTCCAGCCCTTCCTCGCCGGACCGGGCGACCCCGACCTCGTAGCCCTCCTGCTGGAGCGCGTACTGGATTCCGCGAGCGACGGCGTGCTCGTCTTCGACGATCAGAATGGTGGCGGCCACCGCGCGATGCTACACGCGTCGACGAATCGACGGCGTCGACGAATCGACGGCGTCGACGAATCGACGGCGTCG
>JBBEBJ010000125.1:0-4527 GCA_040882425.1 Chloroflexota bacterium | reverse complement strand
GTCGACGAATCGACGGCGTCGACGAATCGACGGCGTCGACGAATCGACGGCGTCGACGAATCGACGGCGTCGGCCGGACGCCTCGCCAGCCCGTCGGCTCGCCGACACCGTCGGCTGGCCGACGCATGGTAAGGTAGGCGCGCTTCCGGGCGCCTCGCCACCCCGGCCCCGCCGGCGAGCCGCAGCCCGTCACCCACCAACTGACGCAATCCAGAGGTCTCGAATGTCAACCGCTCGCGCGACGCTGGCCGCCGAACACCGCCAGATCACCGGCAAGAAGGTCGCCACGCTACGCCGTTCCGGGCGCCTGCCGGCCGTGGTCTACGGCCACGGGATCGAGTCGGCCAACGTCTCGGTGGACACGCACGAGTTCGAGCAGCTGCGCCGACATACCGGCCCAAATGCCCTCGTCGACCTGTCCGTCGACGGCGAGAAGGCGCAGCCGGTGCTGGTCTCTGCGGTCCAGGTGCACCCGGTCAATCGCCGGCCGCTCCACGTGGACCTCTTCCTGGTCCGGATGACGGAGGAACTGACGGTCGATGTGCCGCTCGTGGCGACCGGCGTGTCGCCGGCGGTGACGCAGCACGGCGGAACGCTCCTGCACCCGAGCGAATCGGTTCGCGTGCGCGCCCTGCCCGACCACCTGCCGCAGTCGATCGAGTACTCGGTGGAATCCCTTGTCGACTTCGATACCGCACTCTTCGTGCGCGATCTGACCGTCCCATCGGACGTGACGCTGCTGACCGACCCCGACGAGATCATCGCCAAGGTCCAGCAGCCGCGCGTTGAAGAGGAGCCGGTCGTCGTCGGTGAGGCCGAGGCGGCCGAGGGCGAAGCCGCCGCGGAGGCCGAGGCAGCCGCCGAGGCAGCGGAAGGCCAAGCCGGCGCGGCCGAGACGACCGACTCGTCCGAAGGTTGACCGGGCGGCCGCCCCGCGCGCGTGGCCGTCAGCGACGCGAGCGACGCCCGGCGGCAAACACGATCGGAAACCGCATCGTGAGGTCGTCCGGCGACAGGTCGGACAGGCGCTCGCGCATGGTCGCCAGCAGCCGGTCGCGCAGCGGCGGGTCGAGCTCCTCGAACAGGGTCTCCTCATCGAACTCGGCGAGAAACGCAAGGTAACCCTCCGGCGAGAACCGGTGGTCGAGCACGTCGGCCTCGGCGGTCGCGCCGGCAAACCCGGCCCGGCGGAGCTCCGCGGCGGCCCGCTCGGCAGACGGCAGGTCGCCGGACCGCCCATCGAACTCGCGCCCGGGGATGCCGAGCGCGTCGAGGACCTCGTCGAAGATCAGGTCGGGCGCAAAGGGCCGGTCATCCTGCAGCCACGAGACGTAGGCGAGGACGCCGCCCGGTTTCAGCACCCGGCGCGCCTCCCGCAGGGCGCGAGCCCGGTTCGGGACGAGCTGGAACACGAACGAGGAAAGCGCCACATCGTAGGTGCCGTCCGAAAAGGGCAACTCGTCCGCAAGCGCCACCTCGGCTCGGAACCGGCTCCGCGCCGGACCGAGCGACTGATCAGCCAACGTTTCAGCCATGGCGCGCATCTCCGCGGATGCGTCGACACCGTCCACCGAGATGCCGCTCCAGCGTGCCAGCGCCCCGAAGGCGAGCTGCCCGGTGCCGGTCCCGATATCGAGGACGCGGACGGCTCCGTCGGCGAACCATGGCCTGGCGCGATCGAGAAGGCGTTCGACCGCCGGCAGGAGCACGGGGGCCCACCACCGCGCGTAACCCTCGGCGATCCGGTCATAGCGCTCGGCCATCTCGGTCATCGGCGCATGGTGCCATGCCGGTTGGCCCGGCGAGGGGCCGTTCGGACCGTGGCTTGGCGACCTCGGACCGCAGACAAGCGGTCCGGCGTGGGTGACGCTTGTCGTCGTCGGAGCCGACCGTCAGGGCCGACTCCCACCGCGAAAGGAGCGGGATTCACCATGCAGAAGCTGCTGCTGGCGTACGACGGCTCAGATCATTCGCGGCGGGCGCTCGAGCTCGCTGCCGAGATGACGCGTCGGTTTGGGGCCGCATTGACCGTCGTGAGCGTCGTGCCGGTGCACCCAGGTCGGTCGCCGATCGATCCGTGGGATGACAGCCACGTGCACGCCGAGGATCTCCTCGAGGCTCGCCGGTTGCTACGCGAGGAGGGCATCGAGCCGAAGCTGGTGGAGTCGGCCGGCAACGTCCCCGAAACCATCGAGCGGTTCGCCGAGGCCGGATCGTTCGATGCCGTGATCGTGGGTTCCCGGGGGTTGGGACTGCTCGGTCGAGCACTGCAGGGGAGCGTTTCCGAGCACGTGGCAACGCATTCCACGACGACCGTGGTGGTCGCCCGATAGTCCCGCGCCCAATCGACGGCCGGCGCGTCGGGGATCCCGACGGCCGGCCGTTGGCGTGCCAGTCGCTCGTGGCGCTCAGCCGCCCGGGACGAACGGCTCGCCGGGGAGCGGCGGCGGAGGCGGCAGGCCCGGCCCGCCACCCGGACGTCGGAGTCCCATGCGCCGGGCGAACCACACGCCGAGCGCGGTCAGCAGGCCGAGCACCAGCAGGATGGGCAGCCAGACGATCAGGAACCAGATTCCGGCGCTGGCGACGCCCTGGAGGATGGAGATGAGGCTCGCCGCGGCCTCGTCGACCGTGGTTGCGGGCGCCCAGTCCTTGCCGGCGGCCTCCACGGCGATGATCGGTGTGCTGAAGGTCGCGGTTAGCGTGGCATAGGCGGCGCGATCGTTCAGGCTCTCGAGCTGGGCGCTGAGCTGTTCGATCTGCCCTCGTACGTCCGTCAGCCGTGCCTCGACTTCGAGCACGTCGCTGATCCTCGTTGCGTTCGCGGCGATGGCCTGGAGCGCCGTCTCGCTGGCACGCAGGTTCCTGATCCGGGCCTCGATATCGATCACCTGGCCGGTCACGTCGACGGCCTCGGTCTGCTCCGTGACGACCTTGGTCGTCTGGCCGTTCAGCGTGCGGAGGATGTCGAGGGCATCCTCCCAGCGATCGGTCGGGATCCGGTAGGTGATCTGGGCCGTGGGCCGGTCGTCGTAGTTGCTCGTGTTCGAGGCGCCGACATAGCCGCCCAGCGCGACGATCGCGTCGCGAGCCGTACGCAGGGCGGTCGGGACGTCCTTCACTTCGAGATCGATCGAGCCTGTCCGGATGATCTTCGCGTCGTCACGGGCACCGATCGCGTTGTTGGCGATGTCGTCCTCGCCCTGGGCCGCCCCAGGAGCGCCGCCGGGCTGCGAGCCGCTGCCGTCGGTCGAGGAACCCGATCCGACGACCGATTCACCGACCGGGGCGAGCCGCTCGGACGTGCCGGCGCCGGCGCACGCCGCGAAGGCCAGGGCCATGACGGCCAAGGCAATGAAGGGACGGATGGTACGCATCGCTTCAACCCCTCTGAGGCTCGTCGCGACCGAATGACCGCGGCGGCATCGCGGAGACGCCGGGTCGGGTGGTCCGGTTCCGCGGGTACACTCGGGGTTGTGCCGTTGAACCTGCCCTTCCAGCCGCCCGTTGAGCCGATGCTGGCGAAGGCCGTGGATGGCCTGCCGTCGGGTGAGGGCTGGCTGTACGAACCCAAGTGGGACGGCTTCCGGGCCCTCGTCTTTCGCGACGGTGACGAGGTCTACACGCAGTCGCGCGACCTCAAGCCGCTGGACCGCTACTTTCCCGAGCTCGCCGAGCCGCTGCAGGCCGCCCTCCCCGAGCGGTGCGTCGTCGACGGCGAAATCGTCATCGCCCAGGACGGGGCGCTCGCCTTCGAGTCGCTCCTGCTGCGCATCCACCCGGCTGCGTCGCGAGTTCGGATGCTGGCCTCGGGATCGCCGGCCAGCTTCATCGCCTGGGACCTGCTGGCGCTCGGCGACGAGGATCTCCGCGAGATCCCGCAGGGCGAGCGGCGTGCACGTCTCGAGGTGGTGCTCGCGGACGTAGCGCCACCGATCCACCTGACCCCGGCGACACTCGACCGCGACACGGCCGCCGACTGGTTTGCCAGGTTCGAGGGCGCCGGCCTCGATGGGGTGATCGCCAAGCGTCTCGAGGCGCCGTACCAGCCCGGCAAGCGGGCGATGCTCAAGATCAAGCACCAGCGCACGGCGGACTGCGTGGTCGCCGGCTTTCGGTGGCACAAGAACGGACCCGGGACCCACGTCGGGTCGCTGCTCCTTGGCCTGTACGACGACGCGGGCACGCTCCATCACGTCGGGATCACGTCCTCGTTCAGCTGGGATCGCCGCGCCGAGCTGGTCGGCGAGCTTGCATCCCTCCGCGACGATGCGCTCGAGGGCCATCCCTGGTCGGGCTGGGCGGAATGGGCCGCCGAGCAGGAGGCGAGCGGCCAGCGCGTGCCGGGCGCCACGTCCCGCTGGAACCGCGGCAAGGACCTGTCGTGGGAGCCGCTCCGGGCCGAGCGGGTCGTGGAGGTGGCCTACGATCACCTCCAGGGCACCCGCTTCCGCCACGCCACCACGTTCAAGCGCTGGCGCCCGGACAAGCCACCCGAGGCGTGTCGCTACGACCAGCTCGAGGTGA
>JBBEBJ010000124.1:0-3510 GCA_040882425.1 Chloroflexota bacterium | reverse complement strand
GGCGCGCGATCTCCTTGAGGTTCTGGTCGTGGTCCTGGCCGAGCCACAGGTAGTCCCCGTTCTCCATCGGGGCGAACGTCGACGACATCAGGAGCGGCATGAAGCCGTGCTTGGTCAGCTCGAGCTCGTGGATGATGTCGGGCCGCAGCAGGCTGAGCGCGTACGAGAAGGTCGTGAACGAGAAGCCCGGGTAGAGCTCCTCGGTGATCGCCGCACCACCGACCAGGTGGCGGCGCTCGAGGACGAGGGTCTTGAGTCCCGCCTTGGCGAGGTAGGCGCCGTTGGTCAGCCCGTTGTGGCCGCCGCCAACGACGATGGCGTCGTAGGTCCGATCGGCGGCCTTCGGGGCCCGCTTCGTCGCAGCTTTGGTGGGGGCATTCGTCTTCGCCATGTCAGGCCGTCTTTCGCGCCGGGTTGTACAGCGGCATCCGGGCGGTCCTCGCCTTGACGTATTCGTAGCGATGGTTGACGTCCACCTCGAGACGGACCTCACTGCCGGGCTTCGCCAGGTCGGGCCGGACCCGAGCCATCGCGATGTGGCGCTGGAGCATCGGCGAGTACATGAAGCTCGTGCTGTAGCCGACCTGCCGGATCTCGTCGTCGTACACGAACAGCTCCTCCACGATCGGCGTGTGGTCCTTGGGCGGAATCAGCCCGGCCCCGTTGTAGATCCGGTCGTAGTCCTGCCAGTCGAGCACGAGGCCGGTGAACCGCCAGCGTGACGTGCGATCGGCGAGCTCGCGCTCCAGCGCACGTCGACCGATGAACGCGCGATCGTCGCCGGCCAGGTCACGGAGCATCCAGCCGAGCCCGATCTCGAACGGGGTCGAGCAGTCCTCGTCGGTCCAGGCGTAGCGGCTCGACGCGAAGTCGACGTCGAGGAGCAGCAGGCCGGCCTCGATCCGGAGCATCTCGAGCGCGTCGAGGCCAAAGGGCAGGACACCGTGACCCTCGACGGACTCCCAGACCGTGTCCCAGACCTTGAGCGCGTCCGGCGACTCGATCCAGATCTCGAAGCCGAGATCACCGCTGTACCCGGTGCGCGACACGGTGACCGGCGAACCGGCGATCTTGCCGCTCGCAAGCCCGAAGTAGGGGATCGCTGCCGCGCCCGGGACCAGACTCGCCACCAGGTCGCGCGACCGCGGACCCTGGATGGCGAGGGTCGCGTAGTCGTGGCTGACCTCCTCGATCCGGACATCGTCGCGCCCGATCAGGTCCTCGAAGTAGGCCAGGTTGGGTTCGGCCGCGGTCAGCAGGAACTCATTCGGGCGGTGGCGGAGGACCACGCCGTCCTCGACGACGTAGCCGCGGTCGTCGCACCAGATCGTGTACTGGGCACGGCCGGGTGGACACGACCTGATGTCGCGGGCGAGGACGCCGGCCAGAAAGCGTTCAGCGTCGGGTCCGTGGATCCGGTACTTGTACAGGGGCGACGAATCGAAGATCCCGGCGCTGTTGCGGACCGCAAAGTACTCGAACTTGTCCGAGATCTGGTAGCGGTGGGCCGCGAGGTGGCCGGACCAGTGGCTCCACAGGCCGGTCTCGTTGAGCGCGCTCGTCCGCTCGTGAAACGGTGTCTTCCGGATCATCTGCCCCTCGCTGCGCTGGACACGCGGCGGTCAGGGTAGCGCCCCTGTGCTCGGTCTCCGGTTCACGTCCCACCGGCCGAACCGACGAGGCGTCGCGACAGATGGGGAATCGCGAGGCTCCGGCCATGGGCTGGCCATGACCGGAGCTGGTGATCCTGAACCGCTCAGAACGGACAGGTGCCAGGGTTTGGGACGTCCGTTCGGATCGGAGCGCCGACAGGGACGAGATAGGTGGCGTAGAGGATCATGTCCACGCTGCCTTCGTTGCGGGCGATGTGGACATGGCCACCGCCGCGGTCGACGAACGAGTCGCCGGTCTCATAGGTCCCGGCGGAGCAGGTCGGGTCATCGGCGTCGTAGAACGTCATCGTCCCGGCGGCGATGGTCACGAACACCGGTCCCGGGTGGCTGTGCCAGCCGGTGTGTCCGCCGGGGGCGATCGTGATGGTCTGGGTGACGACCTGGACGTCGTCGCGAGTCGAGAGCTTCAGGTCGCGGGTGTGGATCTTGACCCCGGCCGAGAGGGTCCCGACCGACAGGATCGTTCCGACCGCGCCCGACCCAGGCGTCGCTGCGGCGATCCCGATGGAGGTCATCGCGGCCACGAGTCCAAGGACCAGGGCGCGCTGAACGGTAGTGCGAAACATGCAGTCTCCTTGTTTCGTTGAGGGGTGGATGGGTAACGGGATGTCGAGGCGGCAGGAATCAGCCAGCCTGATTCCCATGTGCAGGTCTTTGGGCGGCCGACGCCGTCGAGCTCAAGGTGCGAGGCGCTGCCAGGTTGGGGTGCTGGTGGTCGTCCAGGGCACGGTCCTGGAGGCGCCCGACACGGGATCGAGCAATAGCTGATCCAGCAGCTTCCCGGTGGAATCGACGGGGTTCCCGAGGATCACCGAATCGTCCGGCGCCCACTCCCACACGGAACAGCACTCGGCATTGAGGTCGCCCGGGTACTCGACCTCGACGCCGAAGCCACTCCCGTCGACCGGGAGGGCCACCGCCACGGACTCCTCGTACCCGCCCGTGTACCCTCGGATGGCGAGGAGTCGGGTACCGTCGTTCGACCAACTCAGGGGCGCCTGCCAAATCGCGCCGGGCGGGAGCGGCAGCACGCGATCGCCGGTTCCGTCGGCTTCAACGATGTGTGCCTGCGCCGTCAGGGTGCTGGCGTCCTGCCACTCCGTGTAGGCGATCCGGGACCCGTCCGGTGACCACATTGCCATCGCGCGGAACCGGTTCAGGTCCCGTTCGAAGATCGTTCGCGTCTGCCCGGTCGCCACGTCCAGGACGTGGAGGCCACCAAACCCGTTCGAGTTGTCCCCGTTCTCCATGAACAGGATCTCGGCGCCGTCGGGCGGCCGCCAGGCGGCATGGGTCGCGGGCCGCCCGACGTCGAGCTCCTGGATCCGGCTGCCGTCGCTCGCGACGACGAGGACGAACGGATCCCAGAACGGGCCACCCGCAACGAGGACCTGGCTTCCGTCGGGCGAGAAGTTGTAGTCGAGGATGGCGGTCACGGGCTCAGGTGTCAGCTGGACGAGGTCCGCACCGTTGGCGCTCGCCACGAAGAGCGCGCCAAGCGCGGAATCGCCATCTTGCTTTCGTTCGAAGACCAGGCGCGTGCCGTCCAGAGACCACTTTGGGTTGAGATCCGTTTCGGGGCCGGTCACGATGGCCGTGGAAGTGCCGGTCGCCGGGTCGACCGTGTAGATGTCGCCGTTGGCCGCATAGGCGACCACTCCGTTGGCAGCAGGCCCGAATGGAGCCGGAAGCGTCTTTCGTGAACCGATCGCGAGCGCCGCGACCATCGCGACGAGGAGAGCGATGAGCGCGATGCCCATGCCGATCGAGCGCCATGGAATGGGCGGTGCAGCGACGGGCTGGCGGGCAATGTCGAGCATTGGAAGCCACCTTTCAA
>JBBEBJ010000123.1:0-22792 GCA_040882425.1 Chloroflexota bacterium | reverse complement strand
AGGATGAGGATCGGACCGGCTCTACGCATCGAGGCGGGATGTTACACGGAACGACGGGCCCCCGCCCCCGATGCAGGTTCCGGCCCGATGCCAGCCGTCCCCGTGTCTCGCGTGCGGATATCCGGCCCGGTTCCAACGGGGCTGGTGTACGCGACCGTTCCGACGTCAACGGCGTCGGTCTATCTCGGGAGACTGGAGGACGCGACGAGTCCGGCAGGTTCGATTGCCGGATCTCCAACCGCGCTGGTGTCCCCGACCGGTTGGTGGCCGTCAGACCAGTGGGGTTGGAATCTGGCCGCGAGAACAGTGGTGCGCCAGGGCTGGAACGGGAGCCGGCGTCGTCGACGGACCGATGCTCGAGCGTCGGCGGTACGATCGGCCGCGCCGGCGGACCGCTTACGCATCCAGCGTCGCCTTGATCCGTGCCGCCAGCGAGGCGCCGATGCCGGGGACCGCGGCGATCTGCTCCACTGGCGCCTCGCGGACGCGCTTGATCGAGCCGAAGACCTTGAGGAGCTCCCGCCTGCGTTTCGGGCCGACCCCGGGCAGCTCGTCGAAGGCCGAGCGGACCGCCCGCCTCGCGCGCAGGCCGCGGTGGTAGGTGATGGCGAACCGGTGCGCCTCGTCTCTGAGGCGCTGCACGAGGTAGAGGGCGGGCGACGTCGGTGGGAGCAGGATCGGGTCGGGTCGCTCGGGCAGGAACAGCTCCTCGCGCTCCTTGGCCAGCCCGGCCACGGGCAGGTCGTGCAGCCCCAGGTCATCGAGCGTCTCCTTGCCGGCGCTGACCTGGCCCCTGCCGCCGTCCAGGATGACGAGGTCGGGCATTGCCCAGCGGCGTTCCTCCTCGCTCCCCTCCTCCCCGGTTCGGACCGTGCGGAAGCGGCGACGCAGGACCTCCTGGTGGCTGGCGTAGTCGTTGGGCCCGGCGACCGACTTGATCCGGAACCGCCGGTACTCACCGGACCGCGGTTTCCCGTCCTCGAAGACGACCATGCTCCCGACCGATTCGCTGCCCCCCAAGTTGCTGATGTCGTAGCACTCGATCCGGATGGGTGGGCCGGGGAGGCCGAGCGCCTCGGCAAGCCCCTCGAGGGCCGCGAGCGTCTTGCCCTGGTCGGCGAGCCAGCGCGCCTGCTCGCGGGCGAGCGTCTCGGCGGCGTTCCGCGTGGCGAGGGCCATGAGCTCCCGTTTCTCGCCGCGTTGCGGGACGCGAAGATGGACGGGTCCGCCGCGACGTTCCGACAGGAAGGCCTCGAGGACCGGCGGGTCCAGGGTGACCGAGGGCACGTAGAGCTCGCGCGGAATGGAGGCCGCCCGGGTGTAGTACTGCTCGAGGAAGCTGTTCAGGACCTCGTCGTCGGACGCCTCCTTCATCGCGTCCAGCAGAAACACGTCGCGGCCGATCATCTGCCCGTTGCGGATCACGAACAGCTGGATCGCCGCCTGGTTGTCCTGGCGCGCCATCCCAACCAGATCGAGCTCGGTCCGGGCGAACGCCGCCATCTTCTGGCTCTCCATCGTCCGCTCGATCGCCCGGATCTTGTCGCGCAGGATCGCCGCCCGTTCGTACTCGGTCCGGCCCGCGGCCGCGTGCATCTCGCGACCGAGCGCCTTGACGAGTGATTCCTGGCGGCCTTCGAGGAAGAGCTCGACCTGCTCGATGTCGGCCCGGTAGGCGTCCTTCGAGATGGCCTCGATGCAGGGGCCCTGGCAGCGCTTGATGTGGTAGAGCAGGCACGGCCGCTGGAGCGCGCGCTCGCCGTCCTTGATCTCGATGGTGCAGGTGCGGAACGGGAAGAGCCGGCGGACGAGGTTCATCGACTCGTCGACGCTGGACGCCGATCCGTACGGCCCGAAGTAGCGGCTCCCGTCGTTGACGAGCTTGCGCGTCCGCTCGACCCGCGGGAAGTCGTCGGCCAGGGTGACCTTGATGTACGGGTAACTCTTGTCGTCCTTGAGCCTGACGTTGAAGCGCGGTCGATACCGCTTGATCAGGTTCATCTCGAGGAGGAGCGCCTCCGAGACCGAGTCAGTCTGGGTCACCTCGACGTCGACGATCCGATCGATGACCGCCCGGATCCGATGCCCCTCGAGCGGGGCGAGCCTGCCTTTCTGCCAGTACGAGCGCACGCGGTGGCGCAGGCTCTGTGCCTTCCCGACGTACACGACGTCGCCGCGCGTGTCCTTCATCAGGTACACGCCCGGCTTGTCGGGCAACTTCGCGAGGGCGGACGCGAGTTCGGGGGTCACCTCCCGATGCTAGGGCAAGGCGTCTCTCCACGCCTCGGCAGGAATCGAAGAGGCCGGCCTGGTGGGCCGGCCTCTGCTCGCTTGGTCTCCGACGGGTCCTACTCGATGCGCGTGATTCGGTTCTGTGGTCCGGGGGTGATCCCGCCCGGATTCGCGAGGAGGTAGTTCTCGAAGGCATCCGTATCGACGTTGCCGGCAATCCGGTTGGTCCCATCCACCAGGACGGCGTAGTTGTCACCGCCATCGGCAAGGAAGCTGTTGACCGTCACCCGGTAGTTCGTTGCCGGATCGACAGGTGAACCATTCAACATGATGCTGGAGACCTTGCTGCCGGCGGGCGCGGAGACTGTGTAGGTGTACGAGAAGCCCTCGGACACCTGGAGGATGCCGATGCCGCCGGTGAATTGCTGCTCGAGGAGCGCCTTGATCTGGGCGCCAGTCAGGGTCATGGTGACCAAGCTGTTCCCGAACGGCTGGACCGCGAACGCCTCGCCGTAGGTGACGTTGCCGTCACCCTCGCCGGCGGGGCTGCTCGCGTAGATCAGGTCCGCACGGATGCCGCCGGCGTTCATGAACGCGATTTGCGACCCCGTGCCGGCCTGCTGCGCATCGAAGTTCTGCGCATCTGCGATCCGGTCACCGAGCCTGGACTCGCCAGCGGTGTTCTGGGCGCGAAGGATGTCCGCGGTGATCGTGCCGATGATCCGGTTGGCGAACGGTGCCGCGACCGCCTGGTACTTGGCAATGAGCGCCGTCTGCGCCGGATCCTTGGCCACGGTGCGGGTCACGATCCGGTTGTTGACCAACGTCCGGCCGGCCATGACGTTCCCGGACCGGGTGTTGATGGTCAAGTCGATGTCGGTCACGAGGCGACCCTGGTGGGCAGCACCGGTCACGACCTTGCCGTCGATGACGCAGTTGACCGCCCAGTTGGTATGGCCCGTGATCACGACGTCGACCTGCTCGTCGAAGGCCTCGACGATCGGGGGCAACGGACCTTCCAGGGTCCCGCAACTGTTGATCGTGGACTCATTCAGCGGATCGCTCGTTGTGCCGCCCTGGTGGAGCAACACGACGATGGTCTTGACGCCTTGCTTCTCGAGCTCAGGAACCAGCGCGTTGACGGTCTCGGCTTCGTCGAGGAAGTCGACATGCGAGATCCCCGCCGGGGAGACGATCGACGGTGTCTGTTCGAGGGTCATCCCGATGATGCCGATCTTGACGCCTGCCATCTCGACGATGTCATACGGCGCGAAGATGGTCTCGCCGTTCGACTTGTACTTGACGTTCGCGGCGAGGAAGTCGAATTCCGCACCGGCGAAGCCATCGCCGTCCCGGCAGCCGTCGACCGGATGGCAGCCACCGTTCTGCATCCGCAGCAGCTCGTCGACTCCCTCGTCGAACTCGTGGTTGCCGACGCCGTTGTAGTCGAGACCCATCAGGTTGAACGCCTCGATCGTCGGCTCGTCGTGGAAGAGCGCTGACAGGAGTGGCGTGGCGCCGATCATGTCGCCGGCCGAGAGGAACAGGGTATTGGGGTTGGTCGCGCGCAGTTCCTGGACATGCGTGGCCAGGTACTCCACCCCGCCGGCGAGGGTCGCGCCGATTCGACCGCCAGACCCGGCGGGCGGTTCGAGGTTTCCGTGGAAATCGTTGAGGGCCAGAAGCTGGATCTGGACGAACTTGACGGGGTTCTGGCCTGGTGGGTCCTTGGCCAGGGCGACCGGGGCCCCGACGGCCACGGTCAACGCGAGCAATAGCGCAGCGCTGGCGCGGAGTCGTTTCATGCGATACCTCAACCTCGTTCCGGTTGCCCGGACCTCCTCCAATGCCGCCTGGTGGCAGCAGTCGTCCCTCAATGCTACCGGTCCTCTCTGAACCTCACTACCCGGTATCGGTCAATGTCTCGTGCTCCGTTACCCGGAACCGTTGCGTCATGGCACCGGATTGATGAGTCCCGGCCAAGGGTCCGCAGTTACGGTCAGCCTGTGGATCTCCCCGCCCCGGTCGTCGAACGTCTCGCCCGCCTCGCGCCGGATCAGCGCGCGGCCGCCACGGCGCCGCCCGGGCCGTCCCTGTGCATCGCGCCGGCCGGATCGGGCAAGACCACGACCCTCGTCGCCCGGGCCGCCTGGCTGATCGCCACTGGCACGCCGCCAGGAGCGATTCGGGCGATCACCTTCAACAAGCGTGCGGCCGTCGAGATGACCGAGCGGCTCGACGCTGCCGTGGCCCCGCTCGGGGTCGAACCCGGGACCGTGCGTGTCCGGACGTTTCACGCCCTCGGTCGCGAGATCCTGCGCGACGCCGGGGTGCCCGTGGATCCGCTCGTGGACCGGCCGGCGGTCCTGCGCGAGGTCGCGCCGTGGGCAGACGCCGCGGCGCTCCTCCGGCTCGACACGATGGTCTCACGGCTCAAGGTCGAACTCGGCGTCCAGCCAGCTGCCGTGGCCGCGGACCCCGAAGCCGGGCCCATCGCTCGCGCCTACGTCGCGTACGAAGCCGCCGTGCGGGCGAGCGGTGGTCTCGATTTCGACGACTTGATCCTTCGCTCGATCGACCACCTCGAACAGGACGGCGCGTTGCTCGCGCGCTGGCGCGCCCATTGTGGCGAGCTTCTCGTGGACGAAGTCCAGGACGTCGACCGGGCGCAGCTCCGGCTCGCCCTGCTGTTGGCCGCTCCCGCCAACCGCGTCTTCCTCGTAGGCGACGACGATCAGTCGATCTACGGCTGGCGCCTGGCGGATGTTCGACGGATCCTGGGGCTGGCCGACCATCTGCCCGGGCTCCGCCGGGTCGACCTCGAGGTCAACTACCGATGTCCGCGTCCGGTCGTCGAGCGCGCCGTCCGTCTCGTCGAGCACAACGCCGAGCGGTTCCCAAAGCGGATCCGCGCCGGGCCTGCGGCGACGGGTTCGCTCGTCCTCGCGCCGGATGCCTCCGACGAGACCATCCGGCTGCGCCGGGCGATGGAGACGTGGCCCGACGACGGGTCGACCCGGGCCGTCCTCGCCCGGACGAACCGCGAGCTCCTGCCGGCGGTCACGGTGTGCCTCGAGCTGGAGATCCCGTTTCGCGCGCCGCGGGTCGACCTGCTCCTCGAGTCGCCACGGCTTGACGGCCTTCTCGAGCGTGCGGCGGCCATCGAAACGCCGGGAACCCCGTTGCTGGCGCTCCTCGGACGCGTCCGCCGGGACGTCGCGACGGATCCCGCGGCCGGTCCAGCGGACCTCGAACTGGCGACGGCGTTGCTGGCGTGGGCGGTCGGCTACGGGACCTTGACCCGGTTCGCGGCGACCATCCGGGCCGCTCGGGCACGCCTGGTGGAGCTCCGGCGTGACGATGCTGCGCTGACCCTGGCAACCGCGCATGCGACGAAGGGGCTGGAGTTCGATCACGTCGTGGTCGTCGGCATGGAGGCCGGGCGCTTCCCGAGCGGCCGGACCGTCGCCGAGGCGGAGGATCCCGGCAGAGCGTACGAGGAGGAACGGCGCCTCGCCTATGTCGCCTGGACGCGGGCGCGTCGGACGCTGACGCTCCTGTACGACCCGGCGGTCCCCTCCCCGTTCCTGCTCGAAGCGTTCAGCCCAGGCGAACTCGGGCTCAGCCCCTCGCCCGATGGAGCTCCCGGTTGAGCTCGCGGAGCAGGCGATCGATGGAGTCGAGGAACGGTTCGGTCAGCTCGGCCGGCAACGCGTCGCGGACGGAGTCCTTGGCACCGTAGGCGGCCCGGCTGCGCATGGCGGTCGCCCGGAGTGCCACCGGTTCCTCGTCGCGGAGCCGATCCGGGAGCGACTCGAAGAATGTCACCCAGCGCGACAGACCGCGGGTCCGGGCCTCTGCGATGAGCCGATCCGCGTGGCGCGCGGCCGCGAGACCGGCTTCGTCGATGGCCGGACGCTCGTGCCGCGCGACACGCGGCCGCGCCCCAGCGGCGGAACCCTCAGTCATCCGCCGGCTTGGTCCCCATCCCGTCGCCGGCGCCCACCTCGGAGGGCTTGAGCAGCAGCAGTGGCAGCCGCTTTCGCTCCGAGCCATTGACCAGGATCCGGAACGAGTAGTCGCCCGGCGCCGGGAAGGTCAGGTTCCACAGGTCGATCGAGAAGGTCAGGACGGCATCGCGCCCGTCGCGCTGGCTGCGGGCGGACAGGCTGCCGGTCGCCCCGGCCACCTCGCCCCCGTCGGGGTCGAGGAGCACGAACCGGATCTCGTGTTCGCGATCGGTCTCGGGTGCGGTGATCTGCAGGCCGATGATCAGCGCGAGATGTGGATGGCGGAGCGGAAAGCGGCGCCCACCGATCCGTGCGATCCCGCCACCGAGGACGTGGAACTTCTGGCCGGGGATGGTCTCCGCGGCGTCGGCCAGGAAGGCGAAGTCGATGTCCGGCACGTTCGTATGCTAGCCCTTGTCCCCGTCGAGCGAACGGCAAAGGCGACCGTCCGGACGCTCCGTCAGCGCGCCTTTGCCGCCGCGGTGGCGCGCTTCGCCGACGGCTTGATGCGGACGGCCCGTCGCGCGCCGTGTCCATTGGTGCGACCGCGCCCGGCTTCCTCCGCGAACGTGACATCGGAGAGCGGGACGAGCGGCTCGCCGCGAAGGACCCGCGCGAGGTATTCGCCGGTCGCGGAGCCACGCGCCCTGGCGATCTGCTCGGGCGTCCCCTCGGCAATGATCTCGCCGCCCCGGTCGCCACCCTCGGGGCCGAGATCCACGATCCAGTCCGCGGTCTTGATGACGTCGAGGTTGTGCTCGATCACGAGCACCGTGTTGCCCGCCTCGACGAGCCGGTGGAGCACCTGGAGCAGCTTCTCGACATCCGCGAAGTGGAGCCCCGTGGTCGGCTCGTCGAGGACGTACAGCGTCCGACCCGTGGCCCGCCGCGACAGCTCGGTGGAGAGCTTGACCCGCTGGGCCTCGCCGCCCGACAGCGTGGTCGCCGGCTGGCCCAGGTGCACGTAGCCGAGCCCGACGTCGTTGAGCGTCTGGAGCTTGGCCCGCACGTTGGGCACCGCCGAGAAGAACTCGAGCGCCTCCGCGATCGTCATCTCGAGCACGTCGGCGATCGACTTGCCCTTGAAGTGGATCTCCAGCGCTTCCCGGTTGTAGCGCTTGCCCTGGCAGACCTCGCAGGTGACGTAGACGTCGGGCAGGAACTGCATCTCGATCTTGAGGATCCCGTCGCCCTTGCAGTTCTCGCAGCGGCCACCCTTGACGTTGAAGCTGAACCGCCCCGGCGTGTAGCCGCGGACGCGCGCCTCGGGGACGCCCGCGAACAGTTCGCGGATGGGCGTGAACAGGCCGACGTAGGTCGCGGGGTTCGAACGCGGCGTGCGCCCGATCGGGCTCTGGTCGATCTCGATGATCTTGTCGACGTGCTCGGCGCCCTGGAGCGCGTCGTGCGCGCCGACCGGCTCGCGCGAGCCGTTCAGCTCACGGGCGAGACTCCGGTACAACACGTCCGTGACGAGCGTGCTCTTGCCACTCCCCGACACGCCGGTCACGGCCATGAATGTGCCGAGGGGCACGTGGAAGTCCACCCCGCGCAGGTTGTGTTCCCGGGCGCCGCGGATTGTCAGCTTGCGGCCGCTCCCGGATCGGCGCGTCGCCGGGATGGGGACAGACCGCTCGCCGCGCAGGAAGGCCCCGGTGATCGAGCGAGGTTCGGCCAGGAGCGTCTCGAGCGGGCCGTTGGCGATGATCTCGCCGCCGTGCTCGCCCGCGCCCGGCCCGATGTCCACGACCCAGTCCGCCGTCCGGATGGTCTCCTCGTCGTGCTCGACCACGAGCACCGTGTTCCCCAGGTCGCGCAGCCGCGTGAGGGTCGCGATCAGCTTGGCGTTGTCCCGCTGGTGCAGCCCGATCGACGGCTCGTCCAGGATGTACAGCACGCCCATCAGCGTCGTCCCAATCTGGGTGGCCAGCCGGATCCGCTGTGCCTCGCCACCGGACAAGGTGACGCTCGTACGATCGAGGGTCAGGTAGTCGAGCCCGACGTCGACCAGGAACCCGAGCCGGGCCACGATCTCCTTGAGCAACTGATGGGCGATCGTCCGCTCGCGCTCGGTCAGGCCCGCGTTCAGCCCGATCGACCAGTCGAGGGCGTCGGTGATCGACAGCGTGGAGATGTCCCACACGTTCTGGTCCCCGATCGTCACCCCGAGAATCTCGGGACGGAGACGCTTGCCCCGACAGACCGGGCACGGCCGGGTGACCATGTACTTCTCGAGCTCGGCCTTGATGTAGTCGGAATCGGTCTCGCGGTAGCGGCGCTCGAGGTTGGTGATCACCCCCTCGAACGTGGCCTTGTAGGTGTTCTCACCCCGCTCGTGGCGGTAACGGACGAGCACCTTCTCGTCCTTCGCGGCGCGGAGGAGGTAGTCGATCGCCTCGGCCGGCAGGTCGCGCACGGGCGCCTTGTAGTCCCAGCCGTGCGCAGCGCAGATCGCCTCGAGGATCTTCAACCGCCAGGATGCATCGGTCGGCATCCTCGCCCACGGCACGAGCGCGCCGGTCGCGAGGCTCTTCGAACGATCCGGGATGACGAGGTCCGGGTCGATCTCGAGCTTGGTGCCGAGACCCGTGCAGGCCGGGCAGGCGCCATGGGGCGAATTGAAGGAGAAGCTGCGCGGCTCGAGCTCGTCCACTGTGAAGTCGTCGTATGGGCAGCTGTACTTCTCGCTGTAGCGCCGCTCCTCGAACGCCGGCTCCTCGTCGTCGCGCGGCGCGGGCGCGATGAGGACGACGCCCTCGCCCAGCCGGAGCGCCGTCTCGATCGAGTCCGCGAGCCGCCCCGCGTCCGGATCGGGGATCACGGCGCTCGTTTGCGGATCGATCGGCCGCCCATCGGCCGCCCGGCTGGCACCCTCGGGCGCCTCGGCATGGCGGACGATGTAGCGATCCACGACCACCTCGATCGTGTGGCGCTTGTACTTGTCGAGCTTCGGTGCGTCGGCGATGTCGACCAGCTCGCCGTCGACGCGCAGGCGGACGAACCCCTGGCGGCGGGCGCCGTCGAAGACGCGATCGCCCTCGGTCTTGCGGTCCTTGATCAACGGCCCGAGGACGAGCAGCCGCGTTCCCTCCGGAAGCGCCAGGACCTGGTCCACGATCTGCTGGACCGTCTGGCGCTCGATGGCGTGGCCGTTGGGGCAATGCGGAATGCCGATCCGGGCGAAGAGCAGCCGAAGGTGGTCGTAGATCTCGGTGACCGTGCCGACGGTGGAACGCGGGTTGCGCGAGGCGCCCTTCTGGTCGATCGAGATGGCCGGCGAGAGCCCGTCGATCTGGTCGACGTCCGGCTTTTCCATCTGGCCGAGGAACTGGCGGGCGTACGCGCTCAGGCTTTCGACGTACCGACGCTGGCCCTCCGCGTAGATCGTGTCGAACGCGAGGCTGCTCTTTCCCGAACCCGACAATCCGGTGATGACGACCAGCCGGTCGCGCGGAAACGCGACGTCGATATTCTTGAGGTTGTGCTCTCGCGCGCCACGCACGACAAGCTGATCCTGGGGCACAGGCTCAGTCTAGCGGATCGTGGCCCTCTCGAACAAGTGTTCCGTTTCGACCCGGATTCGACCGGGATCTGCCCACCCGATCCCTGCCTGACTCAGTCGCGGATCAACGACGCGGTCCCGGGATGTGCCAGCCACCGTCAGGCCATGGGTCCTCCGGCGCAGCCTCGGCGTACTCGATGATTCGGGCTGCCGCTGCAGTGGCCTCGACCGGGAACTCGCCGATGGCGGTCTCCGCAGACAACATCACCGCGTCTGCTCCGTCCAGCACGGCATTTGCGACATCGCTCGCTTCGGCTCGGGTCGGCCGGCTCGCGTGCGTCATCGATTCGAGCATCTGCGTCGCCACGATGCTCGGGCGCCCGGCTGCCCGGGCCGCGGCGATCAGGCGTTTCTGGACGATCGGCACGGCTTCGTACGGGATCTCAACGCCCAGGTCTCCGCGGGCGACCATGATTGCGTCCGCCGACCCGAGGATCGCCTCGATCGCCTCGACCGCGGGACGCGTCTCGATCTTGGCGACGATGCGCGGACCGTCGCTGCCCAGGGCGTCCCGCAGTACGTCGACGTCCGCCGCAGCCCGAACGAAGGACTGGCCAACGAGCTCCGGGTCGAGCGCGCGAAGGTCGTCCAGGAGCGCCAAATCCTGGGGCGTCAAGGCGGGTAGCGACAACCGTTCCGCCGGAACGCTGACGCCAGCTCGCGAGCGGACCGTTCCACCTCGAAGGACGTCCAGCGTTACGGAGTCTGCGGCCTCGGCCGGGTCGACGACGGCGAGCTCGACGGCCCCGTCCGCAAGCAGGACACGATCACCAGTGCGCAGGTCATCGACGAGGCCCGGATGCGAAGTCGTCAGCCGGCTCGCCGTGGCACGCCCCTCGTTGCGGACGATCGAGACGGTCAAACCGGCGCGAATCTGGGCCGAGTCGCCGTCGAAAACGCCGAGCCGGACCTTCGGCCCCGGCAGGTCAACGAGGAGGCCGATCCCGCGATTGGCCTGCGCCGCCGCCCGCCGGACCGCCTTCGCCGCCGCTTCATGGTCCCTGCGGGTCCCGTGGGAGAGGTTGATCCGCGCGATGTCCATCCCGGCGTCGAGGAGCTCGCGGACGCGGTCCCTCGAGGCCGGTCCAATCGTGCAGACGATGCGCGTCCGACGCGCTAGGTCCGTGATTGGCGGATCTGTGCGCTGATGCTGAAGCACCAAGCCACTCTAGCGTCGCGTGCTTCGATCAGGACCGTGGCGGACCGGCTTCGACCACCACGAGCAGCTCGTGCATCGAGCCGCGCATCGGCGAGAGGCTCTCGAGCCACCAGGTCGCTCCGCGGTCGGCGTACGACGCGACGAGGTCGGCGCTACCCGGGTCGCTGAAGCCAAAGACGGCGACATCGAAAGGCTCGGCGGCACGCCCGAGAGCCGCCCGCTCCGCCCGGACCTTATCGACCATCGCACCGAAGGCGTCCGCCGATAGGGCCATCGAGGCACCGTCCTCCGACGTCGCGATCGCGATCCAGCCATCCCATCGCGCTGCCCGGCGGAGGGCTCCCGGCTTCATCCCGCCCAGCCAGATCGGCGGACGCGGCGACTGGATCGGCCGGGGTCCGAGGGTCACCGCGGTGGCACCCGGAACGTCGAGCTGGGCCGGCGCGCCGCGGAGCCACGGATCGATGGCGGCGAGGGCGGCGTCCATGCCGGCAACGCGCTCGCTCAGCGGCGCCGCTTCCCCGAACGAGTCGAAGTCGCCGGGGTCGGCACCGGCCCCGACCCCGAGGATGAGCCGACCGCCGCTCACGCGGTCGAGGGTGGCCGCGGCCTGGACCACGAGCTGCGGGCGGCGGCGGGGCAACACGATCACCGAGGCGATGAGCCGGAGGCGTTCGGTCGCCTGCGCGACGGCCGCGAGGGTCACGAACGGGTCCGCTGCCGACCCTCCCATCGAGACGCCGGTCGAATCCCAGATGCTCAGGCCGTCCCAGCCGGCCGCCTCAGCGGCCACGGCCAGGCGGACGATCGCAGCGGGATCTGCCAGGTCCCCGAGCGGCGCGATGTCGATCGCGCATCGGATGCCCGACGGCCCACCCTGGGCGGCTTGGTCCCCGCTCAGCGTCGTCGCCGCCCGGGGCGCGGCGCGCGCGTCCCTGTTCGCTTGATCACGTTCGGCGTGACGGTGCGGTCCCAGGTCGGGCGGTCGAGCCAGCGGGCCTGCCAACCGCCGTCGTCCTCGTGTTCATCGCGGATCCCCGGCAGCCAGTCGGCGGCGGTCCCCTCGTCGATCCCCGGGGTTCCGTTGGCGCCGTCCGCCGGTTCCTCGTCGGCCGGGAGCACCTCGACGCTGGTCACCTCGAAGGCAGGCTGCTCGCCCGCCGCTTCGGCGCTTCGACGTCCGCGAGCCCGGTCCGCGGCACCGGTCAATCCCCGACTCCCCGCGTCGCGGGCCGCGCGTTCCGCCGCCCGCCCGACGGTCAGCGACGCATCCTGCTCCAGCACCCGGAGCCGGATCTGCTGGACCTCGTCGCGGAGGGCTGCCGCGCGTTCGAACTCGAGCTGCTTGGCCGCCGCCCGCATCTCGGCCTCCATCCGGCCGACGAGCGCCTCGACCTTGGCCCGGTCGGCCTCGCTGAACTCGCCGCCCCGCTCGGAGCCGTAGACCATGGTCGTCTCCGCGACCGCGCGCAGCCGCTCGTTGATGTCGCGGATCCCCTTGATGATCGTCGTCGGTTCGATGCCGCGCTCGAGGTTGTACTTCGTCTGATAGGTCCGCCGGCGTTCGGTCTCGTCCATGGCGACGCGCATCGATTCGGTGACCGTGTCGGCGTACATGATCACTTCGCCGCCGATGTTCCGGGCCGCCCGGCCGATCATCTGGATGAGCGACCATGCCGACCGCAGGAACCCCTCCTTGTCGGCGTCGAGGATCGCGACGAGCGTCACCTCGGGCAGGTCGATCCCCTCGCGAAGGAGGTTGATCCCGACGAGGACGTCGAAGACGCCGAGCCGCAGGTCGCGCAGGATCGCGACGCGCTCGAGCGTGTCGACCTCGCTGTGGAGGTACTGGACCTTGACCCCGAGCTCCTTGAGGTAGTCGGCCAGGTCCTCGGCCATCTTCTTGGTCAGGGTCGTGACGAGGACGCGTTCACCCTTCTCGACCCGGCCCCGGATCTCGTCGAGCAGGTCGTCGATCTGGCCGTCCGTCGGGCGGACCGTGATCGGCGGGTCGACGATGCCGGTCGGGCGGATCAGCTGTTGGACGTTTCGCTGGCTGCGCTCGAGCTCGTACGGCCCGGGCGTGGCGCTCATGTAGATCGCCTGGTGGACGGTCGCTTCGAACTCCTCGAACGTGAGCGGCCGGTTGTCGAGCGCCGACGGCAGCCGGAACCCGAAGTCGACCAGGATCTCCTTCCGCGTCCGGTCGTTCTTGTACATGCCGACGACCTGGGGAATGGTCATGTGCGACTCGTCCACGACAAGCAGCCAGTCCGGCGGGAAGTAGTCGAGCAGCGTCCACGGCCGCGAGCCGGCCTCGCGCCTGGCGAGGTGGCGCGAGTAGTTCTCGATGCCGGTGCAGTACCCGAGCTCGCGCATCATCTCGAGGTCGAAGGTGGTGCGCTGGCGCAGCCGGGCGGCCTCGAGGACTCGGCCTTCGGCCTCCAGCTCGCCGACCCGTTCCTCCATCTCGAGGTCGATGTCGACGATCGCTTCCTTCAGCTTGTCGGCCGGCGTCACGTAGTGGGTCGCCGGGTAGACGTTGGTCTCCCTGCGCTCGGCCAGGAGCTCGCCGGTCAGCGGATCGAGCTCCGTGATCCGCTCGACGGTGTCGCCAAAGAACTCGATCCTGACGACGTGTTCCTCCGATGCGGGCTGGAGCTCGAGCGTGTCCCCCCGAACGCGGAACCGGGCCCGGCTGAGGGCCTGGTCGTTGCGCTGGTACTGGAGGTCGACCAGGTGGCGCAGGACAGCGTCGCGCCGGTACTGGCCACCCGTTCTGAGCTTGAGGACGGTTGCCCCGTAGTCCACCGGCGCGCCGAGGCCGTAGATGCACGACACCGACGCGACGATGATCACGTCCCGCCGCTCGAACAGGGCGTGTGTCGCCGCGTGGCGGAGCCGGTCGATCTCGTCGTTGCGGCTCGAGTCCTTCTCGATGTAGGTGTCGCTGCGCGGGAGGTACGCCTCGGGCTGGTAGTAGTCGAAGTAGCTGACGAAGTACTCGACCGCGTTCTCCGGGAAGAACTCGCGGAACTCGGCGTACAGCTGGGCGGCCAGGGTCTTGTTGTGGGCGAGGACCAGGGTCGGGCGATTGGCCGCCTGGATGACCTGGGAGAGGGTGTACGTCTTCCCGGAGCCCGTCACGCCGAGCAGCACCTGGTGGTTGAACCCCTTGTCGATCCCGTCGACGAGTGACTCGATCGCTGCCGGCTGGTCACCGGTCGGCTCGAACGGGGCAACGAGCTTGAAGTCGGACATCGATGTCAGTCTAGCGTGTCAAGCGTGCCTCGAACGGATGTTCGGTACGGCAGGTCCGGCGTTACTCAGGCGGCCCGGCCGCGGATATGTGAGGGTGGTCGGGGCTCGATTCTGACATTTCGTGTCGTTTCGGCGGCTGACCACGAGGCAGATATCGTGGATGTGGATGTGCGCCTCAATCGAACAACGGGAATTCCGGGCAATCCCCGCACAGGTCGCGCCTTCACGTTCGCGTGGCCTGCAGGGCCTCCTCGAGGGCTCGTTGGGCGTCCTGCAACGTGGTGGCGAGATCCCCTGACGAGTCGATGACGCGACCGACCACAGTTCGGATCCGCCCGACGATGTCGCCTTGCGCCGCGATCCGTTGGTCGCCGTCCGTCGGGGTCGAGCCGCGCTCGATCAGCCGCTCGCGTTGCACCTCGGGATCGCAGGCCACCAGCCAGATCTCGTCGCACTCGTTTGCCAGACCGCCCTCGACAAGCTTGATCGCCTCGACCAGGACCGCCTCCGCGCCCCCACGCTCGGCTTCGGCGATCGCGGCCAGGACTCGCGGTCGCACGGCAGGATGGACGATCGCCTCGAGGTCGCGAAGGGCGATCGGATCGGAGAACACCAGGCGGCCCAGTGCCGCCCGGTCGAGCTCTCCGTCAGGTCGCAGGTACTCGCGTCCAAAGCGGACGATCACGGCGTCGAGTGCGGGTCCGCCTTGGTCGAGGACGTCGCGCGCGACCCGATCAGCATCGATAGCCACGACCCCGGGACGCTCCCCGAGCCAGCCCGCGACTGTCGACTTGCCACAGCCGATGGGACCGGTGATCCCGATGCGGACCGCCCGGCGGGGTGCGCCGCGGTCTCGGCGCGGCGACGTCACGGCGCGCGCTCCTCCAATTCGAGCCAGGCATCCTCGGCCGTTGCAAGGGCCGTCTCGATGTCGGCGAGCTCACTGGTCACCCGCCGCATCTCGACATAGTTGCCGGATACGTTGGGGTCGCCCATCGCCAGCTCCAGGTGGTTCTTCCGAAGGTGCAGCCGAGTCAGCTCGCTATCGACGGTCGCCTTTTGCCGTCGATAGGCGTCCTTGGACAGCTTCTCCTTCTTCGTCCGTTGTCTCGGAAGCGGCGGCGCGACGGCGGTGGTGCCAGACTTCGCCGACCCTGCTGGACCCGAGCGACCGTTCGCTGGAGCGCCGCGGGGAGCCGGTGTCGCAACCGCGCCGCGGCGACTCCCGCCCCGCAACCTGGCCGCCTCGACCTCCAACGCCCGAGCCACGGTCCACCCGCTCGCGACGGCCGCCCGCCACGCGCGATATCCGCCGTCGAACGCCACCGCCGCCCCGTCGTCGACCACCCACAATGTCTCGCACACGGTCTCGAGCAACCTCCGATCGTGCGACACCACGAGCAAGGTCGCCGGCGACGTCGCCATGAACCCCTCGATCGCCTCGCGCGCCGGGATGTCCAGGTGGTTCGTCGGCTCGTCCAGCAGCAGGAGATTGGCTGGCATGATCCCGAGGAGGGCGAGCTCCAGCCGCGACCGCTCGCCGCCGGACAGGGATCGGACCTCCTTGAACGCGTCGTCGCCGCGAAACAGGAACCTCGCGAGATACGCCCGCGCTTCGCCGGCAGTCACCGGGATCGCCTCCAGCAGGGCGTCCAGGACCGTGGTCCCGGCGATGGCCGCCCCGCGAAGCTGCGCCAGGTAGCCGATCTGGACGTTGTGCCCGAAGCTCACGCCCCCATCGAGCGGCGGCAACTCGCCGGCGATCGTTCGCAGGATGGTCGTCTTGCCGGCGCCGTTCGGTCCCACGATGCCGATCCGCTCGCCGCGCTGCGCGGCCAGGAATGGGGCTCGGGCCACGACATGCGTGTCCGCGGCCGGCGATCCGTTCGCCTCGACCGCTCCGCGGCCCGGGAGGTAGCCGACGGTCAGCTCCTCGGCGCGGACGACGATCTCCCCGGATCGGGAAGGCCGTGCGCCCGCCAACGCTGCCGTCGGGATGGCAAGCCGCCGGCCCGCCCTGGGGGCTTCGCGACGGTCCGATTCGAGCCGCTCGAGGCGTGCCTCGTGCTCGTGCATCTTGCTGAACTTGCGATGGCTCCGGTAGCGCTGAACCAGCTGACGCTCGCGCTCGATGGCCTCGGCCTGGGTCTCGACGTCCTTGACCGCCCGGGCGTCGCGTTCCTCACGCTGGCGGTGGTAGGCCCTGTAGTCGCCGCGGAACGCCGTCAACCGACGGTCGCGGAGCTCCCAGATCCGGGTCACGGTCGCGTCCAGGAAGGCCCGGTCGTGCGATGCCACCAGGAGCGACCCGTTGCGGCGACGGAGGTGCTCCTCCAGCCATTCCAGTGCGCCCAGATCGAGATGATTGGTCGGTTCGTCGAGGAGCAGCAGGTCCGGGTCGGCGATGACGAGGCGCGCCAGCGAAGCCCTCGTCTGCTCGCCGCCCGACAGCGCCGACGGTGGTTTCCCCCACTCCTCGCGCGTGAAGCCCAACCCGCTGAGCGCGGTGTCCACGCGCTGGTCGAGCGTGTAGCCGCCGAGCACCTCGAACTCGTGCTGGAGCACGGCGTACGCATGCTCTGTCACGCGGCCGTCGCGCTCGAAGGCAGCCAGGCGCTCCGCCAGCAGGTCGAGATGGGCGGCGCCGGTCCGGACCGCCTGACGGAGATCGGGAGATGCCATGAAGGCGGCGTCGAAATGGGCCTCCTGCGCGAGGAGCCCGAGACTGAGGCCGCGCTTGCGGTGGACCTCGCCACGGTCTGGTTCGTCACGACCGGCCGCCAGCCGCAGCAGCGTGGTCTTCCCGGCCCCGTTTGGTCCGACCAGGCCGATCCGATCGCCAAGGGCAATCGAGGCACCGATCGAGTCGAGAATCACGAGCGTCCCCACCTCGCGGGTGACGCCGGTGAGGCGGAGGATGCTCATCGACCCGGGATCCCCTCGCCCATCGCGGCCCGCGCCGCAGCGCGCCGGGTCGCTGCCGCTCGCTTGGTCCGGTCGGTACGGGCTCGCCTGCCGGCACGCTCGGCCTCTATCGGGGTCAGCCCGATCGTCCCCTCGCCGCCGAGCTCCGTCCATCGCCCGCCCGGTCGGCGTGGGCCGCCGGTCATCCCCCGCAGGATCGCGACGGCGCCCGACCGGTCCGCTGCCGAGAGACGCTGGCACCATGAGCACAGGTGAGTGGAGCGCGCACCGATCACCACGCGCTTGACCGGACGACCGCACCGCGGACATGGCTCGCCGGTCCGTTGGTAGACCTGGAGCTGCTCCTGCATCGAACCGTCACCGTCGGGCGCCGTGTAGTCGTCGATCGAGCTGCCGCGCCGCTCGATCGCTTCGGTGAGGATCGTGCGGATGGCCTCGAACATGCGCCGTTCGTCGGGCGGTCGCAGCGTCCGCACGGTCCGAAGCGGGTGGAGGCGGGCCGTCCACAACGCCTCGTCCGCGTAGATGTTGCCGACGCCCGCGAGGAACGACTGGTCCAGGAGCAGCGGCTTCAGGCGCCCTTTCCGCCGCCGGAGTCGCCGCCGGAAGTCGCGCAGGCTGAAGGCCGGGTCGAGTGGCTCGGGACCGATCGCCGCGAACACCGCCGCACCACCGACCTCGACCGTGAGCTCACCGGATACCGGATCGCGACCGTAGAGCCCGATCTTGCCGAACTTGCGGATATCGCGGAACCGAACCTCGCGATGATCCGCCAGCTCCAGGACCAGTCGGACGTACGGGTCCTCCGGCGCGTCCGCGGGGACGACGAAGAGCTGCCCGGTCATCTTGAGATGGATCGTCAGCGCCGCTTCCCCCGACAGCGCAATGACGACCTGCTTCGCCCGTCGCCCGACCGACTCGATCCGCCGACCGGCCACGACCTCCGCGAACGCCTCGGGCGAATGCGTGCGGAGGGTCCGCGCCCACGAGCAACGCGCACCGACGATCGTGGCGCCCACGATCCTCGGGCGCAGGTCGCGCGCGACGGTCTCGACCTCGGGCAGCTCAGGCATCGTCGGTGACCATCGTCCGGGTCAGCTCGGCCGACGTTCGGATCCAGGCGCCGAGGTCGATCTGCCAGCCGTCCACCTCGACCCACGCGGCCAGCCCCTCCACCGCGCGCGCCCCGCCGCCGAGGGCATCGTCATGGGCCGGTCCGGAGGGGACGCGCAGCCACAGGTAGCCGGTGCCCCGGGCCACGGCATAGATCCGATCGGCCGCTTCGACCAGGACGGCCACCCGTACACCATTCGCAGATCGTCCGACGCGGTTCTGCCGACGACCTCGGTGAAGTCCGGGTGCGTACGCATGACCCACCCATCCGGGCTCCACGGCCCGATCCCGTCGGGTGATCGCTCGGCGCCATCGGCGATGCGGGCGAGGACGGCCCGGTTTGCCGCGACGATCCCGAGCAGGTCGGGATCGCCCGGTCGCTCCGTCATCGCGAGTCAGCCCGCGACGGGCGCCGGCGGCGCCTCGGACAACTCGGCCAGGATGGCGTCACGACGGGTCAGCGGTGTCATCGATTCCCAGTCGTCGCCCACCTTGACGTCGACGATCAACGGCACCGACAGCGGGAGTGCGCCCTCCATCGTCTCGCGCACGATCGCGGCCAGCGGCTCCACCGCGTCACGTGGGACCTCGAACAACAGCTCATCGTGGACCGACAGGAGCAGCCGGGCGCGCGACCCGGTCGCGGCGAGTCGTTCGGCGACGCGGATCATCGCGATCTTCTGGATGTCGGCGGCGGTGCCCTGGATCGGCATGTTGATGGCCATCCGTTCGCCCGCGCCGCGCAACGCCGGGTTTGAGGCCCGCAGCTCGGGGATCTGGCGTTTGCGACCGAGGAGCGTCTCGACGAAACCCTGGGCCTTCGCCTGCTCCTTGATCGCCATCATGTAGTAGCTGATCCCGGAATAGGCCGCGAAGTAGCTGTTGATGAACTCCTGGGCTTCCTTGCGTGGGATGTTCGCCCGGGACGCGAGCCCGAAGTCGCTCATCCCGTAGGCCAGCCCGAAGTTGACCATCTTGGCCATGGACCGCTCGTCCTTGGTGATCGCCTCGGGCGCCTTGTGCAGCACGCGAGCGGCCGTCTCGCGGTGGATGTCGGCCTGCCGCGCGAAGGCGTCCTTCAGGTGCTCGTCGCCCGAGACGTGGGCGAGGATCCGCAGCTCGATCTGCGAGTAATCCGCCGCCAGCAGGACGAGCGAGGGATCGCCGGCCACGAACGCCCGGCGGATCCTGCGCCCGAGCTCGGTCCGGATCGGGATGTTCTGGAGGTTCGGGTCGGACGACGAAAGCCGGCCGGTCGAGGCCACCGCCTGGTGGAAGGTGGTGTGGAGCCGCCCGTCCGCGGCCATCAGCGACGGCAGCGCCTCCACGTAGGTCGAGCGCAGCTTGGTGTAGACCCGCCACTCGAGCAGCTTGTCGATCATGGGATGAGCCGGGCGCAGCTCCTCGAGGACGGACGCGTCCGTCGAGTAGCCCGTCTTGGTGCGCTTGCCCTTGGGCAGGTTGAGCTCGAAGAACAGGATCTGCTCGAGCTGCTTGGGGCTGCCGAGGTTGAACTCGTGCCCGACGTCGAGATAGATCTCCTGCTCCAACCGCGAGATCTCGGCACCGAACTCACGATCGAGGAAGTCGAGGGCCTCGAGGTCGAGGGCGACGCCGACCGCCTCCATCCGCGCCAGGACCGGGATGAGCGGCAGCTCAACCTCGGCGAACAGCCGATCGAGCTTGACTTCCTCGAGCCGTCGTTCGAGCGGTTCGCGCAGGGCGATGGCGGCGAGCGCCTCGAGGCCGGCACGGGCCGTGGCCGGCAGCTCGGCCGCGGGTGGCAGGATCTGGTCGAGGTTCTCGGCGAGGATATCCGCGACCGTCTGGCTGCGAAGGGCGGCGTTGAGGATGTACGCCGCGATCTGCGTATCGAACGCGATCGGCAGGGGCGTCGATGCGGGATCGTCGGAGAAGGCCGCGACCAGGAGCGCCTTGACCTCGTGGCCCACGAGCGGGGTCGCGATCCGCGCCAGGAGACGTCGCAGTGCGTCCGCCGCTTCGGCGCCGTCCGCGGCCACGACCCGGCCGTCTGGTCCGGCGACGGCGAGCGCAAGCGGCGAACCGCGTCGCGGCCGCGGATCGTCGGCGAGGAGCGCCACGCCAACGGCCGGTTGGCCGGCGAGCCACGGCGCCAGCTCCTCGATCCGATCCGGGCCGCGGACCTCGATCCGACCTGGATCCACGATCGCGGCCGCGAGCGCGGTGGGCAGGTCCTCGGCGGGCTCGAACGTCCTGGGAGAGCCACCGTCAGCGGCCGCTTGCTCCTCCGCCACGGGCGTCCCGGCGACCGAATCGAAGTCGAGCCGGAGCTGCAGCTCCCCGCCGGACGGACGGCCGGCGGCGCGTCCCGCCCCCCACCCCTCGGGTCGGCCGGCGACACGCGCCGCCGGCACGTAGCCACTTTCGACAACGGTCCGGAGGGTATCGGAACGCTGTTGCGCCGATTCGCCGGCCATCGGCGGCAGGCGTTCGATCAGCGTCCGGAACTCGTATTCGCGGAACAGGCGGACGACCGTGTCCCGGTCGTAGTCACCGAGGCGCGCGGATTCGAGGTCGAACTCGATCGGGACATCGCACACGATCCGCGACAGCTCGTGGCCCATCGCGATCCGGTCACGGTGCTCGCGGAGCTTCTCGCGGAGCTTCTCAGGGGTGACCTCGTCGATGCGGGCGAAGAGCGACTCGAGATCGCCGAACTCGCGGATCAGCTTGGCCGCGGTCTTCTCCCCGACGCCGGGGACGCCCGGGATGTTGTCGGTCGGGTCGCCCTTGAGCGCCTTGTAGTCGATCATCTGGTCGGGTCGGAGACCGAACCGCTCGTCGATCTTGGCCACGTCGTACATGACGGTGTTCTCGACCCCGGACCGGGTGGTCATCAACCGCGTCCGCGGCGTGACGAGCTGGAGCATGTCGAGGTCGACCGTCACGATCGTCGTCTCGAGGTTCTCGTTCGACTCGAGCTGTTTCACGATCGTGCCGATCACGTCGTCGGCCTCGTACCCCTGCATCTCGTAGACCGGGATGCGGAGCGCCTTCACCACTTCGCGGACCTTGGGGAACTGATCGCGCAGGTCGTCCGGCATCCGTTGGCGGGTGGCCTTGTACTCGGCGTACTGGTCATGCCGGAACGTCGGACCGGGCAGGTCGAAGGAGACGGCCAGGTAGTCCGGCTGCAGGTCGGCGATGCCTCGAAGGACGATGCTCGCGAAGCCGAAGACGCCGTTGACCAGCTCGCCGCGTGACGTCGTGAGCGGTGGCAACGCGAAATAACCGCGGTAGACGAGCCCGTAGCCGTCGAGCAGCATCAGGCGTTCGGTGGGCACGGATCCAGTGTAGCGGCGCGCCTTTCGGCCGCGTGGGAGGCTGCCTGGCGGTCAGCCGTCCCCGAGGCGGCGGGCCGTCCAGCGCAGACCGAACAGGCCGAGTCCGATCAGCAACAGCAGCCCGGCCACGATGAACAACGGTGATGGCGAGAACCCACCACCGCTGGCGTCCGAGCCGGCAAGGGACAGGTTCCGACCGGCGTCCGGCTCGCCGGCCAACGGGCTCGACTCGCCACCCTCGAAGAGGACGTCCGGAGCGATGTCCTGGGGCGATGCGGCGGGTGCAGCTTCTCCTGCGCCCGACGGGACAGCCGACGGATCAGCCGCTGCGACCGCGGGACCGGATGCCTCCGGGAGTGGCTGCGGTTCCGACGCCTGCGTCGAGAACTCCTGGCCCGCGGCCGAACCGTCCGAGCTATCCTCCGTGGCCGCGCCGATCCGGCTGAGGGCCCGTTCGGCCGTGGCGCCGCCGCCGAAGGGCATCGGAACCGTCGCCACCAGCAATCCGGCAAGCCCGAGGGTCGTGAGTCCGATCGCGAGCGGCCGACTGAAGACGTCGCGGGTCGAACCGATCGCGGCGAGCACGCGGCGCCACAGGGAGCCGCGGAGTCGCTCGGCGTCGGCCGGGGTCAGCGTGAAGTCGCGCAACCTGGCCGGCACGGGGAGCGCCTGGGTCGCGTTGCGGAGTGCGACGAGCTCCTCGTACAGTTCCGCGCAGGCGCGGCAGTCCTGCATCAGTTGTTCGGCGCGGGCTCGTTCCGCGTCGACGACGGAGCGATCGACGAAGCTGGCGATCAGCAGTCGATCGTGGGCTTCGTGCCTGGACGTGGAATGGGTCATCTCCCCCGTCAGACGGGCGCCGGCCGGTATGGGTTCCCGGACCAGGTCGCGCTGGAGCCTGGCGGCGGTTTCGGCGCCGAGCATGAAATCCCGCGGCCGCGCCAGTGGCGGAAGCGCCACGGTGGCCGCCGCCACCGCGACGATGTCGGCCAGGAGCGCGCGGCATTCGCCACAGGACTCGGTTCGAGCCACGCCAACGGCGCGATCTGCCTTCGACAGATCCCGGTCAAGGAGGGCCGCGATGAGCTCGGGGTCGTGATCCGCGTGCTCCCCGTTCCCACCGTTGGCCGAGCCGGCCTGATCAGTCATGGAACAGCTCCATTCGCCCTTCGAGCAGGCCCCGGAGCGCAAGGCGACCGCGGTG
>JBBEBJ010000122.1:18563-22895 GCA_040882425.1 Chloroflexota bacterium | reverse complement strand
CAGTCGTCAGCGCGACACGAGCACGATGCCAGCGATCGATCCCGATCCGATCCCGACCGAACCGACCACCGACCCCCGACCACCTGACGCGAACGTGTTCGCGAACGGTCCCTCCCAGGCCTGGGGATCTCCGGCGGCCGGACGTGGACGCGGGTCGACGCTCGGTCGCCTGGTCACGGGTCTTGCGGTTGCGCTGACGTTCAGTGTTGGGATCGGGGTCGGTCTGATCGCGGCGCCTTCGTTTGGCGACGTGAATGGGACGGCCCCGGGCCCAACCAACGGCTCGTCGGGTGACGCCTTTGCGCTGATCAGCGAGGCGTGGGAGATCCTGCACCAGGACTACGTTGGAGCGGACGAGCTCGACGACACCAGCCTCGCCTATGGCGCGATCGACGGCCTTGCCGACGCGGTCGGCGACACCGGGCACACCTCGTTCCTGACGCCGGAGGAGCGCAAGGAGCGATCCGAGGAGCTGTCCGGCGCCTATGTCGGGATCGGCGTGCGGATCGACGCCGCGGAGGACGGCAGGCCATTGATCGTGGGGGTCTTCCGCGGCAGCCCGGCCGAGGCCTCCGACCTGAAGACCGGCGACATCATCCTCGCCGTCGACGGTCAGTCCACCGTCGACCACGACCTCGACGAGGTCGCCGGCTGGATCCGGGGCGAGGCTGGGTCGACCGTGCTCCTGACCGTCCAGGAAGGCATCGACGGCGCGACGCGTGAGCTCAGCATCGTCCGCGCCGAAGTTGCCATCGAGACCGTCTCGTGGTCGATGGTGCCCGGATCGACGACCGCGGTCCTTCGCCTCGAGCAGTTCACCCAGGGCGCCGCGGACGCATTCAAGGCGGCGCTCGGTGAGATCCGGGACGCGGGTGCGAACCGACTCGTGGTGGATCTCCGGGGCAATCCCGGCGGCTACGTCGACGAGGCGGTCGTTGTCGCCAGCCAGTTCCTCTCCGAGGGCAACGTGTTCGTCGAACGCGACGCCGACGGCAAGGAGACGCCGCACCCGGTTTCGCCCGACGGCAACGCCCTCGACCTGCCCCTGGTGGTGCTGATCGACGGTGGGACCGCGAGCTCCGCGGAGATCGTGTCGGGAGCGCTGCAGGATGCGGAACGAGGCGAGCTGATCGGCGTCAAGACGTTTGGCACGGGCACGGTGCTCGGCGAATTCCCGTTGGCCGACGGATCTGCGCTCCGTGTCGGCACCGTCGAGTGGCTGACCCCGGACGGGCGCCGGATCTGGCACGAGGGGATCGTCCCGGACGTGGTCGTCGAGCGCCCGGACGATGTCCGGCCCGTCGTCCCGGACGACCTCCGATCGATGACCGCGGCGCAGGTGGACGCCCTTGGCGATCCCCAGCTGGCTCGAGCCTTGTCGGTCGTCGCGTCGGCCGTCGTCCCCGCGAGCTGAGGTCGGGCCGCGGTCCCGTCCGCTTCGGCCGTTCAGTCGGAGAGCGAGCGCCAGGTCCAGGTCATCTCGGCGGTCAGCGGCCGTCCCGGCTCGATGATCGCCGGGCGCGCGTTGAGGGCATCCGGCGGGGCCGTCTGCGGTTCGACGCACAGCGCGTCGGCCGGCATGGTGTAGACCACCCAGGTCGAGCAGTCCGACTCGATCGTGAGTTCGAGGAAACCGGGCCAGCGCAGCATTGGCGGACGCCCGAGGTCGGTGAAGCAGTCGTCCCACGGGCCCGGCGGTGGCGGCGAGACGAGTTCGGTGGTGGTGATGCCGGCCGGGTCGCGACGGAGCATCGCCCCGGCGTCGAGCACCAGTTCGACCGGTTCGATCGGGGTCCGCGAAGGGGCGCCGGCAACCGGTCGCGGTCGGCGTCGGAACCAGGGATGCCAGCCGATCGAGGCCGGCATCGGCTCGTCCGCGCGCACCTCGAGGCGGCTCGTGAAGCGGCCGGCCGTGAGCTCGAACCGCTGGACCGCGCGACCGGCAAACGGCCACGACGGCCCGAGGTCGATCGTGATCGTCCGGCCATCCACGGCTCGCCACGGACGGTCGAACACCGTGCCGTGGATGGCGTGCGGCGGCATCGCGATCGGCAACTCGTGGCGCCGTCCACGAAACTCGAATTGACCGTCGCGAATGCGCCCGGCATACGGCGCCATCGGGAAGGAGCCCCAGCCCATGGGCCCGGGGCCTTCGGTCAGCAGGAGCTCGTGGCCGTCCACCACGAACGAGGCCAGCCGCCCACCGGACACGAGATCCACGACGACCTCGACACCGGGGGCGCGGAGATGGAGTCGCTCCGGGTCGGACGCGACCGGGTCAGACACGACCGGGTCGTCCGGGGACGGGTCGGACACGACCGGGTCGGCCGGCATGCCTACGCTGATCGTGCCGCCGCCGGCCGCCGCCACGGGGCGCAACGGGGTGCCCTTGGCCACGAGCTCGTGCGCCGGTGGCGTGGTCCGGAAGATCTGCTGCTCGATCCCGGCGACGATCCCGCCGATGGTATGCCCGACCGAGGGTCGTTTCTTCGGCATCAGGCGCCCGCCGCGGCAACCGGCACCACGGCCGTGACGGCCACGACCACCCAGTCGTAGAGGATCGCGCGACCCATCGACCGAGGGTACCGGAGACGGTGGCCGCTTGATGCGCCGGTGCGTTTGATGGCGATACGGGCCGTGGGCCGTGGGTCGGCCGGCTGCGCCTGGCGGCTAGAGCAGCTCGCCGTGCGCCGAACCCGTGGGTTCGCCCTCGCGCGGACGGGGCTCCTCGCCCGGCCCGTAGGTTCGTTCCGTGGCCAGCGGTGTTGCCGGAGCCTCCGCAGCCAGGTCCGTGCCGGGCCCCTCCTCCGCCGGGTCACCAGTATCGAGCACCCTGAGCGGCGCGCCGGACGATCCCTGAATTGCGCCGACACCGAACGGCACCCACTTGGAGGGATCCTGGAGACGGTGTGCCTCCGTGTTCCCGCGGCTGTGGACCTCCTGGAACCCCTTTGGCTCAATCCACATCCGCTCGCCCTCGAGCAACCCGAGGACCCCGGACTGGCCGGGTTCCGGGCGCTCGTTCTGACAATACGCACAGCTGCCCTTGTCGTGCGGCTGGTAGGTCGGCGGCTCCTCGTAGGTCGTGATGTAGCCCTCGTAGTTGCGAAGGACGACCTTGTGGTCCGAGTAGCTGATCAGGTAGTTGGGCATGACCGGGATCTTGCCGCCGCCACCGGGCGCGTCGATCACGTACGTGGGCACCGCGTAGCCCGACGTGTGACCGCGCAGCCCTTCCATGATCTCGAGCCCCTTGCCGACCGGTGTCCGGAAGTGCCCTGAACCCTCGACCAGGTCGCACTGGTACAGGTAGTAAGGGCGGATCCGGTTTGCCACCAGCTTGTGGACCAGCGCGCGCTGGATGTGGACGCAGTCATTGACGCCCGCGAGCAGCACGCTCTGGTTCCCGATCGGCAGACCGGCCCGGGCCAGCTTGTCGACGGCCCGGCTGACCTCCGGGGTGATCTCGTTGGGGTGGTTGAAATGGAGGTTGATCCAGAGCGGGTGGTACTTCTCGAGCGTCTCGCACAGCTCGTCGTCGATCCGCTGCGGCAGGAAGACAGGCACCCGCGACCCGATCCGGATGATCTCGATGTGCGGGATCTCGCGCAGACCGCGCAGGATCGACTCGAACAGCCTTGGGGCGAGCGTCAGCCCGTCGCCGCCCGAGATCAGGACGTCGCGGACCTGCGGCGTCCGGCGCAGGTACTCGAGTTGCGCCTCGTGGTCGCGCCGGTTGAAGTTCTGGGTGGCGTCACCCACGATGCGCGACCGCGTGCAGTAGCGGCAGTAGCTCGCGCACTGCGTGGTCACCAGCATCAGGACGCGGTCCGGGTAGCGGTGGACGAGGCCGGGAACCGGCGAGTGGCGGTCCTCCGCAAGAGAGTCCTCCATCATCGCGGTGAACGCCTGCTGCTCGCGGCCCAGCGGGATGACCTGCCGCCGGATCGGGTCGTCGGGATCCTTCGGGTCGATCAGGCTGATGAAATACGGCGTGATGTCGACCCGGAACTTGTCGGGGGCGGAGAGCCCGGCGCGCTCCTCATCGGTGAGCTCGAGGATCTTCTCGATCTCGTCGAGATCGTTGACCCGGTGGCTCAGCTGCCAGCGCCAGTCGTTCCACTGCGCGTCCGGCACGTCCTCCCAGAGGGGGACGCGTCGGCTGACGGCGGGTCGACCGTCAGGTCCCACTGACCTCGCCGGATCGGCCAGGTTCACGAACGGCACCTCGGCCGCCGCGCGCACCGAGTCCTGGTGCGCGATCGCGGTCTGGATCTCCCGAGCGTCCACGCGGGCTGAGCCTCCACGCATAAAGTCTATGCAGTCTGCATG
>JBBEBJ010000122.1:0-18463 GCA_040882425.1 Chloroflexota bacterium | reverse complement strand
CCCGAGCGTCCACGCGGGCTGAGCCTCCACGCATAAAGTCTATGCAGTCTGCATGTTCGATCATCATAGCCCGAGGATCGAACGGGGGTCCAGTAGCCCGATCGTCACCGTTCTGGCCACGACGACTTCCGCATGCGGCCTGACGCGCCAGTTGCCCGGCGACCACAGGGATGCGAAGCCGCGACGTCGCCTGAACGCGCGACCTGGCTCCTGGTCACGCGCACGTCGGTCGGGCCAATGGCGTCGAGGATGTCGACGACGCGTCGGTACGCGTCGAGACCGGCGGGGTGACCCCCAGATCAGGACTGCGGATCCGGTGGATCCGCGTCTCGCGGCACTTCCCGACCCCCGAGCCCGTGCCTACTCCCCGATCACGGCCCAGAGGAAGCCCATCATGATGAAGAAGCCGGAGAAGAGGGCGATCAGCCCGATCCCGCCGTAGGGCGAATTGGCCCCGGTATGGGGAACTAGCTGCAGGCCAATCCCGAAGACGATCGCCCAGCCGATGAACAGGAACGCGAACAGGAACTTCGCGTTCGGGTTGGTGATCTTGCGAACCCAGGTGGCGCCGCCCTCGGCCGTCATCGCCGACTTGAGCACGATCCCGAGCATGAGGATCACGATGGCGGCAGAGATCCCGAAGGGGATCGGCTGCTGGAACGCGATCAGGAACAGCTGCACGCGCGGATGCTAGCAGATGGACCCGGGCCCGGATGGGCGCTCGTCGGTACGATGGTCGAACCCGCATGATCTCCTTCGATCGACTTGGCCGGTTCGTCGCGCGCCGCGCGTGGTGGGTGATCTGCGGCTGGATCGCCCTGCTGCTCCTGGCGTTGCCCCTCGCGCCGCAGGTGCCCGGACAGCTGAGCGCGGGCGGGTTCATCCTCGACGACCTCGAGTCGGCGCGAGCCAAGACCCTGCTCGAGGCCGAGCTCGCGGCGCCGCCCTCCGCCCTGGTCGTCGTCCTGAGCAGCGACACGCTCGAGGCGGGGACCCCCGCCTTCGAGGCGGCTGCCGCCGAGGCCGTTCGCGACGTCGCGACGGCGCCGCACGTGGCGCGTGTCGTTTCGCACCTGATCGCTCCGCGGCAGGTCTCGGCCGACCGCCACACGGCCTACGACGTCGTCCTTCTAGATCTGCCGCCCGACGACTCCCCGGACGCCCTGCCCGTCCTTCGTGAACGCCTGCGCCATCCGGCCGGGATCGAGGTCGCGCTCGCCGGTGGACCCGCGTTCTACGGCGACGTCCAGACGGTTTCCGAGGCCGACCTCCAGCGGAGCGAGATCATCTCGCTCCCGCTGGCGGCGCTTGCCCTGCTCCTCGTTTTCGGCTCGGTGGTCGCGGCCGGCGTGCCGCTCGTCGTGGGGGGCTCGGCCGTGATCGTCGCGCTGGCGGCCATCTTCGTGGTCGCCTCGGTGACCCCGATGAGCATCTTCGTCCTCAACCTGGCCACCCTCCTGGGGCTCGGGCTCGGCGTCGACTACTCGCTGCTCCTGACGAGCCGCTTTCGCGAGGAGCTGGCCGTGCGTCCGGACAGCCCCGGGCGCGTCGCGGAGGCCGTCCATGCGACGGTACTCACTGCCGGACGGGCCGTCTTCTTCAGCGGGCTGACGGTCCTGCTGGGCCTGCTCGGTCTCGTCCTGTTCGACTTCATGATCCTGCGGTCGGTCGGGATCGCAGGTGCCATCGTGGTCGGTCTGGCTGTCCTGTCCGCGCTGACGCTCCTGCCGGCGGTGCTGACGATCGTGGGGACCCGGATCGATCGGCTGGCGATCCGGCGGGTCGCCGCCACGCCGGCGTCCGACGGACCGTGGGCCCGCCTGGCGCGCTGGGTCATGCGCCGCCCGATCGCCGTCCTGGTCCCGACGCTCGCCGCCATCCTCGTGCTCGGCTCGCCGTTCCTCCACGTCCGGTTCAACGCCCCCGATTCGTCGATCCTGCCGCCCTCCGTGCCCTCTCGTGCCGCGTTCGACCGGCTTCGTGCGGCATTCGGGGAGGGCGAGTTCGCCCCGATTGTCCTCGCCATCCGGACCGACGGCGCGGCGACATCCGCGCGGAGCCTGGCCGAGCTGTTCGACTATTCGCGGCGGCTCGCCGCGGATCCGCGGGTCACCCGGGTCGAGAGTCTGGTCGACCTCGATCCGCGACTGACCCTGGATCAGTACCGCCTGTTGTACGGCGCGCCCGGCGGCCCACCCGACCGCTACGCGCAGACAACCCTTGCCGCCACGACCCGCGGTGACCTGACGGCATTCACGCTCTACACGCCGTTTGGCCCGAACCGTGAAGAAGGCAAGGCCCTGGTCGCCGACCTGCGCGATCCAGCCGGCGATCTTGCGCCACCGATCGGCGCCTCCATCCTGGTCGGGGGCGGCGCCGCCGACGTGGCGGACGTGGTCGCCCGGGTCCGTGACGACTTCCCGCGGACCGCGGTGTTCATCGTGATCTCGACCTATCTCGTCCTGTTCATCCTGTTGCGGTCGGTGATCCTGCCGGCCAAGGCGCTGCTGATGAACACGCTGTCGATCGTGGCGAGCTTCGGCGCGATGGTCTGGATCTTCCAGGACGGCAATCTGTCGGCCCTGCTCGGGTTCCAGCCGGTCGGGTTCGTCGAGACGACCCAGCCGGTGATCCTGTTCTGCGTCCTGTTTGGCCTCTCGATGGACTACGAGGTCTTCATCCTGACCCGGACCAAGGAGATCTGGGATCGGACCCACGACAACACCGAAGCGGTCGCGCGCGGCCTCGAGCGGAGCGGTCGGATCGTCACCTCGGCCGCTCTGGTGGTCGTCGTGGTGGCAGGGTCGTTCGCGTTCGCCGACATCGTCCTGATCAAGGCGCTCGGTGTCGGGATGGCGATCGCGATCGCGCTCGACGCGACCGTGGTCCGGGCCCTGCTCGTGCCCGCCACGATGCGCCTGCTCGGGCGCTGGAACTGGTGGATGCCCCATCGGCTCGAGCGCCTGATGGCCGGTCTGTGGCCGGCGCCCGAAGCCGACGCGGAGGCGGTCCCATGAGACGGCGCGGTTCCATCATGAGACACGTGTTCGCCGGGATGTTCGCCGCGATCGTGGTCGCGGCCTGCTCCGGCGGCGGCCCGATCCTGGCCAACCCGATCGTGCCGTTGCCGACCCGCGCGCCCACGCCAGCGCCGCCGGCACCCCTCGTCGATCCGCGGCCGATCGAGCTCCCGCGCGACGATGCGCCCCACGATCGCCTGACCGAGTGGTGGTACTACACCGGCCACCTCCAGGCGGGGGGCGGCCGCCGGTTCGGCTTCGAATACGTGATCTTCCGGGCGGAGCGCGGCCTCTTCCCCACCTCGTGGGTCTCGCACCTCGCGATCACCGACGAAGGGAGCGATCGCTTCTTCTACAGCCAACGGCTGGAGGTCGGTCCGGGCGTGGATCGCGCGAAGGCGAACGGGAGCGCGAGCGCGACGGAGCCAGGGTTCGACCTCGGGATCGTCGGCGTCGATCCGACGCAGGGCACGGTCGCGCCGCGCCAACCGTGGACGATGTCCGGCAGTGACGGCACGGACGCGCTGTCCGCCGTCCTCTCGGCGGACGAGGCAACGGCGGCCGGTGCGCCGGCGGGCCTGGGCCTCGAGCTGGACCTGGTCGCGACCAAGCCCGCGGTGATGCACGACGGTGACGGCTGGATCGATTTCGGCCCGGCCGGCGGCTCCTACTACTACTCGCGGACCGCGATGACCGCGGCGGGCAGCCTGACCGTGGACGGGACGACCGCCGACGTTACCGGGACCGCCTGGTTCGACCACCAGTGGGGGGACTTCGTCTCGGTGGGCGGCGGCGGCTGGGACTGGTTCGCCGTCAACCTCGAGGACGGCACGGACCTGACGTTGTCGCTCGTTCGCGAGGTGGACGGGACCTACCCGCTGATCTACGGGACCCTCGTTGCGCGTGACGGGCAGGGCAGTCACCTCGAGCGTGACGATTTCGAGGTCACCGTCACCGCACGCTGGACGAGCCCATCGACCGGCGCCAACTATCCGGCCGGCTGGATCGTCGAGCTGCCGGGCGACGACCTCACGATCCGGCTCACGCCGACGGTCGCGGCGCAGGAGCTCGACACGAGGGCAACGACGGGCGTCGTCTACTGGGAGGGTTCGCAGCGGGTGGAGGCATCGCGCGCCGGGATCCCCCTGGGCGGCGAGGGCTACGTCGAGCTCACCGGCTACGCGCCGGCAACGGCTCCGGGCCCTTGAGCGCGCCGCGGGCCATACTCCGACGGTGAAACTCGAGCTGACGCGACGCGGCGACTACGCGGTCCGAGCGATGCTCGCCCTGGGCCAGCACTCGGGCGACGGCTGGTTGAGCGTGCCGGCGGTCAGCGCGGCCATGGCCATCCCGGAACGGTTTCTACCCAGGGTGATGTCGGACCTGGTCGAGGCAAGACTGGTCGTCGGTCGTCGCGGGCGGACCGGCGGCTATCGCCTGGCGAAGCCCGCCGACCAGATCACGCTCCTCGACATCATCTCGGCCACCGAACCGGAGCCGGAGCTCCGCGCGTGCATCCTGCGCGGCGGCCCATGCGGAAAGGACGGCCGGTGCGCCGTCCACGACGCCTTCAGCGGTGCGCGCGAGGCGATGCTCGAACGCCTTGGCGCGACCACGCTCGCGGTGGTGGTCCGAACCGGCCTGCGCTGATCCTTCAGGCCGAGGGTCCTGGGCATTCCCTGCCGTTTGGCTCATCACGCTTTCCTTTGCCGTGCTACATTATTTACGTACCTCGGTGGTGTGTAAATCCGAGCCAGACGACGAGGTCCCACTGACATGCGCAGGTCCACCCACTTCACGGTCGCGGCCGTCGCGATCGCCATCATCATCGCCGGCTGTGCCAGCACGTCCGGCGCGACATGGACGTTCGCTCCGGGCGGAGCCGCGACCCCGGCACCGGCGGGCCCGTCGAGCGCACCCGCTCCATCGGGCGGGTCGGCCGGGGCCGTCGTCGGCGCCGTCGAGATCGAGGCCTTCGACCTCGGGTTCACTCCCGGCGCGATCGAGGTCGACGCGCCGGGTCGCTACGAGTTCACGCTCAACAACACGGGGACGATCCCGCATGACATCACCTTCCCCGACGGGACCACGAGCGGCATGATCGAGGGCGGCAAGTCCGCCACCTTCGAGGTCGACGTCCCGGCCGGCGGGCTGACGTTCATCTGCTCGATCCCGGGCCACGCACAAGCCGGGATGGAGGGCACCGTCACGACCAGGGGCGGCGGCACGGCCGGCGGCGATGATCACGGCGGTCCGGCACCGACCACCGACGTCGAGGCCGACCCGAACGCGCCCGCTCCGGTGACCTACGACGCGACCGCGCCGGCACGCCTCAGCGGCGATGTCCACGACATCGACCTGGTCATGACCGAGGAGGAGATGACCGTGGCGCCGGGGTTCGTCCAGAGGGTCTGGACGTTCAACGGCTCGGTTCCGGGCCCGGTGATCCGGGTCAAGGTCGGCGACACCATCCGCATCCATCTCAGGAACCCGGCCACCAACCAGCTGCCGCACTCGATCGACTTCCATTCCAGCCAGGTCGCCTGGAACGACGAGATGACCTCGATCAACCCGGGTGAGGAGAAGCTGTACGAGTGGACCGCCGACTACGCCGGCGTCTGGATGTACCACTGCGGCACCTCGCCGGCGCTCCATCACATCGCCAACGGGATGTACGGCATGGTCATCGTCGAACCGGCCGAGGGCCTGCCGGAGGTCGACAACGAGTTCGCCCTCGTCCAGAGCGAGTGGTACCTGGGGCCCCAGGGCGACATCACCAGCCTCGACAAGGCGGCCGCAGCCGCCCCGGCTCCCGACTTCGTGGTCTTCAACGGCGTTGCCAACCAGTACCTGGACGCGCCCCTGGTCGTCGGCACCGGCGAGACCGTCCGGATCTTCGTCCTCGACGCGGGACCGAACATCGACAGCTCGTTCCACATCGTGGGCACGATCTTCGACACGGTCATCAAGGAAGGGATCGCTCTTCGAAAGGGCAATGCCGGGTCGTGGGGTGCGCAGGCGATGGACCTCTCACCCGCGCAGGGCGGCATCGTCGAATTCACGACGGCAGAAGACGGTCTCTACCCGATCGTGACCCACGCCTTCAACTTCGTCGGACGCGGCGCGCTCGGCCTCGTCCAGGCGGGTGACGGCGACCCGCTCAACTGATCCTGGGGTGGATCGCTCGCTGCCGACCGCGCCGCGGCCGGCGCTGACGGTGCTCCAGCCGGCGCGCCCGACGATCGTGCGCGGCACCGACCGGCGGATCACCTTTGGTGGCGTCCTCGCCGCTGCCGCGCTGCTCGGATCGGCCGGGCTGAGCGCGATCATGGCCGGGCCAGGCGGGTCGGCCTGGCTGCCGCTCCACCTGGCATTGGGAGGCGCCGCCGGCACGGCCATCGCCGCCGTCCTGCCGTTCTTCACGGCCGCGCTCGCACAGGTTGGACCCGCCCATCCGGCGTTGCGGATCGCCTCGATCGTGCTCGTCGCTGGGGGCTCCGTCCTCGCGGCGGTGGGCATGAGCGACGGCGAGCCGGCAGTCGCGGCGGCCGGCGGGATTCTGTACCTGGCGGGGCTGCTCGCGCTGTCAGGATCCGCCTTCCTGCCACTTCGGGCGGCCATCGGGTTCAGGCTTCGACTCGTGCATCTTGCCTACGCGGCCGCGCTGGTCCACGTCGGCGTCGGGGTGACACTCGCGACGGCCATGCTCGCCGGCTGGTCGCCCGTGGCGAGCGCGTGGCTCTCGCTCAAACCCGCCCACGCCTGGCTCAACGTCTTCGGGTTCGTGACCCTCGTGGTGGCCGCTTCGCTCCTCCACCTGGCACCGACCGTGGCGGGCGCCCGGATCGTCCCGCGGCGGAGCGCGACGGTCGCAATTGGGGCGCTGATGATCGGCGCTCCGCTTGTGGCGCTCGGCTTCGGGCTGGGCTCCGATCTCCTCGGGCGGACGGGCGCGCTCATCGAGCTGGTCGGATCGCTCGCCCTGTTCGCGCACGCGGCCGGCGTTCAGCGCGATCGAGGTGCCTGGACCTCGGATCTCGGCTGGCACCGGTACGCCGGACTCAGCCTGCTCGCGGCCCCGGCCTGGCTGCTCGTTGCGGTCGCGATCGGAGCGGGACGGATCCTGTGGCTTGGCGCAACGCTTGAAGCCTGGTCGGTGGAACTGATTGCCATGCCGCTCGTGGCTGGCGGGATCGGCCAGGTGCTCGTCGGGTCGTGGACGCACATCGTGGCGGCCATCGGACCCGGTGACCAGGCGACGCACGCGGTCCAGCGGCGTTGGCTCGGTCGGGCGGCCATACCCCGTTGGCTGGCCTGGAACGCCGGGGTGCTCCTCGCGACGGTTGGCGCGCTGGCCGGGGCCGATGCCCTGGCGACGGCCGGCGGGGTGCTCCTCGGCAGCGCCCTTCTGTCCGCGCTGTTCGTGCTTGTGGTGTCGGTGACGATCAGCCCGTGGCGTGCTCGGGCGGCGGCTGCCTGAGCCAGACCACGAACGCCACGACAAAGCGCAGGATGAGCGACAGTCCGTAGGTCGTGCACCAGATGCACACGGCGTGGATGACGAAGACCTGCAGGTAGAGGAAGTACGCCTCGAAGATCACCCCGGCGAGCGACAGGCCGTAGTGCGCGAGCAGCAGCCCGTACAGGTCGGTCTTCCACCAGGCGACGGCCAGGGTCAGCAGCAGCAGGGACAGACCCACGCCGTAGACCGCCACGGGCACGCCGCCGATCCGGCTGTACTCGCTGAGGGCGACCTCCTCGCAGCCCTTGATCGGTCCGCAGACGGGTGCGTTGCCCTGCAGCTCGACGATCGCGAGGTAGCTCGCGATGACCAGCCCGACGACGTCGAGGACGGCCAGGATGAGTCCCGGATGGACACCGAACAACGGCCGCGCCGGCGACCGCTCGGTCAGGATGCTCACGAGCCTTGGGCGGCCGCTTCGATCAACCCACCGAGCTCCTCGGCGCTCTTGAGCCCCACGATCACTTGGCCGTTGAGGATCATCGTCGGGGTGGCGTTGACGCCCTGGGCGAGCGCCTGCTGGGTCTCGGCCCGCACGGCAGCCTGCTGCTCGCCGGTGGCGCGACAGGCATCCCAGGCCTCCACGTCGAGGCCGGCCGCGGTCGCGATCCCGCGGAGCCGCTCGTCGCGGAAGGCCCCCTCGTTCTCACCCACCTGATTGGCGAACAGCCAGTTGTGGAAGGGCCAGTACGCATCCTGCTCCGCGGCGCAGAGCGCGCCGGCGGCGGCTTCCACCGATTCATCATACGAGGCGCCCCCCCGCTGGCCCTGGAACGCAGCGTCGCGGCTGACGATCCGGAGCGTCCCGTCCGTGACGTACTCGCGGATGAGGATCGGCTCGACCATCTCGGCCAGCTGGCCGCACGCGGGGCACTGGAAGTCTGACCAGACCTCGATGGTCACCGGCGCGTTGGCCTCGCCAAGCGTCCGACCGTCCGCAAGGGCGGCGGGCGCAACCGACAGCGGCGGCCGCAGGCTGGCGACGTCGACCGACCGCGGGGCCGCGTCCTGGGTGATGAGCAGGGCGGCCACCAGCAGGATCCCGATCACCCCAACGGCGACGGTGGTCAGGATCAGCGGTGACGTGCGACGCCGTTGGGTGTTCGGGCCGCGCCGCTCGGTGCCTGGGGCGCCCGCCGCGCGCGCCGCGAGGCGCCGTTGGCGCCTGCTGGAAGGCGATGGGGTGGCGGTTGGCGTGCTCAGCGGGACTCTCCTTCCAGGCGCGCCGGAGATGTCGACGTGCGACGCCGGGCGTGCCGTGCCACGTCACCACGTGACGTGTCGCCGGTAGAGCATCGAACCTGGGCCCATGGGCGAGGGAGTGCCGGCTGGCCCGAGAGCCCCTGCCGTCCGGCCCGGATCGGACCCGAGTTGTTGAGACACAGTCTCAATTGTGGTACGGTGTCAAGCATGGACACGCCATCGATCGTCACCGCCCTAGATCGCGCCGGGTACCGGCTGACAGAGCCGAGGCGGTCACTCGCCGCACTGATCGCGGGTCGTGCTGGGCACTTCACGGCTGGCGACCTGATCGCCGAGGCGCGGGCGCGGCGCCTGGGCGTAGGTCGAGCGACGGTCTTCCGCACGCTCGAGGTCCTCGAGACGCTCGGCGCGGTCGAGCGGCTGGATCTGCTATCCGGCGGGCACGCCTACGTCGTCTGCCAGCGGGCGCACCACCACCACGTGGTCTGTACGCAGTGTGGCCGAACGAACGAGATCGACGACGGCGACCTGCGCGCCGTGGTCAACGAGATCGCCCGACGCACCGGCTACCGGGTCGACGACCACCGGCTCGAGCTGTTCGGGCTGTGCCCGGCCTGCGCGGCCGGCCAGCCCGGCGCCACGACCGTTTCGGCCTAGACGACCGCATGCAGGAGGTTGCTCGCATGTTCTCGCGTCCCCTATCGAGACTCGGTCTCATTCTCCCGATGATCGCCCTCGCGACGACGACCGCGTTGATCGCGGCGTGCGGATCGGCCGGCGCGTCGGGCGAACCGGCTTCCGGGGCGCCCTCGTCGGTTGCGCTCAGGGTCGTGGCCACGACGACGGTGTTCGCAGACATGATCCGGAACGTGGCCGGCGATCGGGCTACGGTGGATTCGGTCATCCCGGCAGGATCCGGTCCGGAAGACTACGAGCCCAGGCCAGAGGACGCGAGGAAGCTGGCGGACGCCGACCTCATCGTGTCCAACGGTGTGGGTCTCGACGACTTCCTCGACGGACTGATCGCAGCTGCCGGCGAGGAATCGGCTGCGCGTCTCGTCCTTGGCGACGGGCTCGAGACGATCACGGTGGAGGGCGAGGAAAACCCGCATTTCTGGCTCGATCCGACCGTCGTCGTCGATCACTACGTACCTGCCATCGGCGCGAAGCTTGCCGAGCTCGATCCCGACGGCGCGGACGTGTACCGGGCAAACGAGGCCGCGTACATCGACGAGATCCGGGCGATGGATGCGGCGAACCTGGCGAAGGTCGAGACCATCCCCGCGGGGGATCGAAAGCTCGTCACCTTCCACGACGCGTTCCCCTACTTCGCCGACCACTACGGGTTCGGGCTCGTCGGCGTGATCGTCGAGAACGTTGGCCAGGAGCCGACCGCCTCCGAGCTCGCCACGCTCGTCGAAACGGTCAAGGAAGCCGGGGTCAAGGCCGTCTTCTCCGAGGCCCAGTTCAGCCCGGATCTCGCCCGGACCCTCGCCGACGAGGCCGGCGTGACACAGGTCGTCACGACGCTCTACAACGACACGGTGGGGCCCCCTCCGACCGACACATACCTCAAGATGATGGAATGGAACGTGGACGAGATCGTCAAGGCGCTTGGTTGAGGCGACCGGGCGACGGCAGGCGCTCGTGACCGCGGCTGTCACCGACGGCAAGGCCGTCACCGCGCGATCGGTGGCCGTCGCCGTCCAGCTCACCGGCGTGTCGGCCGGGTATGGCCACCGCGTTGCCCTGGCGGACGTCACGCTGTCGATCCCCACCGGATCGCTTCTGGCCGTCATCGGGCCGAACGGCGCCGGCAAGAGCACCCTGCTCAAGGCCATCGCGGGGCTGCTCCGACCGTTCTCCGGAACCATTGATGTGCTCGACGGTCCGCCCGGGCGCGAAGCGCGCCGGATCGCCTATGTGCCGCAGGCCGAGGTGGTCGACTGGGCCTTCCCGGTCACCGTCGGCGACGTCGTCATGATGGGCCGGGTGCCGCTGATCGGCGTCGGTCGGTCGGCGGGCAGCGCGGATCGCGCCGCCGTGGCGGCCGCGCTCGACACGGTTGGCATGGCGCACGCCGTCAGGCGCCAGGTCGGAGCCCTGTCGGGTGGGCAACGACGCCGCGTCTTCCTGGCCCGAGCCATCGCGGCGCGACCGGACCTCTACCTGCTGGATGAGCCCGTGACCGGCGTCGATGCGACCACCCAGGAGGACCTGATGGACGTCCTGGAGGCCGAGGCGCGCGCCGGAAGAACGGTGGTGGCGACCACGCACGACCTGGCGTGCGCGTCTCAGCGCTTCCACCAGGCCGCCTTTGTCAGCGGCCGGATCGTGGCGACCGGACCGGCGAACATCGTCCTCGACCCTGAGCTCCTGGCCGCAACATACGGCGGGCACGTGATCGTCCTGCCGGCCGGTGAACGAACCGTGATCGACGATGCCCACCACCACGACGAGCCGCCTCCGGGTGAGCGCCACTTCCACGACGGATCGGCCTGACGTGCTGGACTTCCTGCTCGATCCGATGGCCTATGGCTTCATGCAGCGCGGTCTCGTCGCGGCGATCATGGTCGGCGTCGTGTGCGCGGTGATGGGGGCATTCGTCGTGCTGCGTGGGCTCGCGTTCATCGGCGACGCGGTCAGCCATGCGGCGTTCCCGGGACTGGTGATTGCCTACATGCTGGGGATCCCCCTGTACATCGGCGCGGCGGTCGCGGCGGTTGGGACCTCGCTGGCCATCGGCGCGGTCGCGAAGCGCGGGGCGCTGCGGTTCGATACCGCCGTCGGCGTCTTGTTTGCCGGGACGTTCGCGTTCGGGATCCTGCTCTTCAGCACGATCGAGGGGTTCGTGTCCGACCTGTTCAGCTACCTGCTCGGCAACGTCCTCGGGATCACCTTCGCCGACATCGTGCAGGTCGCCGTGCTCGGCTTGATCGTGCTCGCGATCGTGGCGGTACTGCGCAAGGAGCTGCTCTACGCCTCCTTCGACCCGGCCGGCGCGGCCGCGTCGGGCCTCCCCGTCCAGACGCTCGACTACCTGCTCCTCGGCCTGGTCGGGGTCACGATCGTGGTCAGCATCCAGGCGGTCGGGATCATCATGGTCGTGGCCATGCTGGTGACCCCGGCGGCGACCGGGCAGCTCCTCGTCGATCGCTTCTGGGACCTGGTCAAGGTGGCGATCGCAGTCTCGCTCGTGGCGGCCATCAGTGGGCTCTACCTGAGCTTCTACCTCAACGTCGCGTCGGGAGCCTCGATCGTCCTCGTCGAGACGCTGATCTTCGGCATCGCACTCGTGCTCTCTCCCAAGACCGGCTGGCTCGGCCGCCGACGCCGCGCCCGCGCCTCGATCGCCGCTCAGCCACCGGCGGCCTGAAGCTCGGCAAGCGTTGGCATCCCTTCGCGCGCCCCCTCGCGAGTGACCGCGAGCGAGGCGGCCGCCACCGCCCTGCGCGCCGCCTCGGGAAGCGCGAGACCCGCGGCCAGACCCGCGGCCAGTGCCCCGTTCAGCGTGTCGCCCGCGCCGACGGTATCGACGACCTCGACCGGCGGCGCCGGGAGCGGTATCGAACCGGCCGCATCGACCAGCAGGGCGCCGGCGCCGCCGAGGCTCACCACGACGGCCCGCCCGCTCGAACCCTCGAGGAGTGTCAGGGCGACGGGTCCGGCGGCCGGCCCGTCATCATCGGCCAGCACCGCGAGCTCGCCCCGGTTGGGGGTCAGGATGTCGGCGAGGACCAGGGTGGCGGCGTCGAGCCCATAGGCCGGGGCCGGGTTGAGGATCGTGGTCGCACCTGCTGCGCGCGCCAGCCGGAGGGCCTCGCGCGTCGACGCCGTCGGGATCTCGTGACCGACGAGGACCACGTCCTCGGGCTGCAGCTCGAGCGCCCGCAACGCCCGGCCCACGAGCTCCGGCGTCAGCGCGTCGTTGGCACCGCCGGCCACCGCGATGCAGTTCTCGCCGCCGGCCTCGACAAGAATCAGCGCGACGCCGGTCGCCTCGGCGGGGAGGGTGACCAGCCCGCGCAGGTCGATCCCCTCGGCTTGGAGTGCCTGACGGGCCTCTGCGCCAAACGGGTCGTCACCCACGGCACCGACGAAGGCCGTCGCGGCGCCGAGTCGCGCGGCCGCCACCGCCTGGTTGCCGCCCTTCCCACCGTGGTGCCGGGCGAAACGACCACCGGTGACGGTTTCGCCGGGCAGCGGCAGCCGCTCGACCGTCACGACGAGGTCGACGTTGACCGACGCGACGACAACGACGCGCCCAGGCGCCGCGCCACCACTCATCGCCAAAACCGCGCCCGCGGTCGCGCGGATGCATGGCAAGGCGCCGTTGAGCACCGCAGCGAGCGCACCCCAAGGTGCGTGAGCGAAGGAGCGCAGGCGGCAACGCGGCCAGGCGCCGCGCCACCGTGGGCGCTATGAGCCGGTGATGAACTCGCCGCCATCGACGCCGATGATCTCGCCGTTGATGAACCCCGTGCCCTCGCCGGACAGGGCCAGGATCGCGTTGGCGACATCCTGCGGGGTGGTCATCCGCCCGGTCGGGTTCCGTTTGGTGGCCGAGGCGATGATCATGTCGTGCTCGGGGATCTTCATGAGCGCAGGGGTCATCGTGACGCCGGCCCGGATCGTGTTGGCCGTGATCCCCTTTCCGGTCTGGGCGAGCTCCATGGCGAGCTGTCGGATGTGCGACTCGAGGGCTGCCTTGGCCGAGGAGACCACGCCGTACGACGGCACGACCCGGGACGAGCCTTCCGACGTCATGGCATAGATCTTCGAGCCCTGCTCGAGGAAGCCCCCTCGATAGAGATCCTGGACCCAGTAGACGAGGCTGTTGGCCATCACGTCCTGGGTCATCTCCATCTTCTTGCGATCGACGGCCGCCTTCGGATCGTCGGCCAGGTACGGGACCAGCGACCCGAACGCCAGCGAATGCATCACGACGCGGACGTACGGGTGCCGGCCGTCCGCCGCGGACCGATCGAACCGCTCGCGAAGGGTGGCCAGCGCGGCGGCGCGCTTCTCGTCGTCGGCCGCGTTCATGTTGATGTAGAGCGCTTCCGATCCCGCCGCCGCGATCTCGGCCTTGACCTCCTCGACGTGCGCAAGGGCGGCGCGGAAGTCGAGGTGGATGCCGCAGATCCTGTAGCCGGCCCGAGCGAGCGTTACGGCCGTGGCCTGGCCCATCCCGGACGAGCCGCCAAGGATGAGCGCCCAGCGCTCGCGTTCGTCGGCCATCGTGTCGCCTCCAGCGGGGGTGTTCGGGACGGTCGTGGTGCGCGGCCGAGTCTAGCAGCGGCCGGGCGGCGCCCGGCACCGGTCGGTGCAGCCGTGCACCCACCCACGCTGCGCTGAGAGCTCTGGCACCGCCACGCGGGCCGTGTTGTAATGCCCGGGTCCAATCACCGGGTCAGGGGAGGCATTGGCGTGGCAGACAATCCAAAACGCGAGCTGCTGCGACGCGTGCCGTTGTTCACCGAGTGTCGCGGCGAGCCGCTCGAACTCATCGGCCGGCTGGCCGACGAAGTCGACGTCCCCGACGGCTACATGCTCATGCGCCAGGGCAGCCTGGCCCAGGAGTTCTTCCTGATCGTGGACGGACGTGTCCGCATCGAGCGCGATGGACGGACGGTGAACACGCTCGGACCCGGCGACTTCCTGGGCGAGATCGCGCTCCTGAGCGAGGGTCGGCGGACCGCCACCGCGGTGACCGAAGGACCGGCCAAGCTGCTCGTGATCACGCACAGCGGCTTCCACTCGTTGCTCGACTCGTCCGCGTCGATCCGGACGGCGATCCTCAAGGGGCTGGCGGACCGTCTGCAGAGCCTGGAGCCGAACGCGCCCGGTTGACCTCGCTCAGACCACCTGCCGACGGCGCAGGTCGGCGACGTCGATCGCCGCGTAGCCAAGCTCCGCGAGGATCTCGTCGGTGTGCTCGCCCAGTGCGGGAGGAGGCGTTCGGATGGTCGCCGGCGTGTCGCTCATTCGGAACGGGATCCCGACCTGGCGGATGACGCCCCACGCGGGATGATCCTGCTCCACGGTCATCCCGAGGGCGGCCGCCTCGTCTGACGCAAACGCGCCGACGATATCGTTGATGGGGCCGCACGGGACCGATGCCGCATCCAGCGCCGCGAGCCACGCGCCGGCGTTGCCCTCCACAAACCGGCGCGCAAGGATCGAGCGCAGCTCGGCGCGGTGCACGACGCGATCGCCGTTCGTGGTGAACCGGGGATCCTGCGCCAGGTCCGGGAGACCCAGCGCATCGCAGAATCGCGGCCACTGACGCTCCGAGCCGACGGCGACGGCGATCGGATCGTCCGCGGTCTCGAACGTCTCGTACGGGACGATGTTGGGATGCGCGTTGCCGAGGCGCCCCGGCGGCTCGCCCGCCACGAACGCGTTCTGGGCCTGGTTGACGAGCGCGGCCAGGGTGGCGCCGAGCAGCGCGATGTCGATGCGTTGCCCGCCACCTGCAGCTGGTCCAGTCGCGCTTCGCTCGCGGCCGACGAGCGCGGCGAGGATACTCACCGCCCCGAGCATGCCGGTCACGACGTCGCTGATCGCCACGCCCACCTTGGTCGGCCCGCCGCCCTCGGCGTCAGGAGCGCCGGTGATCGACATCAGGCCGCTCACGGCCTGGATCACGAAGTCGTAGCCGGGCAGCTCGGCGGCGCGTCCGTCGGTCCCAAAGCCGGAAATGGCGAGGTGGACCAGGGACGGATTGAGACGGCGCAACCGCTCGTCGTCGAAGCCCAGCCGGGCGAATCCGCCGACGCGGAAGTTCTCGACGATGACGTCGCCGCGCTCGAGGAGTCGGCCGAGAACCGCCGCACCGTCCGCCGACTTCAGGTCGAGGCGGATGCTGCGCTTGTTTCGGTTGACCGCCAGGTAGTACGCGGCGGTCCGATGTCCGGTCGCCTCGCCGACCCACGGCGGGCCCCAGCCACGAGTCGCATCGCCGTCCGGCGGCTCCACTTTGACCACGTCCGCCCCGAGGTCGCCTAGCAGCATGGTGCAGTACGGGCCGGCCAGCACGGTTGAGCAGTCGACGACCCGCAGACCGGCGAGCGGACCCGGCCCGGTATAGCGCGATGGCTCGTGAGCATCGGGTGGCATCGCACCGGATGGTAGTCGCACGCGGCTGGCGCGGACGGGCTAGAGCCCCTCGAACAGGGCTCCGGTGAAGTCCTTGAGCAGGGGGCCCTTGTCCGCGCTCAGTGGCAGATCGGGCATCTCGACCTCATCGTCGATCGCGGGCACGATCCAGTCGATCTGCTCGCGGTTCACGACGACCGTGCCGACGCGCCGCCGCTGGCGGCCGGCGGCGGCGGCGAACTCGATCCAGGCATCGGTCAACGGCACCATCGGCTTGCGGCGGCGGATCGACTGGACGGGATCGGCGCCCGGCAGCGAATGCAGGTACCCGCGGATGTGGTACGGGCCCATCTGGATGGCAACCGGATGCGAACGGGTTCGATGCCGGCGATCGAGGTTCCCCCGCGGCCCGGCCGCGTGAACCAGGAGCAGCTCGTCGCGTCGGACGAGGACCTCCCGAACCTCGACCGCGCGCTCGCCGGTGAGCCCTTCGACGAGGACATCGACGAGCTGGTACTCGTCGTGATCGTTGAGCATGTCCGTTAGCCGGTCCGAGGCCAGGCGGACCACCCCCGACAGGACGCAGTCCTCGCCGTACGCCACGAATTCGACCTGCTGGCCGGCGCGGGCGGCGTCCCGCGCTGGTGCGGCCGGGGGCGGCGCCGCGGCGTCAGGGCGACCGAACACGACGCGGAGACGGCGTCCGAGGCTCTCGATCATGCGTCGATCGTCGGGGCAGCTCCGGCCCGTGCATAGCCGCCCACAAGTACCTGCGGCGCAATGCCGGTGACCTCCTGCACCTAGGGTCGCGGCGGGGTCCCGGCCTGGGCATGACCCGAAAGTAGGGCCGCACGCTCGATTCCGCGCACCGAATCCGCCCGGATGCGTTCGAACGGTGTCTGCACGCGCCGCCGCGGGCGCTGGCCGGTGATCAGGCCCGGGTGATGACCAGGCGCTTGGGACCCTCGGGGAACTCGACCTGGCCGGGATGCATGGCCTCCACCCAGTCAACCTGCTCGCGATTGACGATCACCGTGTCCACCGTGACCTCGCGACGCTGGTCGTGGATCGTGTATTCGATCCGTACGTCGGTCAGCGGCACCATCGCCTTGCGACGACGGAGCGCGACGACCGGATCGGCGCCCGGCAAGGAATGGAAGAACCCCCGGACCTTGTACGGGCCCATCTTGAGGGCGAGGCGCTGGGGCATCGTCCGATGGCGCCGGTTGGCGTCACCGCGGGGACCGGACGCGTGGACCAGGAAGATCTCGTCACGGGGCACCGCGATCTCGTCGTCGAGTTCGAAGGGAGCGATCTCGTCAAACCGCTCGACGACCAATCCGGAGACGAGGTACTCGTCGTGGTCGTTCAGCATGTCGGTCAGGCGGTCGGCATCGAGGACCGCCCGGCCGGACAGGATGCAGTCCTCGCCGTATGCGACGAAGGCGACGTCGTCCGGGGCGCGCTCGGCTGGAGCCGGCGTGTCCTGCTGGCGCGCCAGGCCGAGGCGCAGGCGCCGCGGCAATCGATCGATCATTGGTGCAGGGTGCGGGACCCGCGACTGCCCCGACACCGCCCGATAGTACCGGGCTGCGGTAGCATCCCAGGGCCATGCCGAACCCCGTCCCTGGGCATCGCCCAACCCTCATGACCGTCCACGCCCACCCGGACGACGAATCGATCGGCACCGGCGGCTCCATGGCCAAGGCGGTCGCGTCCGGCCATCGGGTCGTGCTCGTGACCTGCACGCGGGGCGAAATGGGCGAGATCGTGATCCCCGAGCTGGACACGCCGGACAACCACCGGAGACTGGGCGAGATGCGCGCGGGCGAGCTGGAGCGTGCGATGGCCCATCTCGGTGTGACGGAGTGGGAGAACCTCGGCTACCGCGACTCGGACATGATGGATCGGCCAGCCAACCGCGACCCGCGCTGCTTCTGGCGGGCCGACCTCGACGAGGCCGCGGGACGCCTGGTCTGGCTCATCCGCGCGTACCAACCGGACGTGATCACCACCTACAACGACTTCGGCGGGTACGGGCACCCGGACCACATCCGGACCCACGACGTGACGGTCCGGGCCTTTCCGAGGGCCGGCGACCCCGCGTGGTATCCGGAGCAGCTGGCACCGGAGCACGGTGGCGCCGGACCGAGCATCGACGAGGGCGGGCTCGCGCCGTGGACACCGTCCAAGCTGTACGAGCAGGCCATCCCGGCGTCGGTCCGGAAGCGGATGGAGGCGGCGCTGGCCGAGCGTGGCGAGAAGAGCTGGTGGGCTCCGCCGGATGACGCGACCCACGAGCAGATCGCCGAGATGGAGGCGTTCGCCGCGAAGATGCTCGTGCCCGACGAGGCGATCACGACGTGGGTCGACACATCGGGTGCCCCGCTCGAGGCGAAGTGGAACGCCATGCACGAACACCGCACGCAGCTTGCCGAGGACTTCCCGTTCTTCGCGATGGGCCTCGAGGGGTGGCGGAACGGCTGGGCAAAGGAGGCGTTCATCCTCCGCGAGACGCGTGTCGAGACGTCGAGGCCCGAGACGGACCTGTTCGCTGGGATCGTCTAGCGCGCCGGGCCCAGGCGCGGGCCGGCCAGCTCACCAGGGCAATAACCCC
>JBBEBJ010000121.1:0-3587 GCA_040882425.1 Chloroflexota bacterium | reverse complement strand
TGGGCGACCACGTCTTCAGCCACTACGTGGCGGCCAAGCGGGCCGAGTGGGACGAGTACCGCACGCAGGTGTCGGACTGGGAGGTCGACCGCTACCTCGACCAGTTCTAGGTGTGACTGCCCTGGAGGTCGTTGACACGACGACCAATCGGTCACCGATCCCCGCATAACCTCAGCTACGGATTGTTACGGACCGATCGGGCCCGAATTCGGGGTCGTCCGGCAGCCATTGCGGCCACGCTGAGCGTGAACCTGGCGGGATCTTCCCCCGGGGAGGCCTGAACCTCTCCTTACCAGTCCCTGGCTGCGGTTTTGCGGAGACGCTCGCCGGGGCGCCCTGTGACGCCCGTTCGCCCCGCCCATTCAGCGACTACTATTCCAACTCGATGGGACTGATGCCGGCGGCCGACCGTCGCCATGCCGCCATGGTCGGGGAGCGCCCGTGACCCTCCCGATCCAGGTCGGGCCGTCCACCATCACGATGAACCGCGACGACCGGTTCGTCGTGTGCCAGCCGGACGGCCGGATCGAGCGCCAGGCGGAGGAGGGGTTCTTCGCCCGCGACACGCGATTTGTGTCCGGCTACGAGCTCTTCGTCAACGGCCAGCGGCCCCTGTTGCTCAACGCGTCGCCGGTGCAGTTCTACTCGTCACGGTTCGAGTACACCAACCCCGAGCTCCTCGATCGCGATGGGGTCGTGCCCCGGCAGAGCATCGCGCTCCGCCTCGACCGGACGGTGTCGGGCGGCGTCCACGAGGACTATGACGTCATCAACTACGGTCGGCGGACCGTGCGCCTCACGATCGAGATCGAGATCGAATCCGACTTCGCCGACATCTTCGACGTCAAGTCCGGCCAGCTGGTACGGCGCGGCGAGATCAACGCGCGGTGGTTCCGGTCCGCCCGGGAGCTCCGGACGACCTACGTCCACCGCGACTTCGTCCGGGAGCTCGTCCTGCAGGCGGATCGCTCGGACAGCACCGTCCAGTTCGCCAATGGCCGGTTCGTGTTCATCGCGGAGGTGGCGCCCAAGGACGTCTGGCACACCTGCCTGCGCTGGCTGCCGTTGACCTATTCCAAGCGCCGACCGACGACCCTTCCGTGCAACGCGGTCGCCGGTCCACGGCCCGACCAGACGATGCCGCGCATGCGCCGGGTCCGGCTGGAGACACCGAACCATGCCGTCATGCGCGCCTGGGACCAGGCGCAGCTCGACATGGACGCGCTGCAGCTCGAGGATCCGGCGTTCGAGAAGGGCGTGTTCATCCCGGCTGCGGGCGTGCCCTGGTTCGTGACCCTGTTCGGGCGGGACTCGCTAATCGTCTCGATGCAGGGGATCAGCGGTTACCCGGAATTCGCCTCCGGGGCGCTCCGACGCCTGTCCGAGCTCCAGGCGACCGGCGACGACCCGGAGCGCGACATGGAGCCGGGCAAGATCCCGCACGAGATCCGCCACGGCGAGCTGGCCCAGCTCAGGATCCTGCCCTTCCAGCCGTACTACGGGACGCATGACGCGACGAGCCTCTTCGTGATCGTCGTCTCGTACCTCTATCAGTGGCTCGGCCAGGTCGACGTGCTCAACCGTTACCTGCCCAACGCCGAGGCCGCGATGGCCTGGATCGACCAGTCCGGGGATCGCGACGGCGACGGGTTCCAGGAATACGCGACCCGCTCGAAGCACGGCTACTACAACCAGGGCTGGAAGGATGCCGGCGATGCCATCCCAAACGCCGATGGTTCGCTCGCGTCCCTTCCCCTCGCCCTGTGCGAGCTGCAGGGTTACGTGTACGACGCCAAGGTCCGGATGGCCGACATCTACGAGGTTCTTGGCGACGCTCGCAAGGGCAGGCGCCTGCGCGCCGAGGCGACGGCGCTCTACGAGCGGTTCAACGAGACGTTCTGGTGGGAGGAGGAAGGCACCTATTACCTGGGGCTCGACGGGGAGAAGCGCCCGATCGAGACGGTCGCCTCCAACGCCGGCCATTGCCTGGCCAGCGGCATCGTCCCGCCCGATCGGGCCACCAAGATCGTCAGGCGGCTCATGGCCGACGACATGTGGTCGGGTTGGGGCGTCCGGACGTTATCGTCGGATCACACCGCGTACAACCCGTTCAGCTACCACACGGGCTCGGTCTGGCCGCACGACAACGCCATGATTGCGGGCGGGTTCCGGCGCTACGGCCACGACGACGAGGCGGCGGCGGTGGCCCGCGGCCTGTTCGATGCCAGCGAACGTTTTCTCGCCAATCGGCTTCCCGAGCTGTTCGCCGGCCTGCCGCGGGACGAGGGCAGCTTCCCGGTCCAGTACCTGGGCGCCAGCGTGCCGCAGGCGTGGGCCGCCGGCTCGATCTTCCGGCTGATCGCCGTCCTGTGCGGCATCCACGCGACGACCGACCACACCGGGTCGCGGCTCTACGTCGATCCGGCGCTGCCCGACTGGCTACCCGAGCTCACCATCGGCAACCTGCGCGCCGGCAGCGGCGCGGCTGGCCTCCGCTTCCACGGCAAGGAAGTCGAGGTCCTGTCCAACACCACGGGCTTCGAGATCATCCACCGGGTGGCGCCACGGCCGACGCCGTGGACCAAACCCTGACCGTCCGCCAGCGAGGGCCTCCGCCCTTCAAGAGGCGTGCCAAGGCCTCAGTCACCGGGCGCATGTTATCGGGCGAAGGCGGGCCCTCTCCCCTCGAATACCCACACCCAGACTGGATGGGCCGAAATGCCCCGACTCGAAGGGCCCATTCGCCTCGTCGAGGGCCACTCGCACGCTCGGTGGGGCCCGACGCGTAGTGCTGATCGCGACGATTCACCCGTGCGTGGGCCTCCGCGAGTCAGGCCATGACTATGTGAGGGGAACGGTCGACTCGGGATCGGCGCTCGCCGCTGCAACTTGGTGCTCGACTTCGGCCGTAGACGCTGTCGCCGGGACCGACAGCGTGAACGAGAATCGCGACCCACGACCGAGCTCCGATTCGAGCCACAGCCGGCCGCCGTGGTGCTCCACGATCTCGCGGCAGATCGACAGGCCGAGCCCGGTGCCACGCGGCTTGTCGGTGAGCGTATCGCCGGCCTGGCCGAACTGCTCGAAGACCCGGGCATGATCCTCCGGCGCGATCCCGACCCCCGTGTCGGTCACGCTGACGAGCACGCCGTCACCGGCCGGGTCGCGTTGTGCGGCGCAGGTGATCGAGCCGGCGGGCGTGAACTTGACCGCGTTGGAGATGAGGTTGATCAGGACCTGGATGAGCCGGTCCCGGTCGCCAACGAGGCTCGGCAGCCCTGGCTCGACCTCCACGATCATCGTCGGGCCGGGACCCGCGAGGAGTGATGCCGTCGCGGAGGTCGCACGGCCGATCAGGTCCGCGATGTCGACCGGCTCGCGCCGCCATTCCATCCGGCCGGCCTCGATCTTGGCCAGGTCCAGCGTGTCGTTGATCAGCGTCGTGAGGCGCTCGCCCTCCTCGATGATGATGCCGAGGTTCTCGGAGACCTGGCGGATCGCGCGATCGCGCTTCGGGTCGCCGGACTCGACCGACGGGAAGATGAGCTCGTCGAGACGACGCCGGATCAGGCGGGAGAACCCGACCA
>JBBEBJ010000120.1:0-3616 GCA_040882425.1 Chloroflexota bacterium | reverse complement strand
GTCCGGGCGCGGCCGTCCTCCAGCCCGAACCGGAGCTGCAGCACGCGCCGCTCCCGGCCCGTCAGCGAGTCGAGCACCGCCTCCACCTGCTCCTTCAAAAGCTGGTGCGACGCGGCCTCGGCCGGGGCGAACGCACCGCGGTCCTCGATGAAGTCGCCGAGGTGCGAGTCCTCTTCTTCTCCGATCGGCGTCTCCAGGGAAACCGGCTCCTGCGAGACCTTGATGATCTCGCGGACCTTCTCCGGGGTGACCTGGACCTCCTGGCCCTTGGACATCGCCTCGGCGATCTCCTCGACCGTCGGTTCCCGGCCCAGCTCCTGCAGGAGCCCACGGGACACACGGATCAGCCGGTTGATGGTCTCCACCATGTGAACCGGGATCCGGATGGTCCGTGCCTGGTCGGCGATCGCCCGGGTGATCGCCTGGCGGATCCACCACGTGGCGTAGGTCGAGAACTTGAAGCCCTTCTCGTAGTCGAACTTCTCGACCGCCCGGATCAGGCCGATGTTGCCTTCCTGGATCAGGTCCAGGAACGACATGCCGCGGCCGATGTACTTCTTGGCGATCGACACGACCAGGCGCAGGTTGGCTGACGTCAGCTGCTCGCGCGCATCCCGCCCGATTACGACGATCGTCCCGACGCGATGCCGGAGCTTGGTCGACAGCGGCACCTCCGGGTCGAAGCCCATCTCCTTGAGCAGCTCGGCGTCGTTCCCGGCCGTGATCCACCGTTCCAGCGCCGGGTAGGCGATCTCTTCGCGGCTCCAATCCCAGATCGCGCGCAGGCCGACGTTGTCGCGCGAATCGAGATCGCCGTTGTGCACGGCCAGGTACGCCCAGTCCATCAACGGCAGGAAGGTCTCCGGATCGAGCGCCTCGTTGTAGGCGTGGACCAGCTTCTTCGCCTCCTTGAGGCGCTCCTTGGTGCCGTTGGACTGTGCGTCGCGACCGGCCTTGACCAGGTGGAAATCGGGTGACGGGACCAGCAGGTCTGCCGCACCCGGATCGGTCATCGCCTTCCGAACGAGCTCGTGCGCCTCGTCACCGAACGGCAGGCGGTGCTGCAGCTTGGTCGTGCGTGTCTTGCGCTCGGTGTCATGGAGCGTCCACTCGTGGAGCGAGAAAATCCCCTTCCAGGGCGCTTCCACCATCTGCTCGCCGAGCTCGATCGCCTTGGCGAGGACGACCTCCTCCTCGGCGGTCAACAGCGCGACCTTGCCGATCTCCTTGAGGTACATCCGGACCGGGTCGTCGATCCCGATCATGTCGGCGGAGATCGCCTCGAGCTCTTCTGCCGTCGGCTCCTCGACGGCCTTGGGATCGAGCTTTGCCGGCGCGTCGCTGGGCAGCTTGGCCGCCGCGGCTTCGGCACCGTCGTCGGCGACCACGATGATCCCGACGTCTGCGCCGTCGGCCGCGTCCGGACCCAGCTCGAGGTCCTCGTCCTCGTCTTCGTCTTCGTCGTCTTCGTCGTCATCGGCGATGGCGACGCCTGTCGTGCGCGATGGGCGCAGGCCGGCAAGCTTGGCCTCTTCGAGGTCAGCCTTGGCGCGGCGCGGCCGCGACAGGACGGCCTCTACGAGTTGCTTGTCGAGCGGATCTGCGGGCATCGTTACCTCCGGTGGCTGGCGAGTAGCCGGGTCTGGTCTCGGCGCCGGTCGAGCGACAGGCGCATTTCGTTGATCTCACGTCGTTCGAGCATCAATCGCTCGATGGCTTCGCGATCGGCGGCACGCTCGGCCTCCCCCTGGGCGGCCTCGTTGTAGTCGCTGCGTTCGCGCAGCCGGTCGTCCTCGAGCTCGATGAGCAGGCGGGCCACCTCGTAGTCGAGCTCGGATGCCGCGAGCGTTCGCGGGTCCGGCCCCGGTTTGGCCACCAACGCTCGTGCCAGCGCCGCGGTTTCATCGTCGAGCGCGAGCACGAGCTCCTCCCACCGAAACGGCGGATGGATCCCCGCATCGCTCGGCGCTCGCTGCAGAACGATCGCCCGGAACAGCTCGCGAGCGACGGTGCTGGGAAGCTGGTCGGGGCCGATCTCGTCCACGACCCGCAGCTGCTGATCGGGAACCAGCAGCAGCAGGTGCAGGAGCTCCGCCTCGACTGGCGAGATCGCCCGCAGGATGTCCCGGATCGGCAGGGCGTCCGGGGAGGACAGCACGGCATCGGCCGTGATCCGCGATTCCCCATGGCCGCCACCGGCACTCCCCGGTCCCGACGAACGCCCCGCGGTGATCGGGTTCCGATCCGGCCGTTCGAGAATCTGCCGAAGCGTCCGCTCCTCCACGCCCGAGACGCGATGAACCTCACCGAGGGCCTCATCGCGCCGGAGCGGGTCGGCGATGTCCCGGATCGCCGGCATCACCGATTCCACGAAGCCGATCCGCCCCGAGCTGGTCTTGAGGTCGAAACGGCCGGCGTGGTGGTCGATGAGGTATTCGACGAGTGGCTTCGCCTTGGCGACCGCCGCCTCCCAGGCCGCGGGCGACTCGCGGACGACCTCGTCCGGGTCCTTGCCGTCGGGCAGTCGCGCGACCCGGACATCCTCGAGCTTCACCCCCGACGTGTCGGCCTGGAGCTGCCCGATCAGACCCGCCAGCGCGGTGACACCAAGCGTCCCGGCCTTCTCACCGGCCGCGTCCACGTCATAGGCGAGGGCGATCCGGCTGGCGTATCGCGTGAGCAGGGCGACCTGGCCGGCGGTCAGCGCGGTGCCGAGGCTCGCGACCACGTTCTCGAAGCCGGCCTGGTGCGCCATCAGGGCATCCGTATAGCCCTCGACGATCACCGCGTGCCCGCTCTTGCGGATCGGGCCCTTGGCCTTGTCGATCAGGTAGAGCGTGCGGCTCTTGTCGAAGAGCGGTGTCGCCGGCGAGTTGAGGTACTTCGGGCCGTCTCCGGCCAGGAGCCGACCGCCCAGGCCCACCGCGTGGCCGTTCTGGTCGCGGATCGGGAAGAGGACGCGCGAGCGGAACCGGTCGTAGACCCCGCCCCGTCCGCCCTGCCGCGGTGACGCGAGACCCACCTCGACAAGCTCCTCGGGACGGACGTCACGCTTGGTGCCCAGCGTCCGCGTCATCTGGTCCCAGCCACCGGGCGCCCACCCGAGCTGATGGGTGGCGATCGTCTCGTCGGTGAACCCCCGACCACGCAGGTACTCGAGAGCTTCCTTGCCCGCGTTCGAATGGAGCAGCACCGCATGGTAGAAGGCGATCGCATGATCGAGCACCTGGCGCAGCCGCGCCTTGTGGGCGTCCTCTCGCTTCGAGCGCTCGTCGATCTCCACGCCGGCGCGGGTCGCGAGCGTCCGCAACGCCTCGGGGAACGTGACGCTGTCCCGCTGCATCACGAAGCTGAAGATGTCGCCGCCAAGCCCGCAACCAAAGCAATGCCAGCTCTCGCGATGCGGGGTGACGACGAATGACGGTGTCTTCTCGCCGTGGAACGGACAGAGGCCCTTGTAGGTGGTGCCCGCCTTCTTCAGGCTGACCGATTCGCCGACGACGTCGACGACCGACAGCTTGCTCTTCACTTCGGCTGCAACACCGACCGCCAAACAGCGCCTCCAAGTCCCGGACGTGCCTGTGGGCCTGTCAAGTCTTGACAAGCCCATGCAACG
>JBBEBJ010000119.1:0-3623 GCA_040882425.1 Chloroflexota bacterium | reverse complement strand
AGTACTGGGCATCCTGGACCTGGCAGAAGTACGGGCCGTAGAACAGCTCCTGGAAGCACATCACCTTGGCGCCCTGGGCGGCCGCCTCATGCGCGTGCTTCTCGTGCTTCTGGATCATCGATTCCTTGTCGCCCGTCCAATCAGCCTGGAGCAGAGCCGCCCGCGTGGTGCGGGGCATAGTGGTACCTCCTGCCGTCAATGACCGTGCATGGCGGCGCCCGGCGCCGCATCTGGATCGACGGCCTGAGATTGCCGCGCATCGGACGCATGAGCGAGTGCCGGAAGCCCCGAAACAGCGGGCTCGCCGGACTGCCGTGGTGATACGACTGCTCGCGGTCATCGGACGAGCCGTTCAGCGGCGAGCCGACGGGGCCCACAACGACGGCGATTTCAGGCCATCAGGCCCTACCCACGTGTCCCCGTCCGCCGCTCTAATCGGCCGATACCGTGCACGCGCGCCGGCAGCTACCGATGCCGAGGGACGCAATGGCGATCACGCACGCCCGGATGACGACGGACGACATCGTCCGCCTCAACCGCCAGTACACGTTCTTTTCGTGGTCCGCCCAGGCCAAGGTCAGACCGATCGTCATCGATCACGCCGATGGGATCTACTTCTGGGATCCCGATGGCAAGCGCTACATCGATTTCAACAGCCAGTTGATGAGCGTCAACATCGGTCACGGCGATCGCCGCGTGGCCGATGCCATCGCGGACCAGGCCCACACGCTCGCCTTCGCCGCTCCACAGTTCGCGACGGAGGTACGGGGCAGGCTGGGAGAGCTGCTTGCCGAGCTGACACCGGGCGACCTGAACACCTTCTTCTTCACCCTCGGAGGCGCCGAGGCCAATGAGAATGCTCTTCGCATGGCGCGCATGGTCACGGGTCGTCAGAAGGTCCTCGCCCGCTTCCGCTCATACCATGGCGCGACCGCCGGCGCCATCAGCGTCACCGGTGATCCACGCCGCTGGGCGAGCGAACCCGCGGTTCCGGGCGTGATCCACGTCCTCGACCCGTGGCGCCCGGGACGCCAGGAACCCGAACCGGTCGCAGAGCACCTGGCCTATCTCGAGGAGGTCATCCAGTACGAGGGCCCGAACACGGTCGCGGCCTTCATCCTCGAGACCGTCACCGGCACCAACGGCATCCTCATCCCGCCCGACGGGTACTTGCAGGGCGTGCGCGAGCTGTGCACGAAGTACGGAATCCTGTTGATCGCCGACGAAGTGATGGCCGGATTTGGTCGCACCGGGCGATGGTTCGCGGTCGACCACTGGGACGTCGTGCCGGACCTCCTGACGATGGCCAAGGGCATGACCAGCTCGTACCTCCCGCTCGGCGCCGTGGCCATGTCCCGGCAGGTCGCCGACTACTTCGCCGAGCGCGTCTACTACGGCGGCCTGACGTACTCGGCGCATCCGATGAGCTGCGCTGCCGCGATCGCGGCGATCGGTGTGCTTCGCGATGACGATCTCATCGGCAACGCGGCGCGGCTCGACCCCGTGCTCAGGGGTCTGCTCGCCGATCTCCAGGCACGGCATCCGAGCGTCGGCGCCGTCCGCAGTATCGGCCTGTTCGGGATCGTCGAGCTCATCCGCGATCGACGAACACGCGAACCGATGGCTCCGTTCAACGGAAGCTCGCCGGAGATGGCTGCCCTGGACGCGCGCCTGCGCGAGGAGGGCCTGTTCACGATGACTCACTGGAACGCGTTCTTCACCAATCCACCGCTCTGCATCACGGAGGAGCAGCTGCGGGAAGCGTTCGCGATCATTGACCGCGCGCTCGAGATGACGGACTCTGCCGTCGTGTAGTGCGGCGCGCCGTCAGCGCCACGAACCGAGTGAGGAGGCAGACAGAGGAGACGACGCATCGGGAGCCCCGCGTTCTGATTTCGCCGGCGTGCATGCGCACGTCGGGACATCTCCATGGAGGGAGACTATGACGGCCAGAGCATTCGACGGGGAGATCGTCCTACCGGATGGACGACACGAGCTGACGCCCGAGGCTGACGCCGCGCTGGGCGAATCGCGCCTGCATAACGAGGACCTTGCCCCGGTCCCGATCACCAGGCGAACCTGGACCACCTACAACTACCTGGCCCTCTGGGTCGGGATGTCGATCAACATCCCGAGCTGGCTCCTGGCCTCGGGCCTTGTAGCGCTCGGCATGGCGTGGTACCAGGCCATCATCACGATCGGCCTGGCGAACGTGATCGTCCTGATCCCCATGCTCCTCATCAGCCACGCAGGCACCAAGTACGGGATCCCGTACCCGGTGTTCGCGCGCGCCTCGTTCGGCGTCTTTGGCGCGAACCTCCCGGCCCTCATTCGCGCCGGCGTGGCCTGCGGGTGGTTCGGGATCCAGACCTGGATCGGCGGCACCGCGATCTTCGCGGTCGTGGCTGCCTTGCTGGGCGAGGGCTCATGGTGGACCACCGCCAGCGAGCTCCAGATTGGCTTTGGCGCCGCGCAGCCGTGGACGGTCTGGCTGAGCTTCGCGATCTTCTGGGCCCTCAACATCTTCGTCATCCTGCGCGGCATGGATGCCGTGCGGCGGTTCGAGAACTGGGCCGCCCCGTTCCTGATCGTCGTCTTCGTCGGCCTGCTGCTCTTCATGGTCGGCCAGGCTGGCGGCCTCGGGCCGATCATCGACGAGCCGGGCACGCTCGGCTGGGGCCCCGGCTTCTGGGCGATTTTCCCGCTGAGCCTGATGGGCATGATCGCATTCTGGTCGACCCTGTCCCTCAACATGCCGGACTTCACCCGCTTCGGGCGGAGCCAGCGTGAGCAGGCCTACGGCCAGGCCCTCGGCCTGCCGACCACGATGACCCTCTTCCCGCTGATCGGTGTCCTGACGACGTCCGCCACGGTGGTCGTCTACGGCGAGGCGATCTGGGATCCGGTGGTCCTGGCCTCCAGGCTGGACAATCCACTCCTGCTCTTCGTCGCCATGCTCACCCTCGCCATCGCCACGTTGTCCACGAACATCGCGGCGAACGTCGTGAGCCCGTCCTACGACTTCTCGAACGTCTGGCCGTCCAGGATCAGCTTCCGCACCGGCGGCCTGATCACCGGCGTCATCGGCATCCTCATCCAGCCGTGGAACCTGCTGAGCGATCCGGGCAGCTACATCTTCACGTGGCTGGGCACGTACGGCGGCGCCACAGGCGCCATCGCTGGCGTCCTGATCGCCGATTACTGGCTGATCCGCCGGACCAGTCTCCATCTCGCGGACTTGTACAAGGCCAAGGGTATCTATGCCTACGCGAGGGGCTGGAACTGGAAGGCGGTGGTTGCCCTCCTCGTCGGCATCGTGTTCGCGATCGGCGGTGCGTACTCGTCCGGAGGCCAACCGTTCCCGGAGGGCGGCCTCGTTCCGCTCCTGAAGCCCCTGTACGACTACAGCTGGGTTGTCGGCCTCATCGTCGGCTTCCTGGTCTACGCCGGCCTGACGCGTTTCCTCCCGGAGAAGGAGACGACGTCGTCGATGCTGGAGCAGCCCGTCTGATCCGGCACCCCGCCCAACGGCCGAGGGATCGACCGACCGTCACCTACGTGAGGCCCCTCTTCGGAGGGGCCTCACCGCGTGGATGGGGGCCAGCGTGTGCCGTTCTGAGGCG
>JBBEBJ010000118.1:2015-3747 GCA_040882425.1 Chloroflexota bacterium | reverse complement strand
CGCAGGTGGCCGCATGTGGGCGCCTCTGCTACCATCCGTCTTCGCGCCCGGCACCTGTCACGTGCCGCGTGCTCATCTGAACCCACCAGAACCTGAGGTTTGCCCACGTGGCCAAGACGCCCCGCACCTGGACGGGCGCTCGCACACCGTCGGGACTCAAGCGCGTCCGCCAGGCGGAGCGCCGTCGCGAGGTCCTCCAGCCTCGACGCAGCGCCGCCAAGACGTACGTGGCGAAGGCCCTGGCCGCAGCGACGCAGCCCACCGACTCGATCGATCCCGCCGCCGCGCTCCTCGAGGCGCTGAGCGCGCTCGACCGCGCGGCCAAGGCCGGTGCCATCCACCCGAACGCGGCCGCGCGTCGAAAGTCGCGGCTCACGATCAAGGTCAATGCCGCGATCGGTGGTGCGGCCCTGCAGACCGGCGGGCGCGTCGTCAAGTCGACGGGCAAGGCCGCCGCGGCCAAGGCCGCCAAGGCGCGCATTGCCGCCAGCAAGGCCGGCAAGGCCAAGGGCGCCCAGACTGCCGCCGGCAAGGCGCGCGCCGCACTGAGCAAGACCGCCCGAGCCGAGGCTGCCGCGGCCAAGGCCGCCGCGGAGTCCGCCGCTGCGCCGGCGGAACCCACGACCGCCAAGGCTCCGGCCGCCAAGGCCGCGCCGAGGAGCACGGCACGCAAGGCAGCTACGCCGGCCAAGGCTGCCGCGAAGGCCAAGGCGACCGCGAAGCCGGCCGCCAAGACCGCCGCAAAGCCACGGAAGACCGCGGCCAAGTAGGCTCCAGGTCCGCCCGCCCGCTCGGCGATGGCCGGTCAACGAGCCGTTGCCCGGTCGGTATCGCCGATACCGTTTGCCCTCGGAGTTACGAGTTGATACGCCATGGACAGGAGCGCCGCCGGGCGGATCCGAGGCGCAGTATCACGCACGCTACGCCCTGATTCACGCTCGCTGAGGCCTCGTGGCCGCGCTTCCTGGGTATGGTGCGGTCGTGGGCAGCGACCCTGCGCCAGGCGCAACCGCGGGTACAACGCTATCAGCGATTTCGACGAATGCCGGGACGGCCCCGTGCGCCCTGGCGGTCGTCGGGGCATTGCGCCCGCCCGCGCGAAACCGCGCTAGCGGCTGGTGGTCAGCGTCCCCGCGGTCGTGGGCTTGGGGCGGAACAGGCCGTACAGACCAGCACCGCCCAGCCCTCCGAGCGACGTCAGGACGAGGACGATGCCACCACTCGAGAACTGGTCTCCCCAGTAGAACCCGGTGAACGAGGATGCGTCGGTCACACCCGCCGCCGTCAGCTCCGGCCCGCGCCCGGCATCGAGGTACCGGGCATAGACGCATTCGGCACCGACATCGCAGGTCAACCGACCCCCCAGACCAGGGTCGCGATACCCGTCGTCGGCGTAGAAGAAGAGGGCCTTGACGGTGAGGAACAGGATCGCGACTGACAGTCCCGTGACGAACCCCGCGAACAGGCCGTTGGCCACGATTCGTGTCCATGGGCCCGCTCGCCGGTCCGAGCGCTGGTTGGCGTAGTAGCCGATCAGCAGCCCGGACGGGAGGGCCAGCAACCACACCACTTCCTGGATGGGAATGATCAGCATGAAGCTGGCCACGATGGTGACGGCCATGCCGATCCCGACAAAGGCCGCCGCGATCGCCCCCCGATCGACGATGCGGCTTGCGAGCCGGCGGCTTGCGAGCCGGCGGCTGGCGAGCCGGCGGTTCACGACCCCGCGGCT
>JBBEBJ010000118.1:0-1915 GCA_040882425.1 Chloroflexota bacterium | reverse complement strand
GCGGCTGGCGAGCCGGCGGTTCACGACCCCGCGGCTTGCGAGCCGGCGGCTTGCGAGCCGGCGAGCGCCGACCGACCGGCGTACCGGGCACTGTCGCCCAGCTCACCCTCGATGCGCAACAGCCGGTTGTACTTGGCCACCCGTTCGGAGCGGGACGGGGCGCCGGTCTTGATCTGACCAGTGCCCATGGCCACGACGAAGTCGGCGATGGTCGTATCCTCTGTCTCGCCCGAACGGTGGCTGACCATCGCCGTCCAGCCGGCGCGCCGGGCCAGGGCGATCGCGTCGATCGTCTCGGACAGGGTGCCGATCTGGTTGAGCTTGATCAGAACCGAGTTCATCGCATCCTCGGCAATCCCGCGGGCGATAAACGACGGGTTGGTCACGAGGATGTCGTCACCAACCAGCTGGACCTTCGAGCCGAGCCGTGCGTTGAGCTCGCGCCAGCCCGCCCAGTCCTCCTCGCCGAGGCCGTCCTCGAGCGAGATGATCGGGTAGGCGCCGATCCACCGCTCCCACAGGTCGATCAGCTCGCCCGAATCGAGCGTCCGGCCCTCGCGCTCGAGGCGGTATTGGCCGGTGACGCCCTCGACGCCGGTGCCCTCGACGAGGATGGAGCTGGCGGCCGGGTCGAGCCCGATCGCCACATCCTCGCCTGGTCGATAGCCGGCGCGCTCGATCGCGCGGAGGATCACCTCGACCGCGCCCTCGTTGGTCGGAAGGCTCGGGGCGAACCCGCCCTCGTCGCCCTGTCCGACCGCGTGGCCCTCGTCGTGGAGGATCGAGCGGAGGGCGGCAAAGACCTCTGCGCCCGCGCGGAACGCCTCGGCGAATGTTTCGGCGCCGACGGGCGCGACCATGAACTCCTGGAAGTCGGTCGAGTCCGAGGCGTGTTTGCCGCCGTTGAGGATATTGAAGAACGGCACGGGCAGGATGCGCGCGCCCACACCGCCGAGATACCGGTACAGCGGCAGGTCATACGACGCCGACGCTGCATGGGCGCAGGCCAGCGACACGCCGAGGATCGCGTTGGCACCCAGGACACCCTTGTTCGGCGTCCCGTCGAGCTCGCACAGGAGCGCGTCGATCCCGGCCTGGTCGGTCGCGTCCAGGCCGTAGAGGGCCGGCGCGATGGTATCGGTCACGTTGGCGACGGCCTTGCGCACGCCCTTGCCACCAAACCTCGCCTTGTCTCCGTCGCGCAGCTCGACCGCCTCGTTGAGCCCGGTCGAAGCGCCCGATGGAACCGCTGCCCGCCCGACCGACCCATCGGCGAGGACGATATCGACCTCGACGGTCGGGTTGCCGCGCGAATCGAGGATCTCCCTCGCGTCGACGATCTCGATCCCGGTGCTCACGACTTGGCCCCGACGGCCGGGCGGTCCGGCAGCACGGTCACGCCGGGGAGCTCGCGACCCTCGAGGAACTCGAGCGACGCGCCGCCACCAGTCGAGATATGCGTCATCCGCTCGGCGAGACCCTGCTGGGTCACCGCCGCGACCGAATCGCCGCCGCCGACGACGACCGTCGCTCCGCCGTCCGCCCGATCGGCGAGCATGCGCGCGACCGCGTTCGTGCCGTGGGCGAAGGACGGGATCTCGAAGACCCCGAGCGGGCCGTTCCAGAAGACGGTCTTGACGTCCGACAGCGCGTCCACCATCAGATCCTGGCTTGCCTTGCCGAGATCCACGATGTGCCACGACGCCGGGATCTTCTCGGCCGGCAGCGTCTTGTACTCGGTGCCGCGGGTGACCTCCTTGGCCACGATGACATCGACCGGCAGCACGACCCGGACACCGTTGGCTTCCGCGGCGGCCAGGATCCGGCGGGCGTCATCCACCCGGTCAGGCTCGGCCAGGCTCTTGCCGACGGCCTTGCCCTGGGCCAGGAGGAACGTGTTGGCCATGCCCCCGCC
>JBBEBJ010000117.1:0-24372 GCA_040882425.1 Chloroflexota bacterium | reverse complement strand
CGGCGTGCTATTCTCGCCGGCCCGGTCGCTGCATTGCGACCGCAGATTCCAGGAGCCCGATCCCTGCCGATGGCCGCCATCGAACCCGGCGCTCCCGCCCGGTCCCAGGCGATCGCGCGCCCGCGACGCACGACTCGAGCGAACGCGCCGTTTCCGTACCTGAACCGCGAGCTGTCCTGGCTCGAGTTCAACGCCCGGGTCCTGTTCGAGGCGCACGACGAACGGAACGCCCTCCTGGAGCGGGTCAAGTTCCTGGCGATCTTCGCCGGCAACCTGGACGAGTTCTTCCAGGTCCGGATCGCTGGTCTCCGTCAGCAGGTCGAGGCCGGCAAGGTTGCCAGATCGCCCGACGGACGGACCGCCGAGGAGCAGCTGGCCGCCGCTCGCGAGCGCGTGCTCGAACTGGTCGCGGATCATTCCGCGGCCCACGTGTCGGTCCGCCGAGCGCTCGCGGCCGAGGGGATCGAGCTGGTCGACTACTCGGCGATCCCGGAGCATCACGACGCACTCCGCCAGCGGTTCCTCGACGAGATCTTCCCGGTCCTGACGCCGCTCGCCGTCGACCCTGGGCATCCGTTCCCCTACATCTCGACCCTCAGCCTCTCGATCGCGGTTGGTCTGCGTGATCCGGATACCGGCGAGCGGCGGTTCGCGCGGGTCAAGGTGCCGCAGATCCTGCCGCGACTCCTGGAGGTCGAGCCCTCCCGCTTCGTCCTGATCGACCAATTGATCGAGGCCAACCTGGACGCGCTGTTCAGCGGCATGGAGGTGGAGGAGCACCACCTCTTCCGTGTGACACGAAACGCCGACCTCGCGATCGAGGAGGACGAGGCGGACGACCTCTTGCTCGCGATCGAGGAGGAGCTCCGACGGCGGCGGTTCGGCGAGGCGGTGCGTCTCGAGGTCGAGCGATCGATGCCGGCCACGACCAAGGCCCTGCTGCTGCGCGGGCTCGGGCTCGACGAGGCCGACTGCTACGAGATCAGCGGCATGCTCGACCTGACCGGTCTCTGGGCCATCGCCGAGCTGGATCGCCCGGACCTCAAGCCGGCGACCTGGACACCGGTCACGCCACCGCGGCTGATGCCGCCCGACGACGACGAGCCGGCCGACGTGTTCGCAGCCATCCGCTCTGGTGACGTGTTGATCCATCACCCGTACGATTCGTTCGGGGCCTCGGTGGAGCGGTTCATCACCCAGGCCGCCGACGATCCGGACGTGCTCAGCATCAAGCAGACCCTGTACCGCACGACGGGCGATTCCCCGATCCTCCAGGCGCTGATCCGCGCCGCGGAACGCGGCAAGCAGGTCGTCGTCCTGGTCGAGATCAAGGCCCGCTTCGACGAGGAGGCCAACATCATCTGGGCGCGCAAGCTCGAGCGGGTGGGGGCTCACGTGGTCTACGGGCTGGTCGGGCTCAAGACGCACTCCAAGACCGCCCTGGTGGTTCGTCGCGAGGGCTCGGGGCTGCGGCGGTACGTCCACATCGGAACGGGCAATTACAACCACAAGACCGCGCGGATCTACGTCGACCTGGGCTTGCTGACCTGCCGTCCCGAAATCGGCGCGGACGTCACGGACCTGTTCAACGTGCTGACCGGGCTGTCGCGGCAGCGGGCGTTCCGGCGGATCCTCGTCGCCCCGCACAGCCTCCGATCGCGGTTCCTCGACCTCGTCGAGCGGGAGGTTGGTCACGTCGCGGCCGGTCGACCGGGCCGGATCGTGCTCAAGCTCAACGCGATCGTCGACGTCGCGGTGATCGAGGCGCTCTATCGCGCGGCCCAGGCCGGCGTGGACATCGAGCTCATCATCCGCGGGGCCTGCTCGATACAGCCGGGGTTGCCCGGCGTCTCCGAGCGGATCCGGGTCCGCTCGATCATCGGTGAGTTCCTGGAGCACTCGCGGATCTGGGGCTTCGAGAACGGCGGCGACCGCGAGTGGTACATCGGCTCCGCCGACCTGATGGACCGAAACCTGGACCGCCGGATCGAGGCGGTCGCCCCGGTCGAGGACGCCGAGGCGCGCGCCCGGCTGAGCTCGATCATCGAAGTGATGCTCGCCGACGACCGACGGTCGTGGCAGCTCCAGGCCGATGCGACGTGGGTCCGAACGGAGGCGCTCCTGGGTCGCGCCGGCACCGTAGACACGTTCGAGGTGCTCAAGGAGGAGGCCCTGGACCGGAGCCAGGTCGCGACGACACCGCATCGCCCGGGCGCCGGGGCCGGGTCGATGGACCCCCGAGCATGAGCCAGGAGGTCGACCGCCCGGTCGAAGTCGAGCTCAAGTACCGGGTCGTGGACCTCGCGGTAGCGGAGCGCTATCTCGTCGCGGAGACGATCGGCGGGTTCAGCGGCGGCGGCGCGGCGCGGGCGTCGCAATTCGAGGACCGCTATGTCGATACCGCAGGTGGCGCGATGGCGCGAGCCGGGTTCGCGGTCCGGATCCGCCAGACCGGACGCGGGACCATGGTCTCGGTCAAGGCGCTCGCTCGAACCGAGGGAGCCGGAGGATCCGTACGCCGAGAGGAGCTCGAGGGCCCGGCCGACCGCACGGCGGGACCACTCGAATGGCCCGCGTCCGACGCGCGATCGCTGGTGCTCGAGCTGGCCGGCGATGCCCCCCTGGTCGAGGTGGTGACCATCCGCCAGCTTCGCCGCAAGCGTGTCGTCCGTGACGGTGACACGAGGGTCGAGCTCAGCCTCGACGAGGTGGACGTGGTGGCCCGGTCCCGGGTCGTGGACCGGTTCGTCGAGCTCGAGGCGGAGCTGGTCAAGGGTTCAGAGGCCAGGCTGGCCAATCTGGCCGAGGTGTTCGACGCGGATCCCGCGCTGTCGGTCTCGTCCGAAAGCAAGCTCGAAGCGGCGCTCACGGCGCTCGGCGCGGGCGGTGCGGCCGGCGCGGGCGGTGATTCGGGACGACGGGGTGCCAGGCGTCCGACCAACGGCCGACTCGTCGCCGCGACCGCCGTTCCGCCCCCCGACGACACGACCACGGACGACGTCCACGCGACGGCGGAGCGGCACGAGGTCGTCCCGTCGACGTCGGACGTCGTGGCGGAGGCGCCCGAAACCGCCGAGGCGCCCGAGCGAGGGCTGGTCGTTGGCAAGACACCTGGCGTGACGGTCGATGACCACGTCGCCGAGGCGGGCCGCAAGGTGATGCGCTTCCACCTGGCCCGGATGATCGTGCGGGAGGCGGGTGTCCGGTCGGGACACGACCTGGAGGACGTGCACGCAATGCGCGTCGCGACGCGTCGACAGCGAGCCGCCTGGCGCGTGTTCGGGGGGGCCTTCCGGCCGGGCCGGACGAGGCGCTACCGGAACGGCCTCCGTGACGTCGCCGCCCGTCTCGGGGCGGTCCGCGACCTGGACGTGTTGCTCGAGGCCGCCGACGCCTATCGCGCGGACCTGCCCGTTACGGAGCAGCGCGCGCTGGAGCCCCTCCTGGCCGATTGGCGGACCCACCGCGACGATGCCCGGGTGCTGCTCGTTCGAGAGCTCGACTCGGACGGCTACCGCCGCTGGCTGGACGACTACCGCGATTTCGTCCGCACCGAAGGAGCGATGGTCCTTCCGGTGGGACCGACGCAGCCGCATCGGATCCGCGACACGACCGCGTCACGGATCTGGACCGCCTACGAGCACGTGCGCGGCTACGAATCCTCTCTGCGCTGGGCCGATGTGGAGACCCTTCACGAGCTGCGGATCGCCGGCAAGTGGCTCCGGTACACGCTGGAGTTCGTCCGAGAGGCGCTCGGCGACGATTCGGCCCCGTTGATCGCGAAGGTCACCGCGCTGCAGGATCACCTCGGGTTGCTCAACGACGCCGACGTGGCCGCGTCGATGGCACGAACCTTCCTCGTCGAACACGCGGGCGACCTGTCGGCCATCGAAAGCGCGGCGATCGGGCGCTACCTCGTCAGCCGGGAACGCGAGGTTGCCCGGCTGCGGCGATCGGTCGGACCGGCCTGGCGCGGGGTCGCCGGGATCAGCTTCCGGCGCGCACTGGGGCGGGTGGTCGCCGGGCTGTAGCGGCCGGACCCGTGCGATCACTGGGTCAAGTGCGCCAGCCGTGGGCAAGCTCCACGAGGCCGTCCCGCCAGGCAGGGCCGGCATGCGTGACGGCGAAGATCGTCCCCTCGCGGATCCCGGCGTCGGACACCCGTATTCGATCCACGCCATACCGATCGAGGATCGCGGCCATGATCGCCGCGCCCGCCGGCAGGATCCTCGCCCGGATCGGATTGACCCCGTACCGCTCCGAGGCCACGGCTCCCGGCATCGATCCAAGGACCGCCAGGGCTTCGTCGATCCGCTCCTGGGTGAGTACTCCTTCAGGCGCGGTGCCCGGGACGACCTTGAGCAGGTTCGAGGCCGTGCCCCCGACCGCGACGATCTCCACCGGGGCTGCCGCGGGCGCCTGTCGAACGGCTTCGCGTGCCGCCTCGCGCATCGCCTGGACCTCCTGCGGCAGGGGCGGATCGTGCGCGACGAACCGGTCGGTCAGCCGCGCCGACCCGAGTCGCACGCCGGCCGCGCGGGGTGGTCGAGCCGCGTCAACGACGCAGAACTCGGAGCTGCCGCCACCGATGTCGACGACAAGCGTTTCGCGCGTGACCGGCCGCCCCTCCATCACGCCGATGATCGTGAGGAAGGCCTCCTCCTCGTGTGACACGACGTGCAGCGGAATGCGCGTCGCGGCCGTGACCTCATGGACGATCGACGCCCCGTCTGCCGCGCGGCGGATGGGCTCCGTGCCGACGAACGTTGTCTCACGGGCGCCCAGGTCCCGGGCGATCGAGGAGTAGCGGTCGAGGGCGGCCGTGAGGTGCGCCCTGCCGGCTCGTCCGAGGAACCCTCGTTCGGCCACCGCGGAACCAAGCCCCAGGAAGACCGATTCGTCGTCGAGAGGCGTCAGCTGATGACCGGCCACGGACGCGACGAGGAGATGAACCGAGTTCGAGCCGAGGTCGACCGACGCGCCGACGACCGGATGCTCGACGCGCGAGATGGGGGCGACCGATCCGTGGTCGGGTCAGCCCGCGCCGTCGCCCGCGTCGGCGGGCGGCTGTTCGGCCGTCCTGCGCGTGGCGGCCGCGGGCTTCCGGGTGGTCGTGGGTTTGCGGGGCGTGGCGACAGGCTTGGGGACCGATGCCGCGGGCTTGGCGGCGGCAGCCTTCGATGCCGTTGCCGTGGGCTTCCGGGTCGTCGCCGCCGCCCTCGTGGTCGCGGGTTTCGCGGTCGCCGCAGGTTTGGCTGCGGCCGTGGGCGTCCGGGTGGACACCGCGGCCTTCCGGGACGTCGCCGCCATCCGGGTCGAAGCGCGCCGTTCGGCTGGCTTTGCGGTCGCTGGCGCCGAGGCGTTCGAGGTGGGTGCCTTGACGGGCGAAACCGTTTCGACCGCCTGCGCGGCGGCGGCGCCGACCTGCCTTGCCGCCTGGCCCACCTTGCCACCGACCGTACCGACGGCGCTTCCGGCAGCCGACGCGGCCGCGCGGGCGAGCTTCCCCGCGATGGCCGCGACTTCCTGCGCAGCTTCGCCAGCCTGCTTCGAGCGCCTGGCAACCTGCTTGCGCCCCTTCGATCCCTGCGCCGCGGCCAGCTGCGCGAGGCGTTTTGCCTCGGTAGCCCGGGCGGCCGCCAGCCGCTTCTCGAGCCGGGCGAGCTCCTTCGTCGCCCGCTTGGACGCCGGCTGCACGGCCATGCTCGCTTCGCCGACCAGCTGTGTCATTGCGCCGATGAGCGCTTCCCTGGTCCGCTTCCGGTTTCCGGTCCCGCGGCCCTTGGCCATCCGTCGCCTCCTGTCGCCGGCGCGGGGTGCGCCTTCATCAGACGGACAAGTGTGCCACGGTCGGCAACGGGTCCGCGACGCGGGGACTGTTGTGCGGCTCGTGTGGGCATCGCGCCCCGGTGATCCTTGATCAGGAGGCGCGGGCGGGCGGTCCAATGAGTGGGCCTGCGTCAATCTCCTCGGCCGCGTCGAAGTCTTCCGATGCTTCCGCGCTCGTGGGTTGCGGCTCGAAGAAGGTCGTCGCCAGGAGCGTCGGCACGACGGCGCTCAGGATCACGACTGTGACCAGGATCGTGTAGGTCGGTTGGTCGATGTACCCGTTGGTCAAGCCGTAGAGCGCCGCGATCGTGCCGAACGTCAGCCCGGTGGACATCAGCAGCGTGGTGTAGTTGGCGTCGCGCGTCGGCATCCCGAATGCCCTGGCCGTCGGCCACACCCCGACGACCTTGGCCCCGACCTTCACGGCCAGGAACAGTGCGATGAGCCCGGCGCCGGCGGCGATCGCCGGCAGCGACACCAGCGATCCCGCCTTCAGGAAGTAGAATGGGGTCAGCAGCGCGAACGCTGTCGCGCGCATCCGGTGCACGAGGACCCGGTCGACGGCGAAGACACCGGCCACGGCAAGGCCGAGGAGGTACGCGGGCAGCACGGCTTCGCTCCCGGCAACCTGGGCGATGCCGCCGAGGCCCAGCAGGACCAGGAAGATGAACTTGATCTCCGGCTCGGACACGCGACCCGGCACTCGTTCAGCGAGCAGTCGACTCAGCCTCGGGACGACAAGGAGGGCCAGCGCCGTGACCGCGGCGAACCCGAGCATCAGGGGATCGACATCGGCGAACAGCACGCCAAGGAAGAGCACCGTGCCGAGGTCGGTGATGAAGCACGCGGCCAGGATGACCTTTCCGATCTCTCGCGCGGCAAGGCCCGATTCGATCATCACGGCATAGACCACCGCGACGGATGTTGTCGAAAGGGCGAGTCCGGCGATCTCCGATGCCTCGAGTGACCAGCCGAGCGCGAAGAAGGCGACAGCGAACGCCCCCGCAAACGGCACCGCAAAGCTGATCGAACCGATGGCGAGACTGATCCGCAGGTGCCGGCGGAGCGAGCCGGGATCGATCTCGGCACCGGCCAGGAACGTCAGGAGGACGGCCCCGAATCCGGCCAGGAAGTCGATCCACGGCGTCGCCTGGAGGCCGACGACATTGCCGCCGACCACGCCCAGACCAATCTCGACGAGCGCCACCGAAATGCCGACCCGGATCGAGACGAGGCTCGCCAGGAGGGCAAGGCTCATCCAGAGCGCAGCGATGAGATAGTCGTTGTCCACGCGATCACCTCCCGGGAGCACGGTTCCTGTCTGATTCGTGTCATTCAGGAGCCATCAGCCCGGGTGGGCGGTTCAGGCGCGAACTGCGCCTCGGCGGACGCCATCGCCGGTCCCGGCAGCCTAATTGCCGACCGCCGGACTGGTCAATCGCGTGCGCTCCTCCATTTCGTCGTCGCGCGGCGCGGGCTGGCAATTCCGCTCGCCGTTAACGGAGCCTTAACGCGCCGACAAACGGCCGTTGACCCCGCACCACGACCGTACGAACCGTAGACCGGGAGTTGATGCCCGAAACGGGTTCGTGTGCGCGTGACGCCGGCCATCAGGAGGACTCATCGAGTGACAACCAGGGAACCAGGGCGCCTCGGCGCGCTCATACTCATCGCGCTCTTCGCCGTCGGCGCCTGTTCCGGCGGCGCGACGACGGCGCCCGATGCGAGTGATGGCGCCCCGTCCGATGCTCCCAGCGAGCTCCGTGGCGAGATCCGGATCGACGGATCGAGCACCGTCTACCCGATTACGGAGGCCATTGCCGAGGAGTTCCAGGCCGCATACCCCGGTGTGCGGGTCACGGTGGCGTTTTCGGGTACGAGCGGCGGCTTCAAGAAGTTCTGCGAGGGCGAGACCGACGCCAATGACGCCTCGCGACCGATCAAGGACGAGGAGGTCGAGGCCTGCGCTCAGGTGCCGTATACCCCCGTCGAGCTTGCCGTCGCTACTGACGGACTCACGGTCATGGTCAACCCTGGAAACGACTTCGTCGAGTGCCTCACTGTCGCCGAGCTCAACAAGATCTGGGACACGGGCAGCACCGTCACGACGTGGCAGGACGTCCGCCCCGAGTGGCCGGCCGAAGACATCGCGCTCTTCGGCGCCGGTGCAGACTCGGGGACGTTCGACTACTTCACGGAGGAGATCAACGGCGAGACCGATCGGATCCGCAGCGACTTCACGCAGTCGGAGGATGACAACGCGCTCGTTCAGGGCATCGCGGCCGATCGAAATGCGCTCGGTTGGTTCGGTTACGCCTACTACATCGAGAATGCGGACAAGCTGAAGGCGGTCGCCATTGATGACGAGGAGGGCTCGGAGGGCTGCGTTTTGCCAAACGAGGAGTCGATCAACGCGGGGACGTACACGCCACTCTCTCGCCCAATCTTCATCTACCCCGCTGTCGAGACCCTCGATCGACCCGAGGTTGCCGCGTTCTTCCAGTTCTACCTCGACAACGTCAATTCGCTCCTGGGAACCGAGGAAGGTCAGATCGGGTACATCCCGTTGCATGACGAACTCGCGACCGAGGCGCGGTCGAACCTGGAGGCGGGGATCGCTGCCGGTAACTAGCCCTTCTCGCGCGGTACCACGCACCGGCTCGAAGCTCGGATCGAGCCGGTGCGTCGCCGCGACCTGACCGGGCATACTGGTAGTTCATGATGCGAGGGCACCAATGACCGCCGCTTCGAGAGCGCTCACCCGGCGGACTCCCCTGCGCGAGCAAGGCATCGAGCTGATCCTGTTCCTCGCGGCAGCGATCGGCGTGCTTACCACGGTTGGCATCATTCTCGCGCTCATCTTCGAGACGATCGAGTTCTTCCGCGAGATCAGCCTGCTGGAGTACCTCACCGGGACGGTCTGGTCGGCCTCGATCCAACCCTACGCGTGGGGGATCATCCCGCTGCTGGTCAGTACGCTGATGGTCGCGACGATCGCCCTGATCGTCGCGATCCCCTTGGGACTTCTGGGCGCTGTCTATCTCGCCGAGTACGCCTCGAACCGGACAAGGACGGTCATCAAGCCGCTCCTCGAGCTGATCGCAGGCGTCCCCACGATCGTCCTCGGGTTCTTTGCCATCAATTTCCTGTCGCCTGAGATCCTGCAGAGAGTGGTCCCGGGAATCGGGGGGTTCTCTGCCCTCGCGGGCGGTATCGTCGTCGGGATTCTCGTGACGCCGCTGATCGCGTCCCTCTCAGAGGACGCGATGCGTGCGGTTCCACGGGCACTCCACGAAGGTGCGTTCGCGATGGGAGCCACGAAATGGGAGGTCGTTCGAAAGATCGCTCTCCCAGCGGCCCTCTCCGGGATCATGGCGGCGGTCATCCTGGCGATGTCGCGTGCGGTCGGCGAGACGATGGCGGTCGTCCTGGCCGCGGGGACGAACCCGAACCTGACCTTCGATCCCCGCGAAAGCGTCCAGACGATGACCGCCTTCATCGTCCAAATCAGCCTGGGTGACACGCCCCAGCAGTCGATTCAGTTCAAGGCCCTGTTCGCGGTCGGAGCAACCCTGTTCCTGATTACCCTTGTGCTCAACCTCCTGAGCAATCGCGTCGTCGCGAAGTTCAGGAACGCCTACGAATGACTGCGGCGACGACTTCGGTTCGTCCCATCTTCGAACCGCAGCTGGCACGGCGCAAGCTTCGCGGCACCATCTTCTTTGGTGTGTGCGTCGCGGCGATCGGCCTTACCCTGCTCACGCTGCTGGTGCTCCTGGTCGACATCTTCACCCGTGGTGTCCCTTGGCTCAGCGCTGACTTCCTGACGGGTGTGCCGTCGCGGATTCCATCGCGCGCGGGACTTCTGCCTGCGCTAGTCGGGACCATTCAAATGGGGCTGATCACCGGGATCGTCACGTTTCCCCTGGGGATCGGCGCGGCGATCTACCTCGAGGAATACGCGCCAGAAGGACGGCTCACGTCGATTCTTCGAACAAACATCAGCAATCTCGCAGGCGTGCCATCGATCATCTACGGGATCTTCGGCCTGGCGCTTTTCGTTCGCGCCCTGAGCCTCGGTTATACGCTGCTCGCCGGCGCGCTCACCCTGTCGTTGTTGATCCTGCCCGTGGTCATCATCTCCTCGATGGAAGCGATTCGAGCCATCCCCGACTCGCAGCGCGAGGCTGCATACGCTCTTGGAGCATCCCGGTGGCAGATGGTCCGGGGAGCCATCCTTCCAGCGGCCGGACCCGGGATTCTGACCGGGATCATCCTCGCCATGGCACGGGCGATCGGCGAGACGGCCCCGCTGATCCTGATCGGTGCGGTGACCTTCGTGACGTATCTTCCACACCCGCTCGAAGGCGGCTACACCGTGCTGCCGATCCAGATCTTCAGCTGGATCAGTCGCCCCCAGGACGACTTCCAGGCGATCGCGGCCGCCGCGATCATCGTGTTGCTCACCGCGCTGTTCATTCTCAACGCCTTGGCACTCGTGCTTCGCGCACGACTCTCGGCCCACGTCCGATGGTGAAGGAGGATCCCATGAACGTGACGGCTACCGAGGCACCCTCGGTCGAGTCGCCGGCCAGCGGGGCCGCGCCGCCGGGACCTGCGATCAGGATCGCTACGAGCGGGCCGGATCGCGCTGCTTCGCCCGCTGAGCAGCCGACCGTTGTCGAACTACAGGACCTGAGCGGCTTCTACGGGTCGTTCCGCGCCGTGCGGAACGTGTCGATCGAGATCAAGCGAAACCAGATCTCGGCACTGATCGGGCCGTCCGGCTGCGGCAAGTCCACCCTCCTGCGGACAGTCAACCGGATGAACGACCTCGTCCCCGGGTACAGGACTGAGGGAAGGCTCCTGCTGGACGGACAGGATCTCTACGGCAAGAACGTCGACCCCGTGGCCGTCCGCCGGCGCGTCGGCATGGTCTTCCAGAAACCCAACCCATTTCCGAAGACGATTTGGGAGAACGTGGCGTTCGGAGCAAAGATCAACGGGTACAAAGGTGACCTGAACGAGCTGGTTGAGCGGAGCCTGCGACGCGCCGCCCTGTGGAACGAAGTCAAGGACAAGCTCAAGCAGTCTGGCATGGCCCTGTCAGGCGGCCAGCAACAGCGCTTATGCATTGCCCGGACGATCGCGGTCAATCCTGAGGTGATCCTGATGGACGAGCCGTGCTCGGCCCTCGATCCCCGCTCGACGCTCCAGATCGAAGAGCTGATGCGCGAGCTCAAGCGGGAGTACACGATCGTCATCGTGACCCACAACATGCAGCAGGCGGCACGTGTGTCGGACACCACGGTCTTCATGACGATGGGGGAGGACCGTGCCGGCTACGTAGTCGAGCAGGGCGAGACGGTGGGCATCTTCACCAACCCGAAGAACCAGCTGACCGAGGACTACGTGTCCGGCCGGTTCGGCTGAGGGATCCAGGACCGAACATGACCGAACAGCCACGCACCGGGGAGGCCGCCATGGACGAGCAGATCGACGAGCTCATGAGCGACGCCCCCACTGACGAAGGGCCCGCCGGCGGCCATCCTGCCGCACGCGAGACCCTCGACCGCGAGGAGCAGGTCATCCGCGACGCCGTCCTGCGGATGGGCGCGCTCGTGGAGGCGGCGATCCGCCAGGCCAGCCGGGCGCTCACGACGCACGACACCGACCTGGCGCTCGATGTCATCAAGAGCGACGCGCTGATCAACGAGGCGCAACGGGGCGTCTCACGGCTGATCGCCGTGACCATTGCCACGCAGCAGCCCGTCGCCCGCGACCTGCGCTACCTGCTGATGCTGGACCACGTGACCTATGAACTGGAGCGGATCGGCGACCACGCGTCGTCGCTGGCAAAGCAAACCGTCAAGCTCGCCCCGGAACCGCCGCTCGATGGCTACGTCCACCTGCCCGAGATGGCCGAACGGGGCGCGCAACTGGTCCACGGCGTGCTCCTGGCGCTGGTCGATGCCGACGCGGTCCAGGCCCGCAAGGTCGCGGTCGACGACGACGAGGTCGACCGGCTCTACCACGCCACCTTCGACTCGGTCCTCGAGCTGATGCGCCAGGACCCCGCGAACGTCGAGCGCGGAACCCGGATCATCATCGCCTCGCATTACCTGGAGCGAATCGGCGACCGGGCGACGAACATCGCCGAGGACGTCGTCTACCTGGTGACGGGCGACGTCGAGGACCTCAATCCGTGACCCACCGGCCAATCCGCGTCCTGTTCGTTTGCACCGGCAATTCCGCGCGGAGCGTGATGGCCGAAACGCTGGTCCGACATAGGGGCGGCGACGCATTCGACGTCCACAGCGCCGGCACGGAGCCAAAGGGCATCAATCCGCTGACCCTGCGCGTGCTGGCGGAGGCCGGCCTCGACGCATCGTGGGCGCGCTCGAAATCGGTGACCGAATACCTCGGCCAGCAGTTCGACTACGTCATCACCGTGTGCGACCAGGCTCGACAGGTCTGCCCGGTCTTCCCGGGCGTCCACGAGTCGCTCCATTGGGGCTACAACGACCCCGCCGAGGCAACCGGTTCGGAGGAGGAGCGGCTCGCCGTCTTCCGGCGCGTCTTCGTCCAGATGGGCGAGCGGATCAACCGGTTCCTCCCGCTTGCGCTGCGCCAACGCCGCGAGCGAATCGAGGCCGCGTCCACGCCGGGTGGGGGTTGAGCAGGTACGCTCTCCCGTAGTGATGGAGCTCTACCTGCTGCGCCACGCCCACGCCGGTGATCCCGGGGTTTGGGATGGTCCGGACGACCGCCGCCCGCTCTCCGACAAGGGCGAGAAGCAATCCGATCGGCTGGGCCGGTTCCTGGCCGGCATCGGCTTCCAGGCGGACGCGATTATCACCTCCCCCAAGATCCGGGCCGTGCAGACCGCCAGGATCGTGGCCGAGCGCCTCGGCCTGCCGGTCGGCGAGGACGATCAGCTCGGCGGCGAGGTGGGCATCGGGACGCTGGAGTCGATCCTGCGTGACGCGGGCGACCCGCAGCGGGCGGTGATCGTCGGCCACGATCCGGATTTCACCGACCTCGTGGCGATCCTGTGCGGCACGGCCCGGGTCCCGATGCGGAAAGGGGCATTGGCGCGGATCGACGTCTCCCGCCCGCTGGAGCCGGGCGGCGGCACGCTCCGCTGGTTGGTGCCGCCCGATCTGCTCAGGCCCGAACGCTAACGCGAACAGTCCCCAAGTTCCCGACACATGGGAGCGTGATCACCGCGTAGGCAGCGGCGCAGGCCCGGCCCATGGTCGAGTGATCCGCCGGTGGCCGCCGCGTAAGCGCGGCCCGTCAGGATCGGCCGATGAGCACTCGAGAACGACCCGCCGATCGAGGCGCCCGGCGCGGGCGTCAGTTGCTCGACCAGGTAGTACGCGAGTTCCACGAGGCACGTCTCATGGCGGGCGCCAGTCAGGAACGCATCGGCCGTGCGATCAATCGCTCGGACGCCTGGGTGAGTTGGACGGAGTCGAGCGCAAACGCGTCCTTGTCGATCGTGGACGCCTCGCGGATGCTGGCTTGCGTCGGCCTCGACCTGTCGGGGCGTGCGTATCCGGCCGGCAGAGGCATCCGTGATGAGGCACAACTTGCGCTGATCGCCCACTTCATGTCGCTTGTCCTGCCGCGTTGGGATTGGCGGACGGAGGTCCCGATACCGTTGCCCGGCGACCCGCGGGCCTGGGACGTCATTCTTCGTGGACCGGCCGTCACGATCGGCGTCGAAGCCGAGAGCCGCCTGCGCGACATTCAGGCCCTCGACCGTCGCGTGATGCTGAAGCTTCGCGACAGCGGACTCGACCGAGTCGTCATCCTGGTCGCAGCCACGCGCACAAACCCGGACCCGACCTCGAGAGGTCGGCGGTTCCGTGCGGTCGAACTACCCGATCCCATCACGTCAAGCGCTCGACGCCCTGATGAGCGGGCGGGACCCGGGCGGCAATGCGATCGTCGTCCTCCCCGCGGCGTCGGCTGCGAACGTGGCTTGACGGTGTGAACCGGCGGGCGGCCGGTGCCCGACACGGTTCCAGCCTGGTTCGTGTAGGCGACCGGCCGGGATGCAGCTCGGGTCGATCGCTCCAGGGCCACGGGAAGGTCCGGCGCATTCGGCCGGGATTCGTCGAGACTCGCAGCCAGGTTGGTGGAAACCGCCGAGGGGTGTCCCGGAGACCAGCCAGGCTGGAAGGTCAGGCCTGACGAACGACGCTCAGGATGGCGTCGCCGCGAGGGTCGGCTTGGCTGCAGCGACCGCCTGCCTACCCTTCCCCGCCTGCCGGCTGGCAACGAGATCGCTGACCGTCACGAGACCGCCCGGGACGAGGGTCCTGGCCACGGCCCCCAGCCGCTCCGCGGTGTCCGGCGCGAGCCGGTAGAAGATCCACTGTCCGCGTCGCTCGGAGGTCACGACACCCGCTTCGCGAAGGACGCGCAGGTGATGCGACACGGTCGGCTGGCCGACATCGCAGCACGAGGTGAAGTCGCACGCGCACGTCTCGACGTCCTGGGCGAGCTGGCGCACGATGGCCAGCCGCGTCGGGTCGGCGAGGGCGGCGAGCAACCGGATGTCGGGGTCCAGGCTGGTGGTTCGGGTGCGAGACATGCCACGAGGATATCGTCAAACTTCGATATTGACAAGTATCAATACGGCATGGCATATTGACATCCGTCAATACCACCCTACCCGCAAAGAGGAGTTCCGACCACCGTGTATGACGCCTACAATTCCGTCGTCAGCTGGATGATCGCGGGCGGTGCCCGCATCGACGAGCCCGACGCCCGCAATCTCGAGCACCTGATGGCTCTTCGCGAGGCGAAGCGATCGACCAGCCGTCGCCTCGCTCCCTTCGCCTGGATCAGCGAGCGCTTCAGCAGCCGGATCACCCCGGTCCGTGCCGAGTGCGATCCGCTGAGTTGCTCCGTGGCCGCCTGATCACACACACAGCCGAGAGAGCGAGGACCCCGATGACTTCCACCGAAGCGACCGCCATCGACCCGATCGTCGACGAGGTCCGCGCCCACTACGCCGAGGCGGCACGCGCCGTCCTCCAGGGATCGACCCGACCCGCCGAGTCCGCGACCAGCTGTTGTGGTCCGGCCGGTGAGGTCGCGTTTGGCGAGCTGCTCTACACCGAGCTCGACCGGGCGAGCCTGCCCGACGCCGCCGTCCTAGCCAGCCTCGGGTGTGGCAACCCGACCGCGGTCGCCGAGCTAAAGGAAGGCGAGATCGTGCTCGATCTCGGATCCGGTGGTGGGATCGACGTGCTGCTCTCCGCCAAGCGAGTTGGGCAGAGCGGGTTTGCCTTCGGGCTCGACATGACCGACGAGATGCTGGACCTTGCGCGCCGCAACGCGGCCGAGGCTGGCGCGACCAATGTCGAGTTCCGCAGGGGTCAGATGGAGGCCATCCCGCTCGAGGAGGGCTCGGTCGACGTGGTCATCAGCAACTGCGTGATCAACCTGTCGACCGACAAGGCCGCCGTCCTCGCCGAGATTGCCCGTGTCCTCCGGCCCGGCGGCCGGATGGGCGTCAGCGACGTCGTCGCCGACGACGCCCTCGACCCCACGGAACGAGCGGAGCGGGGCAGCTTCGCCGGGTGCGTCGCCGGCGCGCTGTCGTTCTCGGAGTACCGTGCTGGCCTCGAGGCCGTCGGGCTGGTGGACGTCGAGGTCACATCGACCCATACCGTCGGCGACGGGATGCACGGCGCGATCATCCGCGCGACCAAGCCGACCGGCTGGACCGCGGCATCGATCAAGCCCATCAGCCTTCCCGCTCCCCTGCCCGGCCTGCCGGTCGTGGGTGGCGCGTGCTGCGGCGGGACCGGCTGCTGCTGACCCTCGCTCGACGTTGTCCTTCGAGGCCCGGCCGGTCGGCCGGGCCTCCGGCTATTCGGCGCTGACCGGGAACGGCAGCGCGATCGGGTCGCTCGCCAGCCGGCTGCGACCGTGGGCGTCGAACCGGTCGAGACCCAGGTCGGACACGTCCGTCAGGGTCGTCCGGCCGCTGACGATGAGGTCGGCGGCGACACGGGCCACACCCGGGCCCCACATCATCCCGTGGCCACCGGCGGAGGCGACCGTGACGCCCTCGATCCGGGCACCGTTCGGGGTCAGGGCGGGTCCGATGATCGGCAGGTGATCGGGCGTGTAGTCGATGGTGGCGGCCCAGATCCGGCGCAACCCGAGCTCGCGGGTGATCGGCACGAACCCGGCCAGCCTCGTCCGCGCGCGGTCGTAGGCGGCCCAGTCGATCGACCGCGCCTCCCCCGGACGCTCGTCCGGATCGCTCCAGCCGAACAACAGTCCACCCTCCTCGAGCCGCCAGTAGAGCCCTGCGCCGATGTCGAAGACCATCGGCATGCGCGGGACATCGAACGCGGGGTGCGGTTCGAGCACGGCGACCGTGTGCCGGGCGGCGCCGGCCGGGATGCGCAGGCCGGCCGCCTGCCCGACGGCGCGAAGGCTCGGGCCGCCGGTAAGCAGGACGCGGTCGGTTTCGATCACCCCACGATCGGTCTCGACGCCGATGACGCGGGCGGCGCCGCCGCGGGTCGATGACGTGCGCAGTGCCGTGAACGTCGTCCCTTCTCGGAGCTCGACACCGGCGGCCTGCGCCGCCAGGGAGTAGGCGCGGACGTTCCGCGGTGGGTCGATCGCCCCGTCGGTCGCGAGGTAGCTCCCGCCGCGGTGACCGTCGGTTGACAGCGTCGCGGCCGTGGCGGCAGCCGTCGGCGCATCGAGCCACGTGACGTCCAGTCCGTTTGCCTGCTGCAGCGCGACGCGTTCGCGACCGGCGCGTTCGTCGTCTTCGGTGACCGCGAGGATGAGATAGCCGAGCTCCCGAAACCCCGAATCGGTGCCATAGGCCGCTCGCTGCCCCTTGTAGAAATCGATCGACCAACGGCCGAGCGCCACGGTCGCCGGCGTCCCGCCCTGGGCGCGGACGATGCCGGCCGCCCGCGACGACGCGCCCATCCCGACGTGTCCACGGTCGAGGACGACGACCCGTCCAACGCCGTCCGCCCGGGCGAACACCGACGCCCACCCACCGATCGTGCCCGCACCGACGACCACGAGATCGGCCCGGTCGGCCTGGTCTGCGTGGCCCGCCTGGTCCGCCTGGTCCGTCTGGTCGGCCCGTTCCCTCAAGGTGTAGCCCTCCTCAGCCGTCGAGCGCCGCGCCCTCGACACAGACCGCGACCAGCCCAAGCCTGGCCAACCGGTCGTAGGTCGGTCGGCGGTGAACCGTCCATGCCGCGATCTCGAGTCCAGCCGCCCTCCCCCGGGCGATCGATGCCGTGTCGAGCGCGTGCCATTCGACCGACACGCCGCGGCAGCCCAACGCGAGAGCGGCGGCGACGGTTGACCCGTCAAGCTCGGTCGCGTTGAGCCAACGCGACCAGGTCGGCGCTCGGTGCATCACGCCCTCGAGCGCGCGCCGGTCGAACGACGAGATGACCGCGTTGTGCAGCTCCGGCCCACGCCCGGCGGCAAGGACCTCGATCCCCGCCGGGCCGGCGTCGACCTTGAACTCGACGTCCAGGAACGGATGCCGGCCGGCCGACCGCAGCACGTCTTCGAGCGTCGGGATGCCGAGATCGACCAGCCCGTCCGAGCGCATCGCATCGATCCGCTCGACACGCCCGTGGACCCGAACCAACGTCTCGTCGTGGTAGACGACCGGAACGCCGTCGGCAGCCAACCGGACGTCGAACTCGACGCCGTCGCATCCGGGGATGGTGAGTGCCGCGTCGAAGGCCGCCAGCGAATTCTCCGGCTCGCGCCGCCAGTCGCCGCGGTGCGCCAGGCGGAGAGTCTGCACCGCCATCAGAGTTCGGCCACGGGGAGGGCGAACCGGAAGATGGATCCCGCTCCCTCGACCGATTCGACCCAGAGCGTGCCGCCGTGTTGCTCGATGACATGGCGCGCGATGGCGAGACCCAGCCCCGTGCCGCCGGTCTCCCCCCGCACCCGGGCGCGATCCACCTTGTAGAAGCGCTCGAAGATCCGGGCCTGGGCTGCCGTCGGGATTCCCACCCCGTGATCGGCCACGGCGCTGACCACCCGTCCGTCCTCCTTGTGCACGGTCACGGTGACATCGCCGCCGTCGGGGCTGAACTTCACCGCGTTATGCAGCAGGTTGACGTAGACCTGGGCAAGTCTCGCGGCGTCGCCCAGGACGAGCGGAAGCCCGGGCGCCACCTCGACATGGAGCGCCACGCCCTGGCGATCGGCGAACAGACGCAGCCGCTCGGTCGACTCGGTCGCGATCTGGCCCAGGTCGACGAGATCAGCGGCCTGGATGGTGCCGCCCTGTTCGATGCGCGAGAGGTCGAGCAACTCGCTGACCATCTGGACCAGGTGACCCGTCTCGACCTCGATCTTGTCGATCCGGTCTCGCATCTTGACCGGGATCGCGTCACCGGCCAGGTCAGCGTCACGGGTCAGGGTCTCGGCCAGCAGGCTCACCGTGGTCAGGGGCGTCCGGAGCTCATGCGAGAGATTGTCGACGAACTCCGTTCGGATCCGCTGGAGGCGGCGCAGCTCGGAGACGTCGTCGAGGATGAGCCACGCGCCACCCGTGGGCGACCGACGAGCCCGAACCAGGAGGCGGCGACCGTCGGGGTCGGCCGGGCCGGTCTCACCGGTCGCGGAGCCCTGGTCCATGGCGGCCCGCGTGATGGATTCGACCTGGATGTCCAGAAAGGCCTCGATCAGGGTTCGCCCGATGAGCGCGCCCGGAGGTCGGCCCAGGAACGTGTGGGCGGCGCTGTTTGCACCCACGATCCGCAGGCCACGGTCGACCGAGAGCACGCCCTGGGCCAGCGCCTCGATCAGCAGGTCGTACTCGTGGCGATCCGCTGCGAGCTCCTTCTCGAGCTCGTCGTTCCCCGATCGCAAGCTGGCGACGGCGCCGACCGCGTCCGCGTCCGGGGCCACCCCGGCCACGGCTCGCACCCGTGCCACGACGCGCCGAGCGCGGATCGTACCGACCGATACCGCGAGCAGGGCGAGGAGGGACCCGATCGCGACCAGCCACGGCTCCATGGTGCGAGCATCGCACAGCCACCGCCCGGCCCGTTCGCCGGTTCGCGAAGGCCGTTCGGCAGCTCAACCGCTGCGGCCACCCCGGACGCGCGGGCCGGGTGCGTCATTCGTGACCAGCCGGGGTCGCCAGGGAGCCGTGAGGACGTCGAAGGTCCTCGGCGCGAAGGCATGCCGCAGGACGAGCAGGTGGGCGATCCGGGCGGCTGCGCGCCGGGCGCGCTCGACGACCGCTCGATCCAGCTCCGGGGCAGCGACGGCGGCCGCCGCATCGCGCGACGCGAGCGCGGAGGAGACCCGCAGGACCTCGTCGTCGTCCGGCGAGGTCGACGGCGGCCATGGCTCCTCGCCGAGGCGCTCTCGCGCGCCCTGCCTCGCCAGACCCGCGACGCCGACGGGATCGAGGGCTCGGAGACGTCCGATGAGCGCACGGACGGCCTCGCCGTTGGGTCCGTAGCGCGGCTGGTCGACGGCGGCCTCCCATCCACGGCAAAGTCGTTCGCGCGTGCGATCCCGGAACGGCTCGCTGAGGAGCGCATCGAGGAACGGCGCAAGGACGAGCTCCGCGGCGTAGGCATGCACGGTATCGCGGACACCGTGACGTACCACGGCCGCCGGTGGAAGCCGCCGATCGATCTCGGCCTCGACCGCCTCGAGGGCGGCGCGTCGATCGTCGGGCAGGAACCGGCGGATCGTGGCCCCGAACGCGATTGGTGCCGGATCGGCAATCGCCAGGCGGTCCAGGTCGTCGGCGTTCAGCGCCGACACGCGCTCGAGGAAGCGCGCCAGCACGTCCTCCGGTCGTCGCGGTCGCGCGGTCACCGTCGAGGCGGCGGTCGGATCCACGGGTCGAGTCTCCCACCAGGTCTGACCGCGACGCGGCTGCCGACCATCACGCAACCCCCGCTCCCGGTCGTACCGGCTCCGGAGCGTGGGGTCGCTCAGCCAGTCGTGGGCCACGTTGATCCGCTTGGCGCGCTCCAGACCGGCCTGCCCCGCGACATCGGGGTGGTGCTGGCGGAGCAGCGCTCGCCAGGCGATCTCGATCGCCTCGGGCGTGGCGTCCGTCGGCAGTTCGAGCCGGGCGTACAGGTCATCGCTCGGGAGGGCGGGACGTGGCGACATCGATGAAATCGTAGTGGTCCGAGCGATGAACGCTCGCTAGACTCCGTCCGTGAGCTTCCTGCAACGCGCTCGAGAGGCGGCGGAGGCCGCGGCCGAGGGTGCCCAGCACGCCACCGAGGCGGCGCGGACGAAGGCGAGCGAGGTCGGCCAACGGGCGTCGGATCCCGCGGTGCACGAACGCCTGAGCCGCAAGGCGCGAGACGCTGTTGGGCAGGCCAGGAAGGGCATGGCGACGGTCGTCGAGAAGATCGACCCGAGCACGCTCGCGGAGCTGATCATCAAGGCCACCGCACTCCAGGAGAAAACGAACGCGGCGCTGCGCGACAAGAAGTCGCCGTACCGCATCGGCGAGATCGCCATCTCAGCATCCATTCCACCGGGTGTTTCGTTCGTGATCTCGCGTATCGACGAGGGGGAGATCCTGTCGGGTACGGCGGTCACGTCTGCCGAGCTGATCGACACGCTTCCCGAGGTCGGCGAGACGGTCATCGCGCTCGACGGCACGATCGGCGACGTCTCGGTCGACGAAGCCCCGTCAACCTGACGTCCCCTCGGTCACCGGGCGCCCGAACGGGCCAGCAGCGCCTCGACGTCCTCGATCGAGCGGGTCGAGCGCTCGCCCGTCGCGCGATCGGTGACCTCGACGCCGCCGGCGGCGAGCGAGCGCGGGCTGACCGTCAGGATCCAGGGCATGCCGAGCAGCTCGGCGTCGGTGAACTTGACGCCCGGCGATTCGTCACGGTCGTCCCAGAGGATCTCGCGTCCATGCTCGATCGAGAACGTATGAAGCTGCTCCGCGACCTCGTTGACGCGGGGCTCGCGCGCCGCCCCGATCGAGACGAGGTGCGCAGCATAGGGCGCCACCTCGGCCGGCCAGACGATCCCCTTGTCATCGTGGTGCTCCTCCACGATGCAGGCCACGTTCCGCCCGATCCCGATGCCATACGAGCCCATCACGATCCGGTGGGCGGCGCCATCCTCACCGAGATACGTCGCGTCAAACGCATCGGAGTACTTGGTGCCCAGCTTGAAGATGTTGCCGACCTCGATGCCGTTGCGCAGGATCACCGGCTGGCCGCACGTCGGGCAGGGGTCGCCTTCGGTCGCAGTGGTGAGATCGGTCACGAGGTCCGCCATGAAATCGCGGCCATGGTTGACGTTCCGGTAGTGGAAGCCCGCGCGATTGGCGCCGGCCACGAGGTTGGCCGACCCCGCCACCACGTCGTCGACCACCACGAACGTGTCGTGCGCCCCGATGGGTGACCCGTAGCCCGGCTCCATGCCGGCGGCCCGGATCTCCTCGACCGTCGCCGGCCGCATCCCACCCGTGGCCTTGACCGCGTTGAACAGCTTCGTCTCGTTGACCTCGTGGTCGCCGCGGACGATGGCCGTGACCAGCCGACCGTCGCCGGTCATGAAGAACGCGGCCTTGGCCGTCCGCGCGGGACCGACTCCAAGGAAGGCGGCCAGCGTCGCGATGGTGGTCGTGCCCGGCGTCGCGACTTCCTCGAGGGGCAGCGGATCCTCGCTCGGGGGGAGCGGCCGCGGAATGACCGCCACCTGGCGGTTGGCCGCGTAGCCGCAGGCTTCGCACAGGACCAGCACGTCCTCGCCGGCGGGGTTGAGCACCATGAACTCGTGAGCCTGCGACCCGCCCATCATCCCGACGTCTGATGACACCGCGATCGTCTTGAGACCCAGGCGCTCGAAGATGCGCTCGTACGCGCCGTGCTGCGCCCAGTAGCTTGCGTCGAGGCCGGCATCGTTGCGGTCGATGCTGTAGGCGTCCTTCATGACGAACTCCCGGACCCGGATGAGGCCGCCGCGGGAGCGCGGCTCATCGCGCCACTTGGTCTGGAAGTGGTAGACCATCATCGGTAGCTGGCGATAGCTCCGGACGATGTCCGCGAGCAGGAGGCCGACAACCTCCTCATGGGTCATCGCGAGGACCATGTCCCGTCCGGCGCGGTCCTTGAACCGCCCGAGCTCGGGGCCAACCGCGTCGTACCGGCCGCTCGCGCGCCAGATGTCGGCCGGGTGCACGACCGGCATCTCCATCTCCTGGCAGCCGATCCGATCCATCTCCTCGCGAACGACCTGCTCGACCCGCTTGTTGACCCGAAAGCCAAGCGGCAGGAGCGAGTAGATGCCCGACCCGAGCTGGCGGACATAGCCCGCTCGGACCAGCAGACGGTGCGACGGCATCTCTGCGTCGGCGGGATCGTCGCGGAGCGTGGTGAAGAAGAGGTTGGACAGGCGCATCCGCGAAGGATAGCGGGGCAGGCCCGCCTGGACGGGGCAGGTCGGGCACGCCGGTGGCTGGCGCGGCCGGTCCATGCGACACCTGGCCCGCGACTACCATCCACTGCGAATGGATGACGTTACGGTGATGCTGGTCGCAGTCGTCGTCCTCGCCGTCATCTTCGACTACATCAACGGCTTTCACGACACCGCGAACGCCATCGCGACGTCCGTGGCGACCCGGGCGCTCCACCCGCGGCAGGCGATCGTCATGGCGACGACGTTCAACTTCGTGGGCGCCTTCGCGGGCACGGCGGTCGCCAAGACGATTGGGTCGGGTCTCGTCCAGGAGCAGACGACCACGCAGGCAGTGGTCATCGCCGCGCTCCTCGGTGCGATCGCCTGGAACCTCATCACGTGGTGGCTCGGCCTGCCGAGCTCGAGCAGTCATGCGCTGATCGGCGGCCTGCTCGGCTCGACGCTCGCGGCCTCGGGTTTCGGCGCCTTCAACGTCGACGGGATCGTCGGCAAGGTGCTCGTCCCGATGGTCGCGTCGCCGGTGCTCGGGTTCGTCGGCGCGTTCGGTCTGATGCTCGGGATCTACTGGGTCTTTCGGAAGGTCCACCGCCGGCCATTGGGTCGGGTCTTCAAGCGGGTCCAGGTGTTGTCGGCCGGGTTCATGGCCTTCTCGCATGGCTCGAACGACGCCCAGAAGACCATGGGCATCATCACGCTCGCTCTCTTCTCGGCGGGCGTCATCCCCGACGTCACGGTGCCGACCTGGGTGATCGTCATCGCCGCGACCGCGCTGTCCCTGGGGACGGCGATCGGTGGGTGGCGGATCATGCGGACCATGGGCCACCGCGTCGCCCACCTCGAGCCGGTCCACGGCTTCGCGGCGGAGACGACGTCGGCGACGATCCTGTTCACGACGGCCCATTTCGGCATCCCGGTCTCTACCACCCACGTCATCTCCAGCGCGATCATGGGAGTCGGCTCGAGTCGCGGTCCGCGCGGCGTCCGCTGGGGCGTGGCCCGGAATATCCTTGTCGCCTGGGTCGTGACGATCCCGGCCGCGGCCGGCGTCGCAGCCCTCGCATGGCTCGTGCTCCACCTGTCTGGGCTCGGGTGAGCCCAGGCCCCGCAGTCCGCCCGGAGGCGCCTCGATGACCTTTCGCCTGCTCCCAAAGGACGTGAAGTTCTTCCACCTGTTCGTGGAAGACGGCGAGATCCTCGAGCGCGCAGGGAACCGTCTCCGGGAGATGGTCGATCGGTTCGATCGCCTCGACGAGCGGGTCACGGAGATCCAGGCCCTCGAGAAGGCCGGCGACGAGATCGACCGGGAGATCAACCGGCGGCTCGAGGACGCGTTCGTCACGCCGTTCGACCGGGAAGACATCCACGAGCTGACGGTCCGGCTCGACGACGTGCTCGACGGCATCCAGGCGATCGCCGAGACGTTCGTGATCTACGACGTGACCCAGCCGACCGAGGAGGCGCGCCGGCTCGCCGCAATCATTGCCGAGCAGGGTACCGAGCTGCTGGCAGCCCTTCGCGGGCTCGACGGACTGAAGGGCCTCGAACCACACCTCAAGACCATCCACGACCTCGAGCATGAAGCCGACGGGCTGTCACGCGCCGCCGTGGCGCGGCTCTTCCGGGACGGCGGTGATCCCCTCGAGGTGATCAAGTGGCGCGACCTGTACACGACCTTCGAGGACACGATCGACGCCGCCGAGGACGCCGCCGAGGCGATCGAGCGGATGAACCACAAGGCGAGCTGACCGCGCTCGACGACCCGCTACGTCGGTCGGCGAAAGACGTACCCCACGCCACGCACCGTGTGGATGAACGCGGGGTTGCCCGGATCGACCTCGATGCGGCTTCGCAGCCAGTGCACGTGGACGTCAACGGTCCTCGTCTCGCCACCGTAGTCGTAACCCCAGACGTGCTCCAGCAACTGATCGCGCGTGAAGACCTGGCCCGGGTGGCGGATCAGGAAGGCAAGCAGTTCGAAGGCCTTCGGCTTGATCGGCAGCTCCTCTCCGTCGCGTAGCAGCCGATGCCCGGCGAGATCCGCCTGGACGGCACCGAGATCGATGACCGCGGGTGGGCCGTCGACCGCGA
>JBBEBJ010000116.1:0-3861 GCA_040882425.1 Chloroflexota bacterium | reverse complement strand
AGGATCTGGGACAGGAACTGCCTCGTCCGGGCCTGCGCCGGGGCCTCGAAGATCTGCTGCGGGGGACCCTCCTCGACGATGAGACCCTCGTCGAACAGGACCATCCGGTCGGCCACCGCGCGGGCGAACCCCATCTCGTGCGTGACGCAGAGCATCGTCATGCCCGACACCGCGAGCTCGCGCATGACGTCGAGCACCTCGCTGATCATCTCCGGGTCGAGCGCGGATGTCGGCTCGTCGAACAGCATGATCTTGGGCTGCATCGCCAGCGCCCGCGCGATCGCGACGCGTTGCTGCTGTCCGCCCGACAGCTGCGCCGGATACTTGCGCGCCTGCTCGGGGATGCCGACTCGCTCAAGGAGGTCCATGCCCTGCTGGTCCGCCCGGTCGCGGGGCAGCTTCCGGACTCGGATGGGCCCGAGGGTGACGTTCTGCAGCGCGGTCAGGTGCGGGAAGAGGTTGAACTGCTGAAAGACCATTCCGATCTCGCTGCGGATCGCCGCGATGTTCCTGATGTCATTGGTCAGCTCGATGCCGTCGACGAAGATCTCGCCGCGCTGGTGCTCTTCGAGCCGGTTGATGGTCCGGATGAATGTCGACTTTCCGGAGCCGGACGGGCCGAAGATGACGACGACCTCGCCGGCCTTGACCGTCATGTCGATACCGCGCAGCACATGAAGGTCACCGAACCACTTGTGCACGTCACGACAGTCGATGATCCCCGTCGAGGAACCGGGCTGGTCCGGCTGGTCGTTCACTGATGCACCTCGGTCGGTGACGACACTCCGGTCGTCGCGGCGGGAGCGGTACCGGCGGTCACCGGGTCCCGACTCCCAGTGCGGTCTCGAGCCGGTAGCTCGCCTGCGACATCGTGTAGCACAGGACGAAGAACACGGCCGCAATGAACACGTAGACCTCCAGCTGCGCCCCGAACCACTGCGGCTGGGCCAGGACGGCCCGGCCGATCCCGAGCAGCTCGAGCAGCCCCACGATGGTGACGAGTGTCGTGTCCTTGAGCAGGCTGATGAACAGCCCGACATTCGCCGGGATCACGGCGCGCAGTGCCTGCGGGAGCACGATGAACCGGTTCGTCTGGAACGTGTTCAACCCGATCGCATGGGCGGCCTCGACCTGGCCCAGCGGGATGGCCTGGAGCCCGCCCCGGACGTTTTCGGCAACGTACGCCGCCGAGAACAGCGTGATCCCGACCATCGCCCGCAGGACTTGGTCGATCCGCACGTTGCTGGGCAGGAAGAGCGGCAGCATCACGGCGGCCATGAACAGGATGGTGACCAGCGGCACGCCGCGGATCAGCTCGATGTAGGCCGTGCTCACGACGCGAACGGCAGGCAGGCCGCTCCGACGACCCAGCGCCAGGAGCACCCCGAACGGGAACGACAGGAGGATGCCCACGATCGCGAGCAGGAAGGTCAGCAGCAGGCCGCCCCACAGGTTCGAGGTGACGATCGGCAGAGGGAGACCGCGGATGCCCTGGAGGAGGACCACCGTGATCGGGATCGAGGCGAGCCAGGCAAGGCCGACCAGCCGACGCGACACGGACCGTGGCCGCCACCGAACCAGGAGGAAAGCGACCCACACCATCGCCGTGTTGGCCACGAGCGCGAGGGCCACCGCCGGTCCGAGCCCGGAGACCGCAGCCAGCGCGCCGAGCAACGCCTGGCCGGCCGCCAGCCAGGTCGCCAGCGTTCGAACCGTGGCGCCGCCGTAGACGCCGGCCGAGACGCCCGTCAGCACGGACAGCATGGTCAGGCTCAGCCAGATCCGCCACGCCTCCTCGAATGGGTACTGGCCGATGAGGAAGAGGCGCAGGTTGGCGGTGACCACCCCCCAGCGCGCTTCGGTCACGATCCAGCGCAGGATCACCACGACGAGCGGGACGAGGAACGCGACCAGCACGACCGTCAGGAGTGCGTTGTACCAGGTGCTGAACAGGTTCTGGCGCAGCCAGCCGACCGGTCCGATCGAGACGGTCGGCGGCGGCAACTGGGAGTCGCCGATGGTCATCGCTCTAGGACCTGGACGCGACGGTTGTAGAGGTTCATCACGAGAGAGGTGGCGAGGCTGATCGCCAGGTAGGTGGCCATCACCATCACGATCACCGAGACCGGCTGTCCCGTCTGGTTGGACATGGTCCGGCTGACGCTGAACAGATCGGGGAAGCCGATCGCGATCGCCAGGCTCGAGTTCTTGGCCAGGTTGAGGTACTGGCTGGTCAGGGGAGGAACGATCACCCGCAGGGCCTGGGGAAAGACGACGAGGCGAAGGGTCTGGCGCTGGGTCAGTCCCACGGCGTAGGCGGCCTCGAGCTGCCCGCGCCGGACGGACTGAATGCCGCCGCGGACGACCTCGCCGATAAAGGCGGCTGTGTAGATCACCAGCCCGAAGAGCAGCGCCGAGAACTCGGGGGACAGCACGATCCCGCCAACGAAGTTGAAGCGCTGGAGGACGGGAACATCGAGACGGATCGGGGCCCCCAGCACGACCCAGGCGACGACAGGGATGGTCACCATCACCAGGATCCCGGCCCTCCGGAGGCCGAACGAACGATGCCCCGAGGCCTCCCGCCGCGACCCGAACCATCGGGCGACGATCGCGACCACGATCCCGACCGCCAACCACGCCAGCCATGGACCGAAGGTCGGCTCGAGCAGCGGACGTGGCAGCGACAGGCCCCGTTGGCTGAGATAGATCGATCCTGGCAGTGCCACCGCGTTGGCGACGGAAGGGAGCTGCAGGAACACCGCGTACAGGAGCACGAGCTGGACCAGCAGCGGCGTGTTCCGCATGACCTCGACGAATCCGGCGGCGAGGTGGTTGACGAGCCAGTTCCCCGACAGGCGGGCCACTCCGACAATGACGCCCAGGATCGTCGCCAGGGCGATCCCGGTGACGCTGATGATCAGCGTGTTGATCAACCCGACGGCGAACGCCCGGCCATACGTGTCCGTGGCACTGAACTGGATCGGACTCTCCGCGATCTCGAACCCGGCGGTGGTGTCCAGGAAGCCGAGCCCGAAGGTGAGCCGGCTCCTGTTCATCGAAGTCGTGAGGTTGCTCCACAGGACGAGGCCGACCGCGAGGACGAGCGCGACCACGACGACCTGGACCGCGATGCGAAGGACACGGACGTCACGCCACGGCGGCACCGCGGCGTGATGGTGATCTGGTCGGGCCGTGGTCATCGTGGATGGGTCCGCGGACGGGCCGATCGCCCGACCCGGGCCGCGGAGATCCTCGGCCCGGGTCGGTCAGGCAGTGTCAGCGATAGGGTGGCGCGTACAGGAGCCCGCCGTCGGTCCATTGACGGTTCGGCCCGCGGTCGAGGTCGAACGGCGTGCCCGGCCCGAGGTTGCGGTCGTAGACCTCGCCGTAGTTTCCGACAGCCCCGATCACGTCGACCACCCAGCCGTCCGCGAGGCCCAGGGCCGCGGCAAGCTCGCCGGCGTCCGGCTGAACGCCGAGGAGCCGGCGGATCACGGGGTTCTCGCTGGTGTCGCGCATCTGTTCGACGTTGCCGGCGTCGATGCCCTGCTCCTCCGCCTCGAACGTGGCAAAGACGACCCACTTGACGACGTTGAACCACTGGTCGTCGCCGAGCGGCGCCACCGGCCCGAGCGGCTCCTTCGACATCACCACGTCGAGGATGACGTGGTCACCTGGGTTGGTGAACTGCGTGCGCCTGGCCACGAGCTGGGAGCGGTCGCTGGTCACCGCGTCGCAGCGGCCCTGCGAGTAGGCGTCATAGGTCGCGTCGATGTCGCCGAAGACCTGCGGCGAGAACTCCACGCCGAGCGAGCGCATCTGGTCGGTCAGGTTGAGCTCGGTTGTCGTTCCCGACTG
>JBBEBJ010000115.1:0-3870 GCA_040882425.1 Chloroflexota bacterium | reverse complement strand
GGTGGAGATGAGGGGACTCGAACCCCTGACCCCCGCGATGCGAACGCGGTGCTCTTCCAGCTGAGCTACATCCCCATCGGGTCAGACGGTCGCCGCGAGGGCGCCGGACCGTGCGGTCTCCGGACCGTGCGGTCTTCGGACCGTGCGGTCTGCCGACCGGTGGCAGAGTGTAGCACGGGACCCCGCTGACCCAACCCACGCCGGGCTTCAGACCGCCGTCGGATCGTGCTCCGATTCGATCGCCGGTTCGAGCTCGCACACCGCGAGCAGGTCCATCGAGCGATCCAGGTCGGTCTCCTCGTACCACAGGTCGTCGACGGTGAATCGCAGGAACGCGTCGAGGTCGACCGGCGGCGCAGCTACCGGGGCCGGGACCGTGATGGGCCCCGAGGCACGTGTCGCGGCGGTTGGCAGCCGCGAGGGCGAGCGGACGACGGACCCGAGCCAGGTCCGGATCGGCTGGGGGATCACCCTGCGCGCGACCCGAACCGGCCAGGGCCGTGGGGCGCGGTGGCGGGACGCCCCAGCCTGCGCCTTCGCGGCGTCAGCCGCCTGCCGGGCCGTCTGTCGGGCGGCGGCTTCCTCCTTGCTCCGGATCCGTTGGCGCGCGGCGTCGACTCGACGAATCTCCGTCTCGTAGAGCTCGGGCGCGCCGAACATGCCGAGCACGGTGACACGCGGGTATACGCCGCGCAGCAGGTCGGCGAGCTCCACGGCCATGTACTCGTGGACGTGGAACCTGTTCCACGGCGTCATCCCCGGATAGAGCCGGGTCGACGCATTCGGGGTGGCGAGGATGACCGTGCCGCCCGGCCGCAGGACCCTGGCGAGCTCCCGCAGGAAGGTGAGCGGGTCCGGGACGTGCTCGAGCACTTGGAAGCTCGTCACGAGGTCGAAGGTTGCGGCTGGAAACGGCAGCTCGAAGCCGGTCGTGAGGATGAACTCCGGGCGACCGTCCGGTGCCCTGAGGCGCGCTGCGTCGATCGCGCGTGGCGACACGTCCACGCCGACGACCCTGTGCGCGATCGGTGCGAACCGGATCGTCCCGTATCCCGTGTTGCAGCCGACATCGAGCACGTCGCGCCCGGCGGCGTGGGAGACCGCCTCGTCGTACGCGCGGAGGTGCATCAGCCGCAGGCAGTGCTCCGCCGGTGTGGCCGGCGGCATGTCCTCGATCAGCGGGTGCTCCTCTGCCTGGAGCCGGACGGTCTCGGCGTCGCCATCGGTCGGTCGCGGCAACCCCGGATCGTCCATCGACCCGAGTATACGGACGCCCCTCACTCGGACGGGCAGACCGGCCGTGGGACCACGCGGACGACGAGGCATCGGGCGCGACACGAGCGCGAGCGACGGACCGGATCGTTAGGCTGCGCGGATGCCCTTCGGACTCCTGACCGGACTCGGTGCGGCCCTCTCCTGGGGCACGATGGACATCGCCAGCGCGCTCGCCGCGCGGTTGATCGGCAGCCTCCGGGTCACGGCCGGCGTCCAGCTGATCTGCGCGATCTTCCTCGGCCTGCTCGCCATCGTCGCGGGAACGTCCATCCCCACGGACCCAGCGGCGCTCGGGCTGTCCGCGCTGCTGGGCCTGATCGGCGCCGGCGCCTACTTCGCCTACTTCACGGGGCTCAGGATCGGCCCGATCTCGGTGGTCAGCGGGATGGTGGCCGCGTACGGCGGGCTCACCGTCGTGCTGTCGGTCGCGTTTCGCGGCGAATCGCTGACGCCGCTCCAGGCGCTGGGTGCCGCGATCGCGACGGTCGGGGTGATCATGACCGGCGTCGCCTTCGATGCCGGCCTCCGCGGGACCCGCTTCGCCGGGCCGGGCGTGATCTTCGCGGTGGTCGCCCTCGTCCTGTTCGCGCTGATGGCGATCACCATGGACATCGCCATCGAGTCGGCCGACTGGCTCCAGGTCCTGCTCGTGTCGCGGCTCGTCATCGCCTTCGTGTCGATCCTCGCGATCCTCGCGATCGCCATGGCCGGGCGCAGCAGCCCCGAACGCGCCGCGAGCGGACCGCCGGTGCCGGTGCGGCGCGTCGCCGTGATGCTCGTCGTCGCGGGGGCGCTCGATGCGGCCGGTCTCATCTCGTTTGCCATCGGCCTCTCGAGCGCCCCGACCTGGCTGGTTGGCCTCGCCTCATCGTTCGGGCCGGCCGTCACGATCCTGGTCGCCGTCGCCCTCCTGGGCGAGCGACTCAAGGGGATCCAGTGGCTCGGGCTGCTCGGCGTGGCGATCGGGATGGTCGCGATCGGCCTGCCGTGAGCGGGTTCAGGCGGGGAGGCTGAACCAGAACCGCGTCTGGCCGTCCTGCGATTCCGCTCCGACCCGTCCTCCGCCTGCCTCGACGAGCTGCTTGACGATGGCCAGGCCGATGCCGGCGCCACCGCGAGCGCGATCGCGCGACTTCTCGACCCGGTAGAAGCGCTCGAAGACGCGTTCGAGGTCGTCGGGCGGGATTCCTTCGCCGGTGTTCACGATCGACACAAGGAGATCTGCGGGGCGCCGCTCGGCGCGGACCGCGACGGTGCCGCCTCGCGGCGTGTAACGGGCGGCGTTCGAGACGAGGTTCGCCAGGACCTGCGAGAGGTGATCGGGGTGCGCCCGGGCGGGCAGGCGTTCAGGGAGATCGGCAACGACAAAGAGACCAGCCCGATCCATGGTCGGCTGGGCGAGCTCGAGGGCGGCGCGGATGGCGGCCACGAGATCGACCTCCTCGAGCTCGGGAGGCGCGGTGGTGGCATCTCCTTCCGCGAGCGAATCGAGCGACCGAGACAGCCGGACGAGCCGCTCGGCCTCATCCCACAACGAGTCGTAGGTCGCCGAGTCGGCCTGGATCACCCCGTCCCGCAGGGCCTCGAGATAGCCCTGCAGGTTGGTCAGCGGTGTCCGCAGTTCATGCGCGGCGCTCGCGATGAAGTCCCGCCGCTCCTGCTCCTGGCGCTGCAGGCTGCCGGCCATCTGGTTGAACGAATCGGCGAGCGAGGCGAGCTCTTCCGGACCGCCGCGTGGCACGCGTGCCCCGTAGTCGCCCGCCGCGATCCGTCGCGCCGCGCGACCGACGGCCGCGAGTGGTCGAGCCAGCATCCGCGCCAGGACGACCGCGAGAACCACGCTTGCGAGCGCTGCCACGACCACGGCGGCGACCACGACGGTCGTGACGGACTCGTCGTACATCGCCTGAGCGTGCTCCGCCGAGTCACCCGCCTCGATCATCAGCCCGGTGAAGACATCCGCCCCGACGACGGTCACGCCGACCGCGAGGATGGCCAACCCGACCGCCGCCGAGACCATCGCGGCGAGTGCGATCCGGAGGGCGATCCCGCGACCGATCATGCGGTGGAAGCCGCGGCCGCGGCGGTCGCTGGCGGCGCGGCCCGATAGCCGACCCCGCGAACCGTGGCGACGTACCGCGGCTGGTCGGCGTCGTCGCCGAGCTTGTCGCGCAGCCGCCCGACGTGGACGTCGACCGTGCGGTCGAGGACGTCGGCGCCGTCGTGACCATAGACGGCATCGAGGAGCTGGTCGCGGCTCAATACCCGGCCGTCGGCCTCGAGGATCGCCAGCAGCAGGCGGAATTCGACCCGCGTCAGCGGGATGATCCGGCCCGCCCGGGTCACCTCGTGCCGGTCGGGGTCGACGACGAGATCGGCGCGGTGCAGCGGCGGGCGGGTGGGTGCGGCCGGCTCGGAGACGAGGGCCACGTTCGCCGTCGCCGCGCTGCGTCGCAGGATCGACTTGACGCGGAGGACGAGCTCGGCTGGCGAGAAGGGTTTCGGCAGGTAGTCGTCCGCGCCGTCCTCGAGGCCGGCGATCCGATCGACGATCGAGCCGCGCGCAGAGAGCATCAGGATCGGCGTCGTCGCCGC
>JBBEBJ010000114.1:0-3921 GCA_040882425.1 Chloroflexota bacterium | reverse complement strand
CGCCGTTGGCGAGCACGACACGACGCGCCCGCAGGTCACCGGCCGAGGTCCGGGCAACGAAGCCCCCTGCCTGCGCGGTCTCGAGCGACCGGACGTCCACCCCCTCCCGGATCGGGACCTCGGATCGGGCTGCGTAGCGCTCGAGGAACGCGACGATCTCGTCCCGTGGCATGAAGCCGTCCGGATCGGTCCCGTCGTAGGCACCCCCCGGCAGCTGGACCGTCCAGTTCGGGGTCACCAGGCAGAAGCTGTCCCATCGGTCACGCCAGGCCTGACCGATGTGGCCACGCTCGAGCACGACATGCTCCACACCGTGTCGTGTCAGCTCGTGGCTCGTGGCCAGGCCCGCCTGGCCGCCGCCGACAACGAGCGTGTCGACCTCCTCCGGGGTCCGAGTCATGAGCCGGCCGCGCGACTCGGCAAGCGAGCACTCGCCCCAGTTCCAAGGGTCCGCGTCAGCCACTCGGCCTGTGCCTCACTGGCGACGTCGAATGCCGCGCTCGGGTGCTCGATGATGCCAAAGTGACCTCTGTCCACCTCGACGACCTCCTTGGGGCCGGCGAGGCGTTCGAACACCGCGCGGGTCACCGCGCTGACGGCGCCAGGCATCTCGTCGTCCGGCGACATGACGAACAGGGTCGGGACGGCAACGCGCGGGGCACACGCGAACGGGTCGAAATCCGGCGCATCGCTCGGTGCGGTGAAGACCACCCGGTTCGTCCAGCCCGTGCCATACCGCCCGCCGTACTCGATGAACCATCGATACGCGGTCAGGGGCGTGAGGGCGGACGGGCTTGCGACCTGATCCGCGGACACGACCGGCAACGACACCCACGTGTCAGATGGTCGGCGCACTTCGCCAGTCGCCAGAAACCGTTCCATGGCGGCAAGCCGCGTGCCGGCAGGATCGTCCGCACCCAGTGTCGCCCCGAGGGCTGGTACCTGGCAGACCAGGGCACTGACTCGATCGTCGAGGGCTGCCACACCCAGTGCGACCCGGGCGCTCAGGCTGTCACTCCAGAGCGCGACCGGGGACGACCCGATCTCCGCAAAGCCACGTGCCGCCCCGATTGCATCGATGAACCCGCGCGCCTGCACCCAGGCGTTGATCTCGCCCCGTGGTTCGCCGTCGCTGGAGCCGTGGCCTCGATGGTCGAAGGCCAGAACGGCCAGACCGCGCTCGCGGAAACAATCCGCATACCGGTCCATGACCATCGGGATCGTTGCCGAGAAGCCATGCGCCATGACGACGACCGGCGCGGGCCATCGCTTGGGAAGGTAGAGCCGCCCCCGCAAGGCTGCCCCGTCAGACGTGAATTCGACGGCTCGATACCCCGGGGCTGGTGTCGTGGTGGCGGCGACTGGCATGGCATGTCCCTTCCAATGCGGGCGGCCTCGTCTGCTCGACCACCTTCCGACCCTACCACGGCGACTGGCGATCCCATGATCAGCGCATCGCCGGGAGCCACCTTGGATTCCAAGCGAAGCCCCGCCGCCACGCCGCGACCCGTGCCAGGCGGGCGGGTCGTCCCACCATCTTCGTGACCGCGATGTTCGGCTGAGATCGCACCGGGACCCGCGAGGTGCATGGCCCCAAGGTCCCGGCCGTCAATTCGACGGTGCACATCTACCCGATCAACGGCGCCTGCAACCGGGTCGCCGCCGATGCGACCGCATTCGCCTATCGCGACGCGACCTTCGCTCCGGTGATCGCCGGCATGTGGCCGGACCCCGCCCAGAACGACGCGAACATCAAGTGGGTCCGCGACTACTACACGGCGACCGCACCCCTCTCCGAGGAGGGCGGCTACATCAACTTCATGGCCGGCGACGATCAGGATCGGATCAAGGCCAACTACCGCGGCAACTACCCGCGTCTCGTGGACGTGAAGCGACGGTACGACGCGGACAACCTGTTCCGAGTCAACCAGAACATCAAGCCCTGACCGCGACCACGGGACTGCCGCCGCCGGGGGTACCTGGCGGCGGTGACGCGTCTTCGCATCCACGGCATTGACCGATACAGCTGGCGACACCCTGTCCAGGGCAAGGGGTCTCAGTTCAGCCGGGCTCCAGGCTCGGAACGACGAGCCAGCCGCCCGCCCGGCCGGCGTAGATCAGCTGTTCCGTCGTGAGGCCGGACCGCGCACGCAGGTCGGCGAGGTGACGCTTCACGGTGCTCGGCCGGATGCCCACGAGCTCGGCCGCGTCGAGGACGGATCCACCAGCGGCCACATAGGCGGCAAGCACGTCCCATTGGCGCGGAGTCGCTGGTCGCCTGAGCTCGCCGCGCAGGTAGCCGTCTCTCATGCGCTTCGCGCCGTCGCCGCCGGGAGGGACTCCCTCGGCGTGCAGTTGATCATCACGAAGCGCAGGGACTGCTGAGTTAAGGAGGGGCTAGCCCTCTCGCCCCGACCAGACTGACCTTCTTCGTGCTCAGAAAAGCCCGTTTCGGGGCTGCTGCCGGCCGGTGCCAAGCCTTGGGTTTTGCCCCGACCACATTGATCGTTGAGGCGCAGGACGCCCGACCCGAAGGCGGCGTCCCAGCCTCGCGCCTTGGCGTGAGCGGTAAGCGTGAAGGTGTAGTCGGTCACCCCCAGGACGTCGATCCGTTCGAACACGGCTTCCGCAATCGCATGGCGCCCGGCGTCCGAGGTCTTCGCCCACAGGTCCGGCAACGACTCGAGGTAGGTGCGCGCCTCGGCGGCCGTCGGGATCCGTGACGGGCGGACCACTGCCGCTGCGGCTTCGGCGTCGAGCCGGGCCATCGTCGCCGCGCGCCGCGCCACGTCGCGGTCCCTCGCGAACTGGAGGGCGGCCCGCTCGCGCTCTCGCCGGGTGCGGGCCTGCGCCAGCACGTCGGTGCCGTCCGGCTCGCGCCTTGTGGCCGCACTGACCTAGCCTCAGCATCCCGGCATACGGGTCGCCGGTCACGAAGCCGCCAGTCCAAAGCTGATCGGGGACGTGGTCGCGCAGCCAGCCGATGTCCGCCACTGGCAGCTGGCGGAGGGGCGGCTGGCGCAACTTCGGTCGCCCTGCGGCCGGTTTGTGCTGTGAGAGCCGCGACCCCCGCCGCCTCACTCGCTTGCTCATCTCGACATGCACCCCGATCTGTTCGTTGCGGGCAAGCTTATCGACCTCCGATCGCGGCACGCTGAGCACGGGCGCATCGCGGCGACAGGTGCACCGAGATACCGTGGTATCGTGAGGCCACCGCTCCACAAACGGAGGCCAACATGACGATCAAGTCCCGCACGCTGCGCCTGCCTGCCGACCAGGTCGAAGCCCTCGAGGCGATCGCCGGCGTCGACGACGTGTCGGTCAACGAGGAGATCCAGCGGGCGATCGCCGCCCACATCGAGGCACGCCGCTCCGACCCCGACTTCCGACAGCGCCTGAAGGCCAGCATCGAGCGCAACCGCGAGATCCTCGAGCGCCTCGCGCGTTGACCGCGTACCTCGAGCTGGCGGACTACCTGCTCGTCGCAGAGGCGGTCCTCGGGGTGCCGGCCGAGCTCATCGCCGACTTCAACCGGATCGGTCTGGCGGATTCCGCGCTGGCGGCTCCGCGGGCCGGCTTCGGCGGTGTCGAGGCCTACCCGGACTTCGCGACGAAGGCCGCGGTGCTCTGCTGGCATCTCGTCAAGAACCATCCGCTGCCCGATGGCAACAAGCGCTGTGCGTTCCTCGCCACGGTCGACTTCGTGGAGCGCAACGGCCGGACCTGGATCCCGGCACCCGGTGATCCGGAGGAGACCGACCACGTGATCCGGGGCATCGCCAGCGGCGAGGTCAGCGAGGCGGCATTCCGCGACTGGATCGCCCAGCGCTGCGGGTGAGACCCCCAGGGACGGTAGGCGCACGGGACGCGGATGGTGGGCGTCGCACCACCGGCGCGGCCTGCCCCGCCCGCCGAGGTACG
>JBBEBJ010000113.1:186-3983 GCA_040882425.1 Chloroflexota bacterium | reverse complement strand
TGGTCGATTCGCACGTGCTCGTCGGCTCGTGCGCGCAGATCGGCGCCGACGTCCACCTCTCGGCCGGGGTCACGATCGGTGGCGTCCTGGAGCCGGCCGGTGCCCGGCCCGTGATCGTCGAGGATGGGGCCTTCGTGGGTGCCGGCAGTGCCCTCCTGGAAGGTGTCCTGGTCGGGTCGGCCGCGGTCATCGGTGCGGGGGTGACATTGACCGGCACGTCCCGCCTCTACGACCTCGTCCGGGGTCGCGTGCTCCAGGGAAGCCTCGAGCGACCGCTCGTCGTCCCGGCGGGCGCGGTCGTGGTGCCCGGGGCGCGCGCCGTCGGCGGCGCCTACGGCGAGGAGCACGGGCTGTCTGTCGCGGTCGCGCTCCTGGTCAAGGATCGGGATCACGCGACCTCGGCGCGGGTCGCCCTCGAGGAGGCCCTCCGGTGACCGTCGAGGTTGCTGAACGCGTCCGGCGCGGCCGCCCGCCGCTGCGCAACGAGATCCTCCGTTCCGGTCGGTTGGGCGGCATCTCCCCGGACGCTCTGGCCGCGGAACATGGCACGCCGTACTACGCGTACGACCTTGACGTCGTCACCCGTCAGGCCGAGGCCCTGCGCGCAGTCCTGCCGCCAGTCGTCGATGTCGCCTATGCCGTGAAGGCCAACCCGGCCCTCGCGGTCGTGGCACACCTGGGCCAGCTGGGCCTGGGGGCAGACGTCGCCTCGGCCGGCGAGCTCGAGATCGCACATCGGGCCGGCATCGCACCCGACCGGATCGTGATGACGGGTCCGGGCAAGCGCGACGACGAGCTGGAAGACGCGGTCACGCGAGGCATCCGGGCCATCACCGTCGAATCGCCAGGCGAGCTGGCACGACTCGAGGCGATCGCGGCGCGCTACGGGCGCGTCCAGCCGGTCATGCTCCGCGCGGCAGTATCGGAGGATGTCCGCCTCGAACGGGTCCGGCTCGTCGGTGATGACGGCGCCGGCAAGTTCGGGATGGACAGTGGCGATCTGGTCGATGCGGCGCGGATGGCGAGCCGATCGCGCCACCTCGACCTGGTGGGGCTCCACGCCTTTGGCGCCTCAAACATCCTCGACGCCAGCGCCCTGCTCGGGCACGTCGAGGCGACGGTTCGGACCGCCCGACGCCTCGCGTTGAGTGTGGGCGCACCGCTCCGGCTCATCGACGCCGGTGGCGGGCTTGGCATTCCGTACGAACCGCACGAGGAATCGCTCGACCTGCGCCGGCTCGGAGCCGGTCTCTGGGACCTGACTGCCCGGTGGGAGGACGACCCGATCCTGGCGGGGGTCCGGCTGCTGCTGGAACCCGGCCGGTTCCTGGTCGGGCCGGCCGGCGCCTACGTCGCGCGCGTCGTGGATCGCAAGACCGTCGCCGGCACGACCGTGGTCGTGCTCGATGGCGGCGTGCATCATCTCCTCCGGCCGGCGCTCGTCGGCCAGGAACACCGGGTCCGGCCCGTCGGTGCCGGCGCGGAGGCCACCGGTGGTGGTCGGGTGGTTGCCGTGACGGTCGCGGGGCCGCTCTGCTCGGGGCTCGACGTGTTCAGCCAGTCCGCCGTCATGCGCCCGCCCGAAGTCGGTGAGCTGGTGGCGGTCCTCGATGTCGGCGCCTACGGGTTCACCGAATCGATGCCGCTGTTCCTCTCGCACCCGGTTCCGGCCGAGGTCGCCATCCGCGGCGGCCGAGCTGCCCTCATCCGTCCGCGGCAGGATCCGGAGGAGTGGCTGGATCGCCAGTTGTTGCCCGATTGGTAGGTTCGTGACCGCTCCGCCGACCTCGGCTGTAAGAACGTTGCCGGGTATAGTGATTCGATGACAAGACCGCGACGGGCGGCACGAACCAGCTCGACTGACGGAGCCGGGTTCGAGCCGCTCGCCTTTCCCGACGCCGACGAGCGGCGCCTGGCTGACGGCGGGCGATCGAGCCAGCGCTGGCAGGCGCTCCTCGAGGAGGGGGGACCGATCATCGCCGACGGCGCGATGGGAACCATGCTGTTCTCGGCGGGCCTCCAGTTCGGCGATCCGCCCGAGGCCTGGAACCTGAGCCACCCGGACGTCGTCCGGCGGATCCACCGGGCGTACCTCGATGCCGGCTCGCGCGTGCTGATGACCAACACGTTCGGCGCCAACCGGCTGCGCCTCAGCCTCCATGGGCTCGAGCGACGCGTCGCGGAGCTCAACCGAACCGCCGCGATCCTGTTGCGCGGCGAGGTGGACGCGGCCGGCGGCCAGGCGCTGGTTGCCGGCGACATCGGGCCGAGCGGCTCGATCATGGCGCCCACCGGCACGCTCGACTATGCGGAGGCGGTCGCGGTCTTCGCCGAGCAGGCGGCGGCGCTTGCCGCGGGCGGCGTCGACCTGGTCTGGATCGAGACGATGTCCGACCTGCTCGAGATGCGGGCCGCCATCGAAGGCGTGCGATCGGCCGCCCCGGCCCTGCCTATGATCACGACGATGACGTTCGACACGCGCGGCCACACGATGATGGGCGTCTCACCCGAGCAGGCGGTGGCGGCGCTGACGACCTGGGGCGCGGATGCCGTCGGCGGCAACTGCGGCAACGGACCGGACGAGCTCCTGGCGGTGATCCGGCGCATGCACACGGCGAACCCGGATGCGGTGCTGGTCGCCAAGTCGAACGCCGGGATGCCTGAGCTCGTCGACATGCGCGCCGTCTACCGGATGGACCCCGCGACCATGGCAGCCAGTGCCGTCGAGATGCGCGACGCCGGTGCCAGGGTCATCGGCGGCTGTTGCGGGACGACGCCCGAGCACCTGGCCGCAATGGCGGAGCTCGCCCGGGTCGACGCGACGACGGGGGCGCCGGGCTCGGCGGCGTAGTCCGAGCGCAGTGGCGACCGACATGCGACCAGGACGCGCGTCGTAACCGAGCGTCGACAGGCGATCGTCGGGGTCGTGCTCGGCGGCCTGATCGGACTGATGGTGGTCCTCTGCTGGTGAGCGGTGGCGCCTTGTTCGGCGAACCGCTCGGGGGAGCCGGGGTCCTGCGTTCGACCGCGTCGCCGGCGGGCCAGGCCGATACCGGGTCCGCCGATACCGGGTCCAGGGCGGCCGTCGCCTCGGCGATCCCAGCCCCCATTTCCGGAGCGTCCGTGGTCCCCGGCCTGCCATCGGGGCCGGGCGTCAGCGATCCGAACGACCCCTTCGCGCCAGGCGGATCGCCAGCGCCGATCAGCGGACCGGGCAGTCCCGGCGGAGGCGGCGGACCGGGCGCAACGCCCGGAGCAGGGCAGCCAACTCCGCCGGTCCCGGGTGCGTCGTCACCGGCCGGCTCGCGACCGCCAGGGACTGCACCGCCACCGACACCGGACGCCGATCCGACCCCGACACCGGACCCCGACCCCACGGCAACGCCTGTCCCGACGCCAACGCCGTCGCCTGTCCGGACGCCAGCACCTGATCCCGACCCAACGCCGTCACCCGCCGCGACACCGGCCCCGTCGCCCGCGCCAACCCCGCAGCCAACACCTGCCCCGACCCCCGCCCCCACGTCACAACCCATCTGCCTGCCGATCATCGGCTGTCTCTGACACTCCGTGTTGACGGGGCCCCGGCACCCCGGATCGGTGCAGCGGCCCGCCATCCCCGCCTTGCCGGTCCTCGCTCGGCAACGCCGTGCTCTTCACGGGGTCCCTTCCGCGATATCTGCCTCGTGGTCCATCGCCGAGACGACGGCCACTGCCAGAATCGATGACTAACCACCCTCAGATGTTTGCGGCGGGCCGACCTGAGTAACGCCGGAGCTACCGGCCAGGGAGGACCCCGT
>JBBEBJ010000113.1:0-86 GCA_040882425.1 Chloroflexota bacterium | reverse complement strand
CGGCGGCTCGTTCGGGCACCCGGTGACCGGCCCGGCCAGGGAGGACCCCGTCGGCGGCTCGTTCGGGCACCCGGTGACCGGCCCGG
>JBBEBJ010000112.1:0-3990 GCA_040882425.1 Chloroflexota bacterium | reverse complement strand
AGCCTGTTTGGGCAAGTGAGTTATCCACGAGTCTGGCCTCGGGCGCTAACCCAGCGCCACACGATGTTGCCATCGTGTGGCCTCGTCGAAGACTCCGGCGCCACGCTCCGCGCGGCCCCAACTCCCCGGACGTCGGCATAAAGCCCTCAATCGACATGACGATCGTCTGAGCGCGCGAGTCGGAGTAACAATGGGCACGGCCGTGCCAGCGCCCTGCAACTGAGGGGTGACAACTCCGCCTCCATAGGCAGGCGTGGCCAACCGCTGACGTGGCAAGGAGTCCGATATGGCAGCCGATTTCCAGATCGTTGACTCGCGCACGGTGCGCGGTGATGACGGCCGCGAGTACGCCGTGCTCGACGCGATCGCTGCACTTCCTTGGGTCCGGCAACTGTGCCCGGTGATGCCGCACGAGTACGCGGTGGTGTTCAAGTCGCCGGGCTGGGCATGGAACGTCCTCAACGCGATGGTCAAGAGCAGCAACCCGGAGACCTACCGCGCATACTTCCGTGGCTACTCGAAGCCAAACCGATATTGGGAAGCACCGGACGGGCTACGCTACTGGCGCACCAGAGAGCTCAACCGATGCGAGCCTGACAGCGTCGAGCCACTACGCCGGGGCGATGCCGGTGCCAAGCCGATCCTGGACTGGGACGGCCCGCCGTGGGCGCCCAATGGAAGCGGCACGTATGAGCGGGACGCCCGCGGGAGCTGGTGGCCCACCCCGTCTGCGCTGGCCGACGGCTACCAACCGTGCAAAGCTTGCCAGAGGCCGCACGGCGCCATCCAGGAAGCCGAGAGCACGACAGGCGTTCGGTCGTCGTGCGAACGGTGCGTGCCGCACCGTCGGTGCCCTTCCCGCTACACCATCAGGTCATGGTGCGGGGGCCTGCGGCGACCCGATGAGCCCCACAGCCACCTGCTCGAGTTCCCGGGCTCGTCGTACCGCTTCCGCCAGAGCCTCGCCTCGCGCGAGGGGCGACCCGACGCGGCCCTCCCTCAGCCCCCGACTGACCGAAGGAGGTCGCCAGCGCTCAGCTATCCCAGGTCCACGCCATTGCCAGGTGGTCCATCTTTAGGCCATCACGGTGGCCCTGTTTTCGCTTGACATTCGCACGAGGGTCCAGGTCGGGGCGCACGCGGACCGGCAACCCGGGCGCGGACGCGACGTGCGAGCATCCCAGACACAATGGCCATCCCGGAGCTGTTTGTGCGCTCGATCACGATCGTGGCACTGGCCGTGGCGGTCGTCCTTGCCTATCTCTTCGTCACGCAGCGGAGCCTGATCTATTTCCCGGGATCGACGAGCCCCGGTGGGGAGCTCCTGCCCGCCGAGTCGCAGGTGGTAGAGCTGCACACTGCTGATGGCCTGCGCCTGTCGGGCTGGTTCCTGCCGGCCAGCGGTCAACCGAGCCGGTCTGGCGCCGAGCCGACGCCTGGTCCGGCCGTCCTGATCTGCAATGGGAACGCCGGCGATCGCTCGCATCGGTTGCCGCTCGCCGAGGCGCTCACCGAGCGCGGTTACGCCGTCCTTCTCTTCGACTACCGCGGCTACGCCGGTAACCCGGGTAACCCGAGCGAGGACGGCCTGCGCGCCGATGCTCGTGCCGCGGTTGAGGCGCTTGCGGCCCGACCGGAAGTTGATCCCGAGCGCATCGCCTACTTCGGCGAGTCGCTGGGGGCCGCTGTGGCCGGCGGCCTGGCGACGGAGCGGCCACCGGCTGCCCTCGTCCTGCGGTCACCGCCGTCATCCGTCGCCGAGGTGGGGCGCCACCACTACCCCTTCCTGCCGATATTCGACGCCCTCCTGTTCGACCGATATCCGCTGGCCGTGCAGCTGCGCGTGGTGCGCGTGCCGCTGCTCGTGTTGGTCACGGAGCGCGACGAGATCGTGCCGGCGGAGCTGAGCCGCCGGGTCTTCGACGCGGCGGCCGAGCCGAAGCGCTACGTTCCGCTCGCCGCGAGCCACCACAACGACCCCGCGCTGTTGGCGGGCGAGGAGATGCTCGCGGCGATCACCTCGTTCCTGGACGAGTGGCTGGCCGGTGGATCGGAGGACTGAGCCAGGCCGCGCCTCATCGCGCCGGCGGGTGTGGTCGACGGATGCAGGATGGTCGCGACCGAGCGGTCCTGTGACGCGACCGCCACGCGCGGTCCGGCCCGGGGCGTGTCCGAACCTTGCCGTGATGCTCGACATCTTTCAAGGTCAAAATCCGGGCAGCGGCTCGTCGACGAGGAGGGTGCGATCGTAGCCGAGTCGACCGTCCGGGTCCGCTGTGGGCGTCCGGCAGCCGCCTGTACCGCCTCGATCTGCTCCGCGTGCTTGGGATCGGGTAGACCGACCGATGCCAGCCAGATCGATCTCGGCGTCGTTCAGAGTGCCTCTCCGAGCACGTCGTGGAGATGCCGGTAAAGCTCCCACAGCTCAGGGAGCGTCTCGAGTTCGATGCCGCCATCGGGTTCGACATGGTCGAACAGGCGGAACGCGCTCACCCGTCGCAGGACGGCGGGCGGGACGACCGCTGCGAGCGGCCCGAGCTGGGAGAATGGGATCGCGTTGTCGGCCTCGTCGTGCATGAGGAAGACAGGTGCCCGGAGGCCGGCCGCAGCTCGGTCCGGAGAGATCGCTGCGAGGAGCTCGCGCGAAGGCTCGGAGAGCCGCGCGATCGCCGTCTCGGCGGAGGCCCGGTCGGGGGTTGTGACGAGCTGGTAGATCGCGAGGGCGTCGCCGCTCAGCCCGGCCGCCACGGCGGGGTCGTACGAGCTGGCCGTCGGTCCGTCGCCAGCGATGATCGGGGCAATCGCCTCGCCCACAGAAGCCCGCGCCGCCGGGTCGGCGATGACGTCGAGGACGATCCCGAGGTAGACCCGCTTCGTGAGCTCGCCGGGCTGCCAGGCGCGGACCTCGTCGCGGACGACGATCCGTCGGGTAGCAACCTCGGCGAGGAGCGTCGCTGCGTCGCCGTACGCCCCGAATGCGTTGACGAAACTGACCCGCTCGGCGATCCGGGGATGGGTTGCCGCGAGGAGGCCGAGGCTCCCGCCAACCGAAAACCCGACGATCCCGACGCGTTCGGGGCTGACCTCCGGGCGGGCGGCGACAACCTCGAACGCCTCGACGAGCCGGGCCGGCTCCTCGCGGTCGATCCGGTTCGCCATGAGGGCCGTCGACTCGGGCACCGCGACGATGAGGCCAAGGCGGGCGATCGCGGTCGCGACTCGCACGACGCGCGGGTCGTCGAGCGGCGCCGGGCTCACACCGAGGGCGAGGAGGATCGCCGGGTGGCGCTCGGCTCCATCGCGGGGGAGGTAAAGGTCGAGCCGCTCCTGCGTGGCCGTCCCGTACGTAACGGAGATCCGTTCGGGGGTCGGTACGAGGAGCGAGAGCGGCATCGGACCGCTGTCGAGGAGTTCCGGGACGAGGGCGAGCGTCTGGACCGCGATCCGGAACGGCTCGAGGACGACGAAGGCAGTCGTCGCGGCGAGCACCCCGACGAGCAGGCCGGCGAGACCGCGACGGAGTCGGCGGCGCCACATCTCACCGCTACTCTAGTACTTGCGGCCCACGTTCTGGCCGGACAGGTCGGTCGACCATCTGGCTGGCGCGTCCGCGCCAGCGGTGCGGATTCCGCGTGTGGGTACCCTCCTGGTCGGCCGTCACGAGCCGGAGGGACCGCTATGATCGGCGCGGAGGCGAACCATGCTGAGGATGGCGGTCGGGCACAGCGATGATGTCGACGCGGCCGACGCGATCGCGATCGCCGTCGACCAGTGCCGCGACCAGCTGGACGGGCTGGCGCCGCAGGCCGGGTTCCTCGTCGCCGCGTTCGACAGCTTCGACCCGTCGCTCGTGGCCACCGTCCGTGACGCGTTTCCGGGCTGTGCCCTGATGGGCTCGACCTCGTCGGCCGAGATGTCGTCGACCAGCGGCTATCTCGAGGACTCGGTCTCGCTGGCGCTCTTCGCGTCCGACGACATCGATATCACGGC
>JBBEBJ010000111.1:1591-4037 GCA_040882425.1 Chloroflexota bacterium | reverse complement strand
GAAATGCGGTTCGGGGCAACCCGTCGCGGGTTCGAATCCCGCCCTCTCCGCCACCGCGTCACCCGTGGATCGGCCCAGGCCGCCGCGGAGCCATCGGCCGACCTGGGCCTTCCATGGCCACCCGGGTGATGCCCGAGATCGTGCCCCTTGAGATGGCCGAGTTCACGTTTGCCGAGGACGAGCCGCTCGCCGGACAGACCGGGGTTGTGATCGCCTATCTCGTGCGCCATGCCGACGGGAACCTGCTCTTCGATACCGGCTTCGGGATTGGAAACGCGGAGCTCGACGCGTACTACAAGCCGCGCGCCCGTCCGGTGGCCGACGCCCTTGCCGCCGTCGGCGTCGCTGTGTCCGAAGTCCGGGCCGTGGTCAACTGCCACCTGCATGTCGACCACGCCGGCCAGAACTGGGTCTTCCCCGGCGTCCCGACGTACGTCCAGCCGGCGGAATGGGAGATCGCCCATACGACCGAGCACACGATCCTCGAGTGGATCGACTACCCGGGAGCGCGCTACGTGCAGATCTCCGGCGACCACGACCTGTTCGATGGCATCCGTGTCGTCGCGACGCCTGGACACACCCGTGGTCACCAGTCCCTGGTCGTCGAATCGAATGAAGGCCGCACGGTCCTCGCCGGCCAGGCGCTGTACACGGCGGGGGAGTGGGCAGGCGATCCCCAGGCCAGGGAAGGTCGATCCCGAGCGCCGGACACGGCCGCGTACGACCGCTCGATCGAACGCCTGAAGGCGCTGCGCCCGGATCGAGTCATGTTCGGCCATGACCGCGCGGCATGGACGGCATCACCGTCGACGTGACCGCGCCCCCGGACAACCCAGTCGGGGTATCCTTCGCAGGCCGTGCTAGGCGGGGAACTAGCGGTGCCCTGTACCTGCAATCCGCTCCAGCAGGGCTGAATTCCCTCTCGAGGTCTCCGCTCTCGAACGCCGCCCGACGATGCGACGTTGAGGACCGGGTCCCGCGCAGCGGCGAACCGCGAACCGTGTCAGGTCCGGAAGGAAGCAGCACTAAGCGATCATCGTCGGGTGCCGCGGAACGGCCTGGTCCGAGCCGCTCGTCATGGTGGGCACGAGAGTTCCCAGGTCGACGGAGGGTGCACGGCAACTCCTGCCCGCTCGCCCTTGATCGGAGGAGGTCGTGACCTCGACCGTTCCGCACCAGGCCCTCTACCGACGCTGGCGTGCCCAGACCTTCGCCGAGATCGTCGGCCAGGCAGCGGTGGTCGAGACGCTGCGCAACGCCGTTCGGACCGACCGCGTCGGCCACGCCATCCTGTTCGTTGGGCCGCGCGGCACGGGCAAGACGTCGCTCGCCCGGATCCTGGCGAAGGCCGTCAACTGCACCGACCTGCGCGACGGCGATGCCTGCGACGCCTGCCCATCGTGCGTTTCCATCCGGGAGGGAACGACCCTCGACCTGATCGAGATCGACGCGGCGAGCAACCGCGGCATCGACGATGTCCGCGGGCTCCGCGAGCGCCTCCCGTATCCACCGGGCCAGCTCAAGCGCAAGATCTACATCCTCGACGAGGCCCACCAGATCACCCGGGACGCCTGGAATGCGCTCCTCAAGTCCCTCGAGGAGCCGCCCGATTTCGTGGTCTTCATGTTCGCCTCGACCGAGCCGTCTGGGTTTCCGCCGGCCATCCTGTCGCGTCTCCAGCGGTTCGATGTCCGACGCCTGACGGTCCCCGAGATCGAGGGCAAGCTGACCCGCATCCTCGCCGCCGACGGCCGACAGGCCGATGCGGGCGCCGTCCGGCTGATTGCCCGGCTCGCCGCCGGTGGCATGCGCGACGCCGAATCCATGCTCGACCAGCTGCTCTCGGCCGCACCAGATCGAATCGACGAGGCGCATGTCCGCGATCTCCTCGGTCTCGCCGACGCCGAGGTGATCGACAGGTTCGTCGACCACCTGGTCCGGGGCGATGCGGCCGAGGGGGTGGCGCTCCTCGATGCGCTCGACGAGCGCGGCCGTGACGTGCGAGCGTTGCTCGACCAGGTCGTCGAGGCGATCCGTCTCGAGCTCGTGGCCGGTCTCGCGGACCCGGCAGGCGCCCGCCACGACCCGGCCGCCCTGGCCGCGGCCGGCCGGCGCATCGCTGCGATCGACCCGAACCGTGCCGGGATCGGCGGTCTCCGCTTCCAGCTCGAGCTGGCCCTGTTCCGTGCCGCCGGGGACGGTCAGGCCGCGGCCGTCCCGGCCGCCCGTGTCGCACCGACCCTTGGCCGCATGCCGGTGCAGCTGTCCGAGGCTCCCAGGGTCGAGACGTCGTCCAGCGCTCCGGCATCCTCCGACGTCTCGGAGCCTGAACCGCCGCCGGCAAAGAGCCGTGGATCGGCCCCCGCAGCATCCGGCCGGGCTCGGGATGCAGCCGACGACGCGACGAAGCCGGCCAAGGCCGGTTCGACCGCGACAGGCAAGGCGG
>JBBEBJ010000111.1:0-1491 GCA_040882425.1 Chloroflexota bacterium | reverse complement strand
CCGACCAAGCCGCTCGTCATCGCCTGCCGGCCCGTCGCGGTCGAGGGCAATATCGTGACTCTTGGGTTCCCCGAGGAGCAGGCGTTCCTCAAGGACGCCGCCGAGCGCCGCAAGGCCGCGATCGAGACCGGGATCGGCGCCGTCCTCGGCCGCGCGGTCGGGGTTCGTTGCGTCGTGGCCAACGTGGAGGTCGCCGCGACCGGTTCGGCCGACGCCGCCTACGTGCTCGCCGAGGCGCGGCGGATCTTCGCCGACGATATCGTCGACGTCGGCGAGGTCAGCTGACCCCGCGTCGGCGACGCTGCACCGCCACGGCCGGTGCGCCAGACTGAACCCTGCGATACCACCAGAGGAGGCGCTCGATGGGGATGGCCAACCTGCAGCGAATGGCGCAACAGATGCAGCAGGAGATGCTGCGGGTCCAGGGCGAGCTCGAGTCGGCTACGGTGGATGGGTCCGCCGGTGGGGGCGTCGTCAATGCGACAGTGACCGGGAAGCAGGAGTTGGTCAGCATCACCATCGACCCCTCGGCTGTCGACCCGGGAGATGTCGAGATGCTCCAGGACCTCGTGGTGGCGGCGGTCAACGACGCGTTGCGACAGTCGCGCGAGCTCGCAGAACAGAAGATGGCGGCCGTGACCGGCGGCCTGCGTCTTCCGGGCATGTAGGTCGCCGTCCAGGTGGTCTCTCCCGTCATCGAGCCCGTCGCGCGCCTGATCGAGGCGTTTGCGCGCCTGCCCGGCATCGGTCCGAAGACCGCCCAGCGTCTCACGTTCCACCTGCTGCGAGCCCCGGACGCCGAGGCGCGAACCCTGGCCGGCGCGCTCGTGGCTGTGCGCGACCAGGTCGTGTTCTGTGACCGCTGCTTCAACATCTCGGACCAGCCGCTCTGCCCGATCTGCCGGGATTCCGGGCGTGACGAGACACGGCTCTGCGTGGTCGAGGAACCCCTCGACGTGCTGGCGATCGAGCGAACGGGTGAGTTCAAGGGCCTCTACCACGTCCTGCATGGCGCCATCTCCCCGATCGACGGCATCGGGCCGGATCGCCTCAAGATCCGCGAGCTCCTGGAACGGGCCGACGCGGCCGCTCGTGACGGAACACCGTTCGCGGAGGTGATCATGGCCACCAACCCGACCCTGGAGGGCGAGGCGACCGCGATGTACCTGGCCGAGCGGCTCGAGGCCGTGGTCGGCACGGTTAGCCGAATCGCCCGCGGCCTGCCGGTCGGCGGTGACCTCGAATACGCCGACGAGGTGACCCTGATCCGGGCGCTCCAGGGGCGGCGGGCGGTCTGAGCCGGTGAGCAACCTCGTCTATGAGATCCTGCTTCGCCTGGCCAAGGCTGCCGCCGCGGGCGTCCTTGGCGTGGTCCTCTATGTGGTCGTCGTCGGGCTGCTTGGTGCGACCGGTTCGGTGGAGCTCGCTCTGCTCTGCTGGCTGAGCGGAGCGGCCTTCATCCTGCTCGTCGAGTCCAGCCCGATCTAGCGA
>JBBEBJ010000110.1:0-4081 GCA_040882425.1 Chloroflexota bacterium | reverse complement strand
CAGGATGTGCCGGAAATGCCGAAGCGGCTCCCGAAGGAGCCGCTTCGATGCTGTCCCGGTAAAGGTGTCCGCCGAGGCGAGCACTTCTGCCGCGCGTCAAGAGCATCTATCACGTCGGCTGCACCGACTACCCTGACCCTACCTACCCATGACCTTGTCGCTGGGGCAGCGTGGCTGTTTGAGCAGCACGAATATCCTACCCGAAGGAGGGCCGTTTTCCAAGGGTTTTGGCACGTCTCAGTGTGTAAATTCCTTAACCTTCATTCCTCGTGGACGGTCACCGATGTCATGGCCACTGGGTCCGCGGGCAGGTCGCGACTGTCGCGCGGGGCACCGACGATCCTGTCGACGACGTCCATGCCCCTCGTGACCTGGCCGAACAGCGTGTAGTTCTTGGGCAGCTTGCCGGTCAGGTCCTGGTGGCAGATGAAGAACTGGCTGCCATTCGTATTCGGCCCGGCGTTGGCCATCGCCAGCGCGCCGCGCACGTAGTCGCCCGCGACCTTTTCGTCCTCGAACTTGTAGCCCGGGCCACCGGTGCCGACGCGGCCGCGCTCGAGCGAGGCCTTCTTCCCGTACTGGCCATCGCCGGCCTGGGCCACGAAGCCCGGGATGACGCGGTGGAAGACGACGTCGTCATAGAAGCCCTTGCGCGCGAGATCGATGAAGTTGCCGGCGGCCTTGGGGGTGCTCTCGTCGTACAGCTCGATCTCGATGTCACCGAGCTCGGTGGCGATGGTGGCGCGGGTCATGGGGCGACTCCTTCTGCGGGTTGGCTTTCGGGACGTGGCCTACGGGTTACTGACACTGACCCTGGTCATGACGACCGGGTTCGACGGGAGCTCGGCATCGGCGGCCGACGCGATCGCATCCACCGCGTCCATGCCGGACGAGACCGTTCCGATGATCTGGTAGGTGTTCGCTGACGCAAGGGCCGCCAGGGCGGCGTCGTCGAGGACGATGAAGAACTGGGAGCCAACCGAATTCGGTTGCGCGGTCCGGGCCATCGCCACCGTCCCGCGACCGTAGGTGGCAGTCACCGGCTCGTCCTGGATCTGATAGCCCGGACCACCGGTTCCCCTGCCCGTCGGGTCGCCACCCTGGATGACGAATCCGGGCACGACCCGGTGAAAGACGACGCCGTCGTAGTAGCCACACCGGGCGAGCGCGACGAAGTTGCCCGCGGCGATCGGCGACAGGTCCGCCTCGATCCTGATCGCGATGCTGCCCTTGTCCGTCTCGATCGTGACGGTCCGGGTTTCGCCGGCGGGGAGGGCGTCGGGCTGGCTGGCGGGGCAGGCTCCGGAAGCCGCCGTTCCACCGGCGGTCGGCTCGGGACTCGTTCCACCGGCGGTCGAGCACGCGACAACCAGCAGGGCGGGGCCGAGGGCGAGCGTGGCGAACCGCGCAAGTCGGCGGAGAGGGACGACAGGGATCATGCGGCGGCCTCCAGGGCAGCTGGGTATTCGATGGCCCCGGAGAACAGGGCTTCTCCGAGGATGACGCCGCTCACGCCGGTATCGCGCAGGCGGCGAAGACCGTCGAGGTCATGCACCCCGCCAGCCACCAGGATCTCGGCATCGTACGTCCGAACGAGCTCGCGGGTCCGTTCGAGGTCAGGTTCCGAGCCGCCATGGCTCAGGACGAACCGCGCCACGCCGGCTCCGACGAGCTCGCCGACCAGCTCGCCCACGGTCGGTGGCGTCCTCCTCCGCCAGGGAAAGGCGGCCAACCGCTCGGGACGCGGATCCAGGCCCACCGCCAGCCAGTCGCCGGCGACCGCGAGGCACGCCCGCAGGTCGTCGGGACGATCGGCTACGGCGGTTGTCAGCACGACCCGGGTTGCACCGGCGGCGAACGCGAGCCGGATCCCCTCGGCTGAATCGACGCCACCGGCAACCTGCAGCGGGACGGCGACCCGAGCTGCGATCGAGCCCACCGCCTCGAGATTGCCGGGCGAGCCCGAACGCGCCCCGTCGAAGTCGACCAGGTGGATCAACCGCGCACCGAGGGCCACGAAGCGCTCGGCGACCCGGTCCGGGCGATCGGTCGGGGCGCCGGTCCCTGCCGCGGCGCCCGGCCAGTAGACCAGGCGCGAGCGTCCGCCTTCGAGGTCGATGGCCGGGATGACCTGCACGACCCGGTCAGACCGTCTCGCCAGCGACTGCGGCACCGCCGGCGACAGGCGGGGCCCCGGGGCCCGCCGAGCCGATATCCGCCGCCGCGGCAAGGAGGCGGCGGTGAAAGCTGATCGGCAACGACCCGTTCTGTAACAGCGTGTCGTGAAAACGCTTGAGGCTGAACCGATCGCCGAGACGACGCTGCTCGTCCGCACGCAGGCCGAGCAGCAACGTGCGACCGAGCAGGTAGGAGAGTGGATACGTCGGCCGGTAGGTGTACCACTGGACCTCGGCGTGGGCGTTCGGCCGTTCGAAGCTGGTCTGCTCGACGAGGAAGTCGGTCGCTTCTTCGACACCGATCTCGCCACGGTGCATCCGGACGTCGAGGATGATCCGGCAGGCGCGCCAGATCGCGTCGGTATGCATGATCAGCCGGAAGCGCGGGTCGGCGTCGAAGCCCTGCTCGCGCATCATCAGCTCGGAGTACATGCCCCAGCCCTCGACGAACTCGGGCGCGTCCGTCAGCAGGCGCGTCAACGACGGGTGCCGGCGCGCGGTGTCCAGCTGCAGGTGATGACCGGGATACGCCTCGTGAATGCTGGTGTTGCTGATCGACGCGTAGTTGTGCTCGCGCATCGCGTCCGGATCGCCGTCGATCGATGGCGTGACCACGTAGATCCCCTTGGGGTCAGGGTCGAACGCGGCCGGCTCGAAATAGGCGGCAAAGGGCAGCACCCTGCGCAGGTACTCAGGCGTCGCGATGACGTCGATCCTTTCGTCGGCCGGGACGGTGACCAGGTCGCGCTCGATCAGGTGGGTCCGCGCCCGGAGCATCGCCGCGCGGTAGCCATCGAGGGCGGCGTCGAAGCTCTGTGGGTGATCCGACTTGACGCGGTCGATCACGGTCGCCTCGTCCGCGGTCGGATCGATTTCGCGCGCCACGGTGGCCCGCGCGACCCGCTCCTCGTTCAGCCGCTCCCAGCCGAGCGCGAGAATCGCGTCGGCATCGAGTCCGTCGAACCCGCGCAGGCCGACCATCGCGTCGTGCCGCTCGCGCCCGATGGCCCATGCGTCCTGGCCGGCCGCGAGCGTTCCCTCGAGCCAGGTCGCGTAGAGCTCAACCGCGATCTTCGCCGCCTCGGACGCCCGCTCGAGGCGCCGCTGTTCGCTCGCATCCAGGACACCGGCGCCTGCAGCGACGAGCTCGTCAAGGAAGACCGGCAGGTCTGCCGCGGTATCGATTTCCATCTGTTGCCAGCGACGAACCTGCGGCACGGCGGCCCGAGTCTTTGATTCCTCCAGGAACGTCCCGACCGCCTCCAGGCGGCCGGCGATGGCGGCCAGGCGCTCGGGCAGCGGTGCATGGTCGCGGGCGAAGAGGAGGAAGAGCCCATCACCGACGGTGTCGAGCGCGAACGACCGGCGTTCCCAGATCCGGAGCTCGTCGGTATCGAAGACGACCCGGCGCAGGTTGTGGATCTCGAGGTCCCGTTCGAAACGGACCGCGGCGGACAGTCCGGCGGGGTCGAGGCCCTCGATCTCCGCCAGGTGGGCCCGCTCGCCGGCGAGCTCGGCGAGGACCTGCTCCCGGCTCCCGTCACCCAGCAGGTCGTCGTCCTGGTGGAGCCCGAGCGCGGTCCCGAACACCGGGTTGTCGCGGACCAGCCGAACGACGCGCTCCTCGACGAGGTCATGGAACCGATCGTCGAGTGGACCCCGGTCCGCGGCCGGGGCTGGGCGCGGGAGCATTCGCGGCGCGCGCGGGTCGGTCATCAAGCGGGTTCCTCCGGCGTGCCGTCGTTGGTGCGGCGCGAGGCTGTGATCGTCTGTCCGTCGAAGAACGCCGGGTCAGGCCGTGGCGACGAGCGGGCCGGACGTGACCGGTCGTGGACTCGTCTCGGCGAGCGCCGCGCGCGTCGCGACGATCGTGGTTTCGATGTCGTCGGCGGTCACGCCGTAGT
>JBBEBJ010000109.1:20425-26217 GCA_040882425.1 Chloroflexota bacterium | reverse complement strand
GGGCGTAGTCGGCGCGGGCGGCGGGCGTGGTCGGCGCGGGCGGCGGGCGTGATCGCCGATCCTCCATGGCGAGCCGAGCCTGCGGTACGCTCGGACCATGCACGGGTATGCGCCCGACACGGCGCTCATCGTCGTCGACGTCCAGAACGACTTCGCCAACCCGGAGGGATCGTTGAGCGTCCCCGGGGCCGGAGAAGCCGTCGCCGCCGTCAATCGCGAGATCGCCGCGGCGACCCAGGCGGGCGCGACCGTGGTCGCCACGCAGGACTGGCACCCCAAACGAACGCCGCATTTCGACACGGACGGTGGGCCCTGGCCGGTCCATTGCGTCGGCGGCACATGGGGAGCGGACCTCAGCCCGGCGCTGGCACTCCCCGAAGCGGCTCCCCGCGTGCGCAAGGGTGCAAACGGCGAGGACGGGTACTCCGGGTTCACGATGCGCGACCCGCAGACCGGCCAGACGACACCGACCGAACTCGAGGGACTCCTGCGCACGGCCGGCGTCGGCGCCGTCGCGGTCGTCGGCCTGGCGACCGACTACTGTGTCAAGGCGACGGCGCTCGACGCGGTCCGTCTCGGCTTCCGGACTGTCGTCCTGACGGACGCGGTGGCTGCCGTGGACGTACAGCCGGGCGACGGTGATCGCGCGCTCGACGAGCTGCGCGATGCCGGCGTCGAGCTCCGCCGGTCGGTGGCATGATCTGGTTCGCCATCCGCGCGGCGATCGCCGGCGCGGCCGGCTCGGCGAGCAGCTGACGGCCGCCCATGGACGTCCACCTCGTCGACGGCACCTACGAGCTGTTCCGTGCCCACTTCGCCCCGCGGCCCCCGGTCCTCGGCCGGGGCGGGATCCCGCTGTCCGGTGTGTCGGGGCTGGTCGAGCAGCTCCTCTATCTCCTTCGCGAGGAGGGTGCCACGCACGTAGGGTGCGCCACGGATCGCGTCATCGAGTCGTTCCGCAACGACCTCTTCCCCGGCTACAAGTCCTCGGCCGGCATGCCGCCCGAGCTCCTGGCCCAGTTCCCGATCGCGGAAGCGGCCGTCGAGGCGCTCGGCATCGTGCTCTGGCCGATGGTCGAGTTCGAGGCCGACGACGCGATCGCGGCGGCGGCCGTGCGGTTCGCCGAGGACCCGCGGGTCGAGCGAATCCTGGTCTGCACACCCGACAAGGACATGGCCCAGCTCGTCCGCGACGAGCGGATCGTCCTCTGGGACCGGCGGCGCGCGCTCGTGTACGACGACGCCGGGGTCCGCGCGAAGTGGGGCGTTCCGCCGACCTCGATCCCCGATTACCTGGCCGTGGTCGGGGATTCGTCCGATGGCTATCCGGGCCTGCCTGGCTGGGGCGCCAAGTCGGCGGCCGCGGTGCTTGCCAAGTACGGCTCGCTCGAGGCGATCCCGCGCCAAGCCAGTACCTGGGAGGTACAGGGCGTCGGCGGTACGCGGGCGATCGGGCTGGCTTCGAACCTCGCCGCCCACTGGGATGAAGCGATGCTGTACCGCGACCTGGCCCGGTTGCGGACCGCGGCCGACGGCGTCCAGGTCCGCCAGGTCGACGTGGAGGAGTTGCGGTGGGACGGCGCCCCCCGGGTCGAGTGGGAGGCGTTCTGCGACGAATGGGGCCTCGATCGCCTCGCCGGCCGACCCCACCGCTGGCGGCCCGACGAGGTCTAGCCCTCTAGCCGCCGGGACGCGACTGGCCAACCAGCCCGAGGAGCGCCGGGTGGTGTGCCGGCGGGGCAGCCAGGATGCCGATCGATCGCGGCCCCCGCGCGAGGTCGAACCACGGTCCGCCGTCGATCGCGGTGACCCGCGCCCCGCCTTGCTCGGCGATCAGGCCGGCCGCGGCGATATCCCAGGCGGATAGCCCGCCCTGCTGGATGAACGCGTCGAATCGTCCATTGGCCACGTAGGCGAGGGCAAGCGCCGCCGAACCCATCGAGCGCGGGATCCGGATCTCGCGCCGGACATTCCGTGAGCGGGTGGTCGCGGCTCGCCCCGACAGTGCCATCGAGATCACGAAATCCGACAGCTTGTCCTTGTCCGAGACCTCGACCGGCCGCCCGTCCAGCATCGCGGGGCCGCCGGTCGTCGCGGTGAACGCCTCGTCGCGAGTGGGGTCCACGATCACGCCGACGGCCGGCGCGCCGTCGACGACCAGCGCGATCGACACGCAGAAGACCGGGATGCCGTTGGCGTAGTTGACCGTCCCATCGAGGGGATCGACGATCCAGACGCGGCCGCGACCGGACGTGGGTGCCTCGCCGGCGACCGCGCGGTGCTCGCCCGTCTCCTCGGCGAGGATCGCGTCATCCGGATACCGCTCGCGGATCGCCTCGACGATCAAGGCTTCGGACAGGTGATCTGCCTCGGTGACCACGTCGCGGGCGCTCTTGTAATCGATCTGCTCGAGGCGCTCGTACCGCTCCATCAGCAGAGCCCCGGCGCGCTGGGCGAGGTCGAGGCCGAACGCGACCTCGCCTGCGAGACCGCCGAGCGAACGTTCCTCGTCGACCGCGCCAGACGTGGCGGTCACGGTGCGCTGCACTCCACGGTGAGGTCACGAACCGTCGCCCCCAGGCCCGTCAGTCGCCGGGTGAACGTCAGCGTCTGGCCCGGCTCGATCGACGGGCTCAGCACCAACCCGGCCCTACCGCCGTTGCGATCGAGCGGATCGGTCAGCCGGCACGTGGTGCGGCCGGCGCTGCGTCCCTCGTTGGTGACGGTCAGGGTGATCGCCAGCGCGTCACTGTCGGTCACGAGGCCGCTGATCTCGGGAGTGAACGGACCGATTCCCGAAACGGCGAGACGCGCGAAGAGTGCCAGCGCGATGATCGCCACGGCGACCCCGATGAACGCGATCCCGTGGACCTGGGTCGCCGACACGTCGCGCAAGCCCAGCGGATTGCACTCGTCGCACAGGCCGACATCCATCGCCACCCGGGCGCCGCACCGAACGCATGCGTGGGTCAGCTCGGGGGACGCGGCGGTCGGAGCGGTCACGCGCTGATGGTGCCACGAACGCGCGGCTCGGGCCGTCCGGGCCGCGACGGGGTCACCAGCGATCCGTGGCGGCTACCAGCGCGTCGACGTCGTCGGTCGTCCGAGCGAGGACGATGGCGCCGTCTGCGCCGACGTCGTGCCAGCGGTCCCAGGTCTCGCGCGGCGCGGCGACCCACGGGCTGTCAGCGAGCCGCTCGTCGCTCAGCCACTGGCCCTGGAAGCCGGCGATCACCAGCTGGTCCTCCCGTCGGCGGCCCGCCTCGTCGAGCGCTTCGAGGTAGACGGGCAGGTTCTCTTCGAAGTTCTCGAACGTGCTCCAGCCGTCACCGATCCGAGCCGCCAGGCGGGCGCCGGTCCGCGTCTCCCCGCCGATGACGATCGGAGGCAGCGGCTCGGGCACCGGATAGGCATGCGCGTTCTCGAGCGGGTAGTAGCTCGACGGGCGACTGACCGGACCGCCGGTCCACAACGCCCGGATGACGGCGACCGCCTCCTGCAGGCGAGCGACCCGCTCGGGTGCCTCGGGAAAGTCGATCCCGTAGGCCGCGTGCTCGCGTGGCGCCCCGCCGATTCCCATGCCGAGGATGAGCCGGCCGCCGCTCGCGATCTGGAGCGTGGAGGCCATGCGGGCCACGACGGCCGGATGACGGTTCATGACGTTGAGCACGAACGGGCCCACGGTCACCCGCTGGGTCTGCGCCGCGGCCATGGCCAGGATGGTCCAGCCCTCGACGACGGGCACGGTCCTGTCGCCCTGACCGACGAAATGGTCCCATGCCCACACGCCGGCGTACCCGGCCGCGTCGAGCCGGCGGGCACTCTCCAGCCACCACCCGGGCTCCGCCCGGATGGTCCGCAGGCAGACCCCGATCGGGAGCCCGGCCGTCGCGCCGGTGGTCAACGCAGGCTCACAGCAGGCTCGTCCTGAACAGCCGGACGTCCTCGTCGGCCATGGCGTGCCCGTCACCGCGGGTCGGTGCCAGGGCATCCATGGCACCAAGGGCGTCGAGATCGGCCGGGAACCGCCCGATGAGGTCGAGCACCACTGCCTGGATCCGCGCCGCGTTCTGCATGAAGACCTCAAGCACGCTCATCGCATTGACTGCCTCAGTGCCCTCGAGGACGCCCGCGTCGTAGTCCGTGATCAGGCTGATGTTGACGACGGCCATCCCCAGTTCGCGGCACAGCCACGCCTCCGGGTACTGGCTCATGTTGATGACTTCCCAGCCGGCATCGCTGAACCACTTCGACTCCGCCTTGGTGGAGAACCTGGGGCCCTCGATGACGACGACGGTGCCGCGTTCGTGGACTTCGATGCCGTGGTCGCGGATGGTGTCGATCGCGAGGCGCCGCAGGACCGGGTCGTAGGTCTCCGCGGACGAGAGGTGGGTGACGATCGGCCCGTCGTTGAACGTATCAACTCGCCCGTGGGTTCGATCCACGAACTGGTCACAGACGACGAAGTCGCCAGGCTTGACCGCCAGCTGCAGCGACCCCGCGGCGCACGGTGAGATCACCGCCTTGACCCCGAGCGAGCGCATCGCCCAGACGTTGGCCCGGTAGTTGATCCGGTGCGGCGGGATGGTATGGCGCCGGCCGTGTCGCGGCATGAACGCGACCCGTCGTCCGCCCACGTTCGCGAGGAACACCGAATCCGAGGGGGCGCCGTACGGCGTGTCCGCCTTCACCTCGTGGACTTCGTCGAGCAGCGAGTAGAAGCCGGACCCTCCGAACACTCCGATCTCTGCGGTATCCGCCACGCGGCGCCTCCGTCCTTCTCGTCGCCGGGCGGACGAGCCGGCGAGGCATTCGATTCTATGCGGGGCGGGCTACGATTGCGGAGACGTGGTCCGCACCCCGCTGGAGCAGCCATGACGAGCCCAGACTTCACGTCCCCTCCACCCGCGATCCCGCCCGAACCGCCTGCCGTACCGCCGGCGAGCGAGGGCCGGCGATACGGCTCGATCATCGTCGGGCTCGTCATCATCGCCGTCGGGCTCTGGTACTTCGCGGACCGGACGCTCGGCCTCGAGCTGCCGAGCCTCGAAGCCGACCACCTCTGGCCGATCGCGGTCATCGGCCTTGGCGCCTGGCTGATCATCCGTCCGAAGCGCTGATCGCCGTGCTCGATCGCTGGGCGCCGGGCGACGGCTCTGCGCTCGATCGAGCCTGGCTGGCCGACTGGCGCCGGCAGATCGCGGCGCTGTACGCCGAGGCGCGGGCCCTCGCGGCCACGGACCCGGCGGTCGCCCATCGACACTGGCGGGAGGTACGCGAGCGGCTCTTTCGCGAGCACCCGCAGTCGCCCGTCCCCCAGACGGCCCGAGCCACCTTTCGGGCGGAGCACTTCGAGTACGAACCAACACTGCGCTTCACGCTGCCGGTTGAACCCGCTCCGCCACCAGAACCCGGAACCGTTGCCCTCGAGCTGCCCAACAGCGGGGCGGACAGCCTCGCGTTCAGCCGCCTGGGACGGGTCGAGATCCCGTTCGCGGAGGGACCACGCCGCCTCTCTGTCTTCTGGATGGCAGGGTATGCCGGCGGGTTGTTCATCCCGTTCAGGGACGCGACCAATGGGCGCGAAACGTACGGCGCGGGACGCTACCTCGTTGATGCGGCGAAGAGCGCCGATCTCGGCGGCGATCCTGCCGCCGGGACGCTCATCCTGGACTTCAACTTCGCCTACCAGCCGTCGTGTGCGTTCGATCCCCGCTGGGCCTGTCCGCTCGCGCCGCCGGAGAACCGCCTGGATCTCGCGATCCGCGCCGGCGAGCGACTGACCGGGGAGC
>JBBEBJ010000109.1:0-20325 GCA_040882425.1 Chloroflexota bacterium | reverse complement strand
CATGACCGACAGCCCGACCACGACTCGTCCTTCGAGGTTCATCGCGATCCCCGACGACATTCGGACCTTCATCGACACCACCCGGTTCGCCACGATCGCGACGACGGACGTCGACGGGACGCCGCGCCAGGCCGTCGTCTGGTACACCGTCGCGGGTGACGAGATCGTGCTCAACAGCGCCGCCGGTCGGCGCTGGCCGTCCAATCTGCAGCGCGACCCGAGGGTCGCGTTCTCGGTCATCGACGGGGCCGATGGGTATCGGTGGGTCGGCCTGAACGGCCTGGTGACGGTGGTCGAGGATCAGGCCACGGCACAGGCCGACATTGCCGGCATGGCCCGCCGGTATCACGCCGATGACCCCGACAAGGCCGAACGGCTCATCCATCGACAGTTCGAGCAACAGGAACGGATCAGCTTCCGGATGCACGTCCTCAGCGTGACGAGGCACTTCGACTGATGCGGTTCGGACTGCAGCTCTGGTCGCAACGGACGACCTGGCCGGCATTCCGCGACACGGCGGCCGCGGCCGAGGCTGCCGGCTGGGATTCGGTCTGGACCTGGGATCACCTGCTGCCGATCTTCGGTCCGTGGGAAAAGCCCATCTTCGAGGGTTGGAGCCTGCTCATGGGCCTCGGCCCGCTGACGACGAGGGTTCGCCTCGGGTTGATGGTCGGCGCCAACACGTTCCGGAACCCAGGGCACACGACCAAGCTGGCAACGACCCTCGACCATCTCTCGAACGGCCGCGCGGTGCTGGGCATCGGTGGTGCGTGGTTCGAGCGCGAGCACGACGCGTACGGCATTCCCTTCGGGTCCGGATTCGGCGAGCGGCTCGACCGGCTCGACGAGGCGGTCATGCTGATGCGCCGGCTCCTCGACGGCGAGCGCTTCAGCCACGACGGCCAGCACTACACGATGCACGACGCGCTCAATGAGCCGCGCCCGATCCAGGCCCACCTGCCGATCCTGGTCGGCGGTTCCGGGCCGCGAAAGACGCTCCGAACCGTCGCCCGCCGAGCGGACGCGTGGAACACGTCGGGCACGGTCGAGGAGGTCCGTGGCAGGCTCGCCATCCTCGCCGAACACTGCGCGGATGTTGGCCGCGACCTCACCACGATCGAGAAGACCGTGAGCTTTCCGATGGTGCTGCGCGACGACTCCGCAGACGCCGAGACGGCCTACCGGGCGCTGCTCGATGCGAACGGGACGCCGGATGCCGGCAACGTGCCCGTCCTGCTGTGCTCTCCAGCCGAGGCGGCCGATCGCATCGGGCCCTACGCCGAGATGGGCTTCGCGACGGTCATCGTCAGGATGCCCGCGCCGTACGATCGCGAGACGATCGATCGGATGGCCGACGTCCGGGAGCGCATCGGGACGTGAGGGTCGTCGCCCTCGCCGGGGGCACCGGGGGCGCGAAGCTGGCCCACGGCCTCCAACTCGTGCTGCCGGCGGGTGACCTCGCGGTTGTCGTCAATACCGGCGACGACACCGAGCGTCACGGCCTGCTGGTCATGCCCGACCACGATGCCGTCCTGTACATGCTCGATGGCCGCTTTGACGATGAGCGCGGCTGGGGCATCGCGGGCGAGACCTGGACCGTCATGGACGAGCTCGAGCGGTACGGCGAGGAGACCTGGTTCCGTCTCGGCGACCGCGATTTCGCCACGCACATCGCGCGTGGCGCCAGGCTGCGCCAGGGCGCCACCCTGAGCGACGCTGTGCTCGGCCTCCAGGCCGCCCGCGGGATCCCGACCTCCATCCTGCCGATGGCCGATGGGCCGGTTCGTACGCAGGTGCGGACGGACGACGGGTGGCTCGACTTCCAGGAGTACTTCGTGCACCGCCGACAGACCCCCGAGGTCCACGAAATCCGCTTCGAGGGGATCGACGCGGCGCGACCGACCCCGCTCGTGACGTCGACGATGGACGCCGCCGAGCTCGTGCTCATCGGTCCGTCCAACCCGTTCGCGTCGATCGGCCCGATCCTCGCGCTGCCGGGCATGCGGGACAGGATCCTGGCCGCACGCTGGCGTGGTGTCCCCGTCATTGCCGTCAGCCCGATCGTCGGAGGCGTCGCGCTCAAGGGCCCGGCTGACCGGATGATGGCCTCGCTCGGGCACGAGTCGAGTGCCGTTGGCGTGGCCGCGCTCTACGCTGATCTGCTCACGGGGTTCGTCCTCGACGCGGTCGATGCGCCGCTCGAACCGGCCATCCGCGCGCTCGGCATGCGAACACACGTCACGGACACGATCATGGCCGATGACGCGGGCAAGGCCCGCCTGGCGCGGGCCATCATGGAGTTTGCCGGCACCTCATGATCGACGCACGGATCGCCGCGATCATCCCCGTCGGGACACTCGAGGCCGCCAAGTCGCGGCTCGGGGGCGCGCTCGACGCCGAAGAGCGCCAGGACCTGGCCGAGCGGTTCCTCGCCCGGACCATCGGCGCCGCGCTGACCGTCGATCGACTCGCGGACGTGGTCGTTGTCAGCCCTGATCGCGAGGTCCTGCAGCGCGCGGCCGACATCGGCGCACGCACCCTCCGCCAGCGGACGCGCGGCCTGAACGCAGGGCTCGCCGAGGCGCGGGAGGACGTCGTCGCTGGCGGAGCCGATGCGATCCTCGTGCTGCCGATCGACCTGCCCTTCGTGACCGCCGAGGCCATCACCGCGGTGCTCGCGCCAATCGACAATGGCGGCCCGGACTCGCGCGTCGTCCTCGTCACCGACCGCCACGGCAGCGGCACGAATGTCCTCGCCCTCCGGCCGCCCGGCGCCATCGACTTCTTTTTTGGCCCCGGTAGCCGGCAGGCGCATCGCGAGGCCGCCGCGGCCTCGGGAGCGACGTACACCGAGATCGGTGGCCCGCTCGCGTTCGACCTCGACACGCCGGCCGACCTCGTCCTCTTCGAGGCGATGGCTCCGGAGGGCATCCGTGCCAGCTGATGGATCTGTCGTCGTCATCACCCTCGGTGGCATCCCGGAGGTCCGGCCGGGGGCGGATCTGGCGAAGCTCATCGGCGACGCGATCGAGCGAACGACGCACGTCCTGCCGCTCACCGAGCAGGACGTCCTCATCGTCACCCAGAAGGTCGTGTCAAAGGCCGAGGGCGCCGTCGTCGACCTGGCGTCGGTGGTCCCGGGTGAGCGGGCTGTCGATTTCGCGCGTCGCTATGATCGGGACCCACGCCAGGTTCAGGTCGTCCTCAACGAGGCCGTCCGGGTGGTGCGCATGGAGAACGGGGTCCTCATCACGGAGACCACGCATGGGTTCGTCTGCGCGAACGGCGGCGTCGATGCCTCGAACGTCGGGCCGGACTCGGGCTCCGTGGTGACCCTCCTGCCACGCGATCCCGATGCCTCGGCGACCCGCATCCGGGCCGCCATCGGGGCGCGGTTTGGCGTCGACGTGCCGGTCATCGTCTCCGATTCGTTCGGCCGGCCGTGGCGCTGGGGCATCGTCGACGTCGCGATCGGCGTCGCCGGTCTCATGCCGCTCGACGACCTGCGCGGCCGTCCCGACGCGGACGGGCGGATCATGCGTTCGACGGTCCGCGCCGTGGCGGACGAGCTGGCATCGGCTGCCGAGCTCGCGTTTGGCAAGACAACCGGGCGACCCGTGGCGATCGTCCGGGGAGCGGTGTTCGAGCGTGGCGACGGCTCGATCCGCGAGGTCGTGATGCCGGCGGCCAACGACCTGTTCCGCTGACCCACCGATGCGGGGGACCCGTCGGGCGGGCGAACCCGTGGGGCGCTGAGGACCGGCCGCGGTCTCGACGCCGGGACGAGTACGCTGCGCAACATGAAGGTCGGTCTCCAGATCAGCTCGTTCACATGGCCTGGCGGGCCCGAGGCGATCGGCCCGACGCTTGCCCGGATCGTCCGCCAGGCGGACGACGTTGGGTTCGACTCGATCTGGGTCATGGATCATTTCTTCCAGATCCGCGGGAACGGCCGAACGGAAGAGCCGATGCTCGAGGGCATGACTGCCCTCGGCTTCATGGCGGCCCACTCGGACCGCGCCCGCCTCGGGCTCATGGTCGGCGGCGTGCACTACCGCCATCCCGGCCTGTGGGTCAAGGCGACGACCACGCTGGACGTCCTGTCGGGAGGCCGGGCCTGGCTCGGCATCGGCGCGGCCTGGAATGCCGAGGAATCGCGGGCGCTCGCGTTTCCCTTTCCTCCCCTGGGCACAAGGTTCGAGCTGCTCGAGGAGACGTTGTTGATCGCACGTGCGATGTTCGAGGGCGAGCGCGGCAGCGAGGGGGCGTACCGCGGCCGGCATTACGAGGCGGAACGGCTGCTGAACTCCCCGCAGTCGATCTCGCGGCCCCGGGTCCCGATCATGGTGGGCGGAGGCGGTGAGCGAAAGACGCTCCGGCTCGTTGCCCAGTACGCCGATGCGTGCAACGTCTTCGGGAGACCGGAGGCGATCGCCCGCAAGTACGCCATCCTGGACGCGCACTGCGCGGCCGTCGGGCGAGACCCGAACGAGATCGAGCGATCGACGCTCCAGGACGTCCGCCTGGCCGTCGGCGGCGGCGGCAGCGGGGAGACCGCGGACCAGGTCGTGGAACGCTTCGGGGATCTCGCCGACGCCGGTGCCGAGCACGTGATCGTCGACCTGAAGGGGGTCCACGAGCCGGGCCGCCTCGAGCAGTTCGCGAGGGCCGTGCTGCCCCAGTTGAGCACGCTGTGATGATACCCCTGGGGAGTATCGTGATCGTGGTACGATTGGCGTCATGACGGAGAGCAACAACGGCAACGGGGCGCCCAACCCGTTCGGCGGTTTCAGCATCGCGATCGTGGACCCCGGCGACGACGCGGCGACGGCGACCGGCGGCCCGGTCACCATCCAGAGCGCCGAAGGCCGGATCGACGCCAAGGTCGTGATCATCGGTTCCGGACCGGCGGGCCTCACCGCGGCCATCTATGCCGCCCGGGCCAACCTGGAACCGGTCGTGCTCGCGGGGTCGGCGCCGGGCGGCCAGCTGATGCTCACCAGCGATGTCGAGAACTATCCGGGCTTCGTGGAGCCCATCCAGGGGCCGGACCTGATGGCCGCGATGCGCGGCCAGGCCGAGCGGGTGGGGGCGCGGCTCATCGACGTCGATATCGACCGGGTCGATTTCTCGGTTCGTCCGTTCCGGATCTGGGCGCGTGGGACCGAATACCGGGCCCAGGCCGTGATCATCGCCACGGGCGCCTCGGCACTCTGGCTGGGCCTCGAGAGCGAGACCCGCCTGCGCGGTCGAGGAGTGTCGGCCTGCGCCACCTGCGACGGGTTCTTCTTCCGTGATCGCGAGATCGCGGTCGTGGGCGGCGGCGACACGGCCTTCGAGGAGGCGACCTACCTGACCCGGTTTGCGACGAAGGTGCACATGCTGCACCGGCGCGATGCCTTCCGGGCGTCCAAGATCATGATCGATCGCGCCCGCGCGCACCCCAAGATCGAGATCCATCCGAACACCGCGGTGGAGGAGGTCCTGGGCGATGCCAAGGTCGAGGCGGTCCGCCTGACCGACACGACGACCGGCGCCGAGCGCACGATGCCGATCGACGGCCTGTTCATCGCGATCGGCTACAAGCCGAACACCGATGCCTTCCGCGACTGGCTCGAGGTCGACGCCGCCGGCTACCTGGTGGTCCACGACGAGACTGGCTCGAAGATCGACGGCGTCTTCATCGCCGGCGACGTCCACGATCACCGCTACCGCCAGGCCGTTACCGCGGCCGCCGACGGCTGCAAGGCGGCGATCGACGCGGAGCGCTGGCTGGAGGCGCAGGGGATCACGGAGGCCGCGACCTCCACCGCCTGGTAGGTGTGAGCGAGGCTGGGCGCTTCGCCCTCCTGCCCAAGCTGGGGATCGATCCGACGGTCGGAACGTTGGTCCATGCCGCGCTCGACGAGGCGATCACGGCGGCCGAACAGCGGTCGCCGGGCTCGGTCGCGGCGCTCGATGCGGGCTGCGGGCGCGTGTCGGCCTTGCGGGCCTTTCGTCCGCGGATCGGTCGTCTGGTGGGAGCCGACGTCCATGAGCCGTCCGTGCCGCTCCCCCATCTCGACGAGTTCGCGATGGTGGATCTGTGCACCTCCGCCGGCGGGTTCCCCGAGCGGTCGTTCGACGTCGTGCTGTCGAGCTTCACGCTCGAGCACTTCGCCGAACCGGCGGCCGCCCTGGCCAACCTCCGCCGCTGGATCCGGCCCGGTGGGAGTCTCGTGATCACGACGGTCAACCGCCGGCATCCCTTCGTGGCCGCCTACCTCGGCCTGCCCGATGGCCCGCGCCGGCGCCTCCAGCCGCTGGTCAAGGCCACCGCCGCGGATGCACACCCGCTGATCGGCGCGTGCAACGAGCCGACCGCCGTCCGCGACGCGCTCGCGGCGGCCGGGTTCTCCGAGGTCAGGCTCACGACCGTGGGACATCTCGCTCGCGCGTGGGGGCGGCGGTGGCCGACCTTTGCGCTGGGGCTGCTCGGTGACCTCCTGACCAGCGCCATGCCCTCGCGCCGCTCCACGATCGTGGCCGTGGCGCGGGTCCAAGGGCATCGTCCTTGATGGCTGGCCAGCTACGCGCGGACGCCCTCACGGCCCGGAGGCAGAAAACGCCTGGTCCGCGCCGGCGGTGGGTCGGCCTCGCCCAAGCCGCCGAGCGCGCCGACGACATCCGCAAAGCGGGACCAGCGAAGGCCTCCGAGTTTGCCATTCTCGAGCCGGCTGATGACCGTCTGATCGACGCCGCACAGATGCTCGAGCTGTCGTTGGGAGATGGAGAGTCGTTGACGCCGTCGGCGCACGAGCCCACCGATCAGTTCGAACCTGCGGAGGGTGAGAGGGTCCACCTCCCTGATGGCGAACGAGTCCCAGGTCATGCCCGAACCATGGCGGGTGGCGCTTACCTGGCGATCATCGAACAGTCCGCATGCGCTTCAGCGGTAGAAGACCCCTCTCCCTCGATGCATGTCGAATGCATCGGTCGGCCCAATGAAGTCCCGGCGGCGCCGAGGCTCCGACGGACCGTGCCCGAATCCCGGCAGACACAGCCTGCCGCGCCGAGCCGGCCCGTTGGCGAACCCGGCCGACAGGCCCGATGATGCATTCGAGCTGCATCGGCCCAGAAGGGTCGCTACGGCCGGGACCGCGCGCGGGTGCGCGGCCGACGCGCCCGGCGCCTGCGAAGGCCGCCTGATGTTCGGTCGGGGTCGGGGCGGCGGGCACTTTGGTGGCGGACCGCGCGACTTCGAGCCGGTGCCCCGGGAACGGCGCGGGCGAACGCTCCGCCGGATCGTCGCGTTCTTTGCGCCGTATCGCGCACAGGTCGTGGTCGTCCTGGTGGCGATCCTGCTCACCAGCTTTATCGGGCTGATCAACCCGATCCTGCTCAAGCTCCTGATCGACGAGGCCATCCCCAGGCTCGACTTCGGTCTCCTCAACCTGTACGTCGGGCTGATGATCGGCCTGCCGATCGTGTCGGGTCTGATCGGTGTCGGGCAGGCCTACCTCAACAACGTGATCGGGCAAAACGTCATGCAGGACCTTCGCGGAGCCCTGTATGGCCACCTGCAGCGGATGCCGCTGCGGTTCTTCACCGAGACGAGGACCGGCGAGATCCAGAGCCGCCTCGCCAACGACGTCGGCGGTGTCCAGTCGGTCGTCACGGACACGGCCAGCTCCGTCACGAGCAACCTGGCGATCGCGATCAGCACGATCATCGCCATGTTCATCATCGACTGGCGCCTGACGTTCCTGTCCCTGGGCCTGACCCCGTTCTTCCTCTACCTGACCTACCGCGTCGGGAAGGTCCGCCGGGAGGTGAGCGAAGAGACCCAGAAGTCGCTCGCCGAGATGAGCGCGATGACGCAGGAGACGCTGTCGGTCTCGGGCATGCTGCTCTCCAAGACGTTCGGCCAGCAGGACAACGCAGTCCGTCGCTTCCGGAGCATCAACCAGGCCCTGGCCGGGCTGCAGATCCGCCAGGCGATGGTCGGCCGCTGGTTCTTCATGATCATCGGCACGATCTTCAGCATCACGCCCGCCTTCGTGTACTGGCTGGCCGGGTACCTCGCGATCAACAACGACCCGACGGCCCCGACGATCGGCGATATCGTCGCGTTCACCACGCTCCAGAGCCGGCTCTACTTCCCGCTCGGTCAGCTGCTCAGCGTCCAGGTCGAGATCCAGGGGGCGCTGGCCCTGTTCGATCGCATTTTCGAGTACCTGGAGATGGACCCCGAGATCGTCGACGCCCCGGACGCCGTGGCCATTGACCACGCGCACATGCGAGGCAAGGTCGCCTTCCGGGACGTCTCGTTCCGCTACCCGACCGCCGCGGGCCCCTCGACCGGAGCCTCCATTCCCGACATCGAGCTCCTCCCGGCCTTCGGGCTCGACGGGATCACCTTCGAGGCCGAGCCCGGCGAGCTCGTCGCGCTCGTGGGACCGTCGGGCTCGGGCAAGACGACGACGACGTACCTGATCCCGCGGCTCTACGACGTCGACCGTGGGGCGGTCGAGATCGACGACGTCGATGTCCGCCGGATCAAGCTGACCTCGCTCGGTGAGGTCGTCGGCGTGGTCACCCAGGAGACGTACCTGTTCCACGCCTCGGTGCGCACGAACCTGCTCTTCGCGCGGCCGGACGCCACCGACGACGAGCTCGAGGCCGCAACCCGCGCCGCCGCGATCTGGGACCGGATCGGTGAGCTGCCCCAGGGTATGGACACGATCGTTGGCGAACGCGGCTACAAGCTGTCGGGCGGCGAAAAGCAGCGCATCGCGATCGCCCGGGTGCTGCTCAAGGACCCGCGGATCCTGATCCTCGACGAGGCCACCTCGGCGCTCGACACCGTCTCGGAGCGGCTGATCCAGGCCGCCTTCGAGCGGCTGATGGAGGGTCGGACGACGATCGCCATCGCCCATCGGCTCTCGACCATCCTGCGCGCCGACCGGATCCTGGTCTACGACCGCGGCCGGATCGTCGAGCGCGGCACGCACCGGGAGCTGATCTCGCACGGCGGTCTCTACGCCCGGCTCTATCGCGAGCAGTTCCTCGGCGAACACCCGGAGCCCGTGCCGGCAGACTCGCGGTGAGCACCATCCGGACCGCGGTCATCGAGCATGTCGGGGGGAGCGACTTCCGATCGGCGACCGGGACGGGTCGCCGGATCGACTTCGGCGACGCCGAGCGCGGCTTCCTGAGCCCGGTCGAGACGGTCCTGGTGGCCCTGGGTTCGTGCACCGCGATGGACGTGATCTCTATCGCCACCAAAAAGCGCCAGCCGGTGGAGTCGTACCGGATCCACGTCCGTGGCGACCAGCGGACGGAGTACCCGCAGGTCTTCACGGAGATCGACGTGATCCACGAGCTGACGGGCAGGAACCTCTCGGAGGCGGCGATCCGCCGCTCGATCGAGCTCAGCGCGACGAAGTATTGCCCGGTCAGTGCGATGATCTCGGCGGGTGCGACCGTGGTCCACCATCGCTACCGGATCCACTCGACCGGGCCGGCGACCTACGAGGCGGAGGGCGAGGTCATCGCGACCGGCCCGTACGCGAGGCCGGACGTCATCGGCGACCAGGAGTGAAGATCAGGAGTACCTGATCTTCACTTAGCGGTAGCGGATCGGCTCCTGGCCGATTGGCACGGGCGAGAGCCGCTCGGAGCCGCCGGTCCAGATCCGGGTGACGAGATCCGGCACCCACCAGCGCAGGAAGTAGAGCCGGCACCCGAGGCAGTAGCCCGTCAGGGCGAGCAGCGACTGCAGACCGGCCACGGCAAGGGCGAAGACCCACCCGAGCGTCGGTGCGCCGAGCCCGAATGCCACCAGCGACAGGATCAGCGCCACGCTCCCGAGCGTCTGGGCGAAGCGCGGCGGGTATTCGTGCTCCGGCGTCGTCGGGGGCAGCGCTAGCGCACGCGCGATCCGGCGCCAGATCACGCCGTAGATCGACCAGCGGAGGCCAAAGGCTGCGCTGACGCCGATCGATACGAGCGCCACGCCGACCAACCAGGGCAGGTCCGCGACGAACGCCAGCACGAGCAGCGCGGCGGAAATACCGGCGCCAAAACGATGACCCCGCGGGTCGATCATGCGCGCCTTCGGGAGGCGATGCTCGGCATTGGCCGGGATGGCACTCGGCATTGGACGGATCCTCGTGCGATGGTGCAGGGCGGGGAGTCGCCACCATACCATACAAGTCCGACTGATCTAGTGGGATTTATCACGCTGGGTCCGGGCGGTGGCCGGGGGGGGTCCGCCCGGGGTGCCGTGTCATTGCATGACTATGCAACCGCAATGTATAGTCATCCCATGACGGCTGTCGACTCCCCGCCCGACACGCAACGCCTGCCCAGGACCGAGCGTGGCCTCGATCCGGCGGGCGGCCCCCGTCGCATCCGGGTCGGGATCATCGGCGCCACCGGATACGTGGGCGCCGAGCTGGTCCGGCTGCTGGCTCGCCACCCGAACGTGGTGCTCGTCGGGCTGGCCGGTCGTGGCCGTGATCACGACGCGATCGCCGGCATTCACCCGCACCTCGCGGGCACCGGGTTGACCGTCCACGCCGAGCTGCCACCGACCGATGCTGTCTTCCTCGCCCTGCCCCATGGCGCCGCCGCCGAGCTCGTGCCGGACCTCGTGGCCGCCGGAACAGCCGTGATCGACCAGGGACCCGACTTCCGGCTACGGAACGCCTCCGACTACCCGCGCTGGTACGGCTTCGAGCATCCGCGGCCGGACCTGCTCGAGCTCGCGGTCTACGGTCTCCCGGAGTTCCACCGCGTGGAGCTCGCGGCGCTGGTGGACGCCCCGATCGCCATCGTCGGGGCACCCGGCTGCTACCCGACCGCCACGCTCCTGACGCTGGCACCACTCGCCCGGGCCGGGCTGATCGGCGACCTTGTCGTCGACGCCAAGAGCGGGGTCTCCGGAGCCGGACGCGAGGCGAGACCAGAGCTGCACTTCGGCGAGGTCAACGAGAGCGTCAAGGCCTATGGGCTCGGTGGCCACCGGCACGTCGCCGAGATCGAGCAGGAGCTCGCGACGATCACGGCCCGGGATGGGCTGGATCCGGGCGCCAACCCGGGGATCATCGCGGTCGACTTCCTGCCGCACCTGATCCCCATGACGCGCGGCATCCTGTCCACCTGTCACGTCAGGCCGACGCGGCCGGTGACCCAGGGAGAGCTCGACGGGCTGTATGCCGCGGCCTACGCCGGCGAGCCATTCGTGACCGTGGTGCCGTCGCCGCCCGCGACCAAACACGTGACCGGCAGCAACCAGGTCCTGATCCACGTCCACCGTGACGAGCGCACTGATCGGATCCTGGCCATCGGCGTGGAGGACAACCTGGTCAAGGGCGCCGCCGGCCAGGCCATCCAGGCGTTCAACCTGGTCCACGGGTTGGCCGAGACGACCGGCCTCGAACAGCTGCCGCTCGCGCCGTGACCACCGTCTCGCACGTCCCCATCCCGACGTCCTCGCCGGACCTCCCACCGGTCGAGCGACAAGCCGCCCTGCCCGCCGGTTTCAAGGCCGGTGGGCTGGCGGCCGGGATCAAGGCGTCGGGTCGGCCCGATCTCGCGGTGATCGTGACCACGGACGGCCCGGCCGCCGCGGCGGCCGTGTTCACCCCGAATAGCCTGGCCGCGGCCCCGGTCCGCTTGTCGCGTGCCCACCTGGCCGCGACATCCGGCGACGCGCGGGGCGGGTTTGGCTGGGCAGAGGCGATCATCTCGACCAGCGGCAGCGCGAACGCGGCCACGGGTCCGGCCGGTGATGGGGATCAGCTCGAGATCGCCCGACTGCTGGCCGGGGCAACCGGAGCCGCGATCGAGCGGACACTGCACCTCTCGACGGGGATCATCGGGACCCGTCTGCCGCTCGATCGCGTGGCCAGCGGTCTGGAAGCACTGGTCCCGAGGCTGTCAGCGGCGGACGCCGGCATGCAGATGGCCGCCGGCGCCCTGCGCACGACCGATACGGTAACGAAGGTATCCACGACGAAGGTCGACCTTCCTGGCGTCGATGGCGAGCCGGTGGCCGTCACGATCAGCGGCATAGCCAAGGGTGTCGGGATGATCCATCCACAGATGGCGACCATGCTCTCCGTCCTGCTCACCGACGCGTCGGCCGCACCCGAGACGCTCTGGGACCTGCTTCGCCCGGCGGCTGCCCGGACCTGGAACCAGCTCTCTGTCGATGGCGACACGAGCACCAACGACACGGTGTTCCTCCTCGCTTCGGGCGCGTCAGGAGCGGTGCCGGTGGAGCCGGGAACCGCTGCCGCGGGCTTGCTGGGCGCAGCGATCCAGGCCGTCGCGCGGGACCTCGCCCGCCAGCAGGCCGCCGATGGTGAAGGTGCGTCGACGTTGATCACGACGGTCGTCCGTGGCGCGGGCGATGACGCCGACGCCCGGGCCATCGCCCGCGCGGTCGTGTCGTCCAGCCTGGTCAAGGCGGCCGCGCACGGCCGCGACCCGAACTGGGGCCGGATCGCGGGAGCCGCCGGCAACGGCATCCTGCCGAGCGCCGCGGTGCTGGAAGCCGCCGGCCTCACCCTGAACGAGGCCGCCGCCCGGGCCGGGACGCCGGCGATCATCGACCCCGCCAGGCTTCGCATCTGGATCGACGGCTATCTCGTCTTCAACGGCCCGGCCGGTGGCCCGGCCAACTTCGATCGCACGGCCGCTCGCGCGGTGATGGACGCGCCCGAGGTGCTCTTCACCCTCGACCTCGGTCTCGGATCGGGCACCGGCGAAGCCTTCGGCTGCGACCTGACCGAGACCTACGTCATCGAAAACTCCGAGTACACGACGTGAACATGCTGTCTTGCGGCCACCTGGGCGGTCCAGGGCAAGGCGCCGCTGAGCACGTGAGCGAGCGCACTGCAGCGTGCGTGAGCGAGCGCGCGGAAGCGACAACGCGGCCATGGGCCGTCCAGGGGGTCGCTCATGTCTGAGATTCTGGTTGTCAAGCTGGGCGGGACGACGATCGCCGAACAGCGGCAGGTGCTCGACGAGGTCGCGGCGATCGCACGACGCCGGCCAGTCGTCCTGGTCCACGGCGGCGGCAAGCGGATCACCGAATGGCTCGAGCGCCTCGGGGTGCCGAGCAAGTTCGAAGGCGGCCTCCGGATCACCGACGCGCAATCCCTCGAGGTCGCGGCAGCCGTCCTGCGCGGGGTCGTCAACAGCGAGCTCGTCGCCGGGCTCCGCGATCTCGGCGTCGACGCCGTCGGCCTGTCGGGTGTCGACGGTGGCCTCCTGATTGCCGAACGGATCCCTCACCTCGGCCTCGTCGCGAGTGTCGTCGGGCTCCGGCGCGACCTGCTCGACGCGATCCTGGTCGGTGGCCAGGTACCGGTCGTGGCGCCGCTCGCGCGGGACGCCGAGGGGATCGTCTGCAACGTCAATGCCGACGATGCCGCCGCGGGGATCGCGGCGGGACTCGGGGCACGCCAGCTGGTGCTGCTGACCGATGTCGACGGCGTCCGCGATGCGGCCGGCCAACGGCTCGATGCGCTGACCGCCGGCGAGGCGGAGGCCCTCATCGCATCGGGCGTGATCGCCGGCGGGATGGTCCCCAAGGTCCGGGCCGCGCTCGCCGCGCTAGGCTGGGAAGGCGCCGAGGCGATCATCGCCGACTCGTCCGCGCCGCGCGCGCTCGAACGTGCGCTCACCGATCCGTCCTTCGGGACCCGGATCATAGCCGGCCGCGAAGTCCGGGCGGGCGTCGCGTGACCGGGCGCGGTCACGCCGTGACCCGACGGGGTCACGCATGATCGGCACACCGCGCGCCATGCACAACGGCCACGAGCTCAAGCGCCTCCGTCAGCTGGCGATCCGCCGGCTCGTCCAGGAGCGGTCGGTCGGCAGCCAGCGCGAGGTCGTGGACGCGCTCAACGAGCAGGGCTTCGAGGTCACCCAGGCCACGGTCTCGCGCGACATCACCGAGCTCGGGCTGCACAAGGCCGCCCGCGCCGACGGCCATGTCTACGTCGTCCCCGAGGAGCCGTCGAACCCAGCGTCCGATGAGCGGCTCCGCCGGATCCTGGCGGACATCCCGGTCCGTATCGGCCGGAGCGGGTTGACCCTCGTGCTCACAGGGACGCCCGGTACGGCCAGCGTCATTGCCCAGGCTATCGACGAGTCCACGCTCCGGGAGCAGGAAGGGACCCTGGCCGGCGACAATACCCTCCTGGTCCTGTTCGCCGACGAACGTCGTCTCGAGCGCTGGCTCGAGCGGTTCGAGGTCCTCAGCGTGCCCGACCCGTCCATCGGCGCGCCCGCACCCACCCCCATCCGTCGCTGATTCGGAGGCACAGAATCTCGTGAACAAGGTCGTCCTCGCCTACTCGGGTGGACTCGACACGTCGGTCGCCGTTGCCTGGCTCAGGGAGCAGTTCAGCGCCGAGGTGGTAACGCTCACCGTCGATCTCGGCGGCGGCTCACTCCGTCCCGGCGTCGAAGAACGGGCGATCTCCGCGGGTGCCTCGCGCGCCTATGTCGTCGATGCACGCGAGCGGTTCGTGACCGACTTCGTCTGGCCACACCTGCAGGCGAACGCGCTCTACCAGGGCGCCTACCCGCTGGCGACCGCGCTGGCGCGACCCCTGATCGCCCAGCTCCTCGTCGAGGTCGCCAATCGCGAGGGCGCCGACGCGGTCGCCCACGGCTGCACCGGCAAGGGCAACGACCAGGTCCGCTTCGACGTGGCCACCCATGCCCTCGATCCCGGGCTCGAGGTAGTCGCCCCGATGCGCGTCGGGATGGGGCTGACCCGCGACCAGGAGATCGACTACGCGGCGGAGCGCGGGATCGAGATCCCGATCAGCAAGGCCTCGCCCTACTCGATCGACGTGAACCTCTGGGGTCGCTCGTGCGAGACGGGAGTGCTGGAGGACCCGTGGGTCACGCCGCCGGCCGATGCCTATGAATGGACCGTCGCCCCGGGTGACGCGCCGGATCCCGTCGAGGTCCTGATCGAGTTCGAGGGCGGCATCCCGGTCGGCCTCGATGGTGAGCGCCTCCCGCCGGTCGAGCTCGTCGAGCGGCTGCACACGCTTGGCGGGGCGCATGGCGTGGGCCGGGTCGATCACGTCGAGGACCGCCTCGTCGGGATCAAGAGCCGCGAGATCTACGAGACTCCGGCGGCCACGATCCTGCATGCGGCCCATCGAGCGCTCGAGGGGCTGACCCTATCGCGCGACACGCTCCGGTTTGACGGGCTGGTGGCCGACGAGCTTGCGCGGCTGATCTACGACGGGCTCTGGTTCAGCGCCCTGTCGCGCGACCTCCGTGCCTACGTGGCATCGTCGCAGCGGGTCGTGTCCGGCGAGGTCCGGGTCAGGCTCGACCACGGGAGCGCTGTGGTCGGCGGCCGGCGCTCCCCGTTGTCGCTGTACGACAAGTCGCTCGCGACCTACGACGAGGGCGACGCCTTCGATCACGCCTCGGCGGTCGGGTTCATCGAGATCTTCGGCTTGCCGCTGCGGGTCGAGGCGGCTCGCCACGGCGCCGTCGGGAAGCACCACGGTGCGGCCTGGACGTGGACGGACCCGCTGCTCGCGGATCTCCCGACCAAGGTCACGGATCCGGAGGCCGTTCCTGCCGGGTGATGCCGGCTATCCCGGAGCGCGGACGCCGAGTCCCCGAATCGCCTCGAAGTCCTTGACGTTTCGCGTCACGAGGATCAGGTCCCCCTGGAGGGCCGTCGCGGCGATGAGGGCGTCGGGAAGAGCGATCGCCCTGTCGCGCCGCAGCCGGCCGCCGTGCCCGGGATTGCCCGGTCGATGTCGATCTCGGTGAACGGCGCCAGGAGAAGTCGAATCGGTTCCTCCTGGGCGTGCCTGCCGGCGAAGAGTTCCGCCCGCGTGATGACCGAGTAATGGATGCGATCGCCATCGGCGGTCAGCGATCGGTGGCCGCGCAGGTGAGTTACCGGCGCGGCGTCGGTGTCCTTCCACGCAGGACAAAACGCGCGTCAGAGCCGTCCGAAGCGACCGCTCGCCCCAGAACTCGATCGTCGCTCACCCTGTCGAGGGGTCCACAGCGCCAGACGACGATCGCCTTCGCCGATTGGCGCCTGCTCGCAGCCCGTTCGCGTGCTCCATCAGCCCATAACGGCCATCCCGCCGGGTGCGATGGGTGCCTGTGACGGGAGCCACGGTGCGATTCGCTCCGTTTGTTCTCCAGCCAAGAACGTTGGGCGGCCCCCTGGAAGCGTCGCCAGCCACGTGGCGGGCACATCGCGAGCCGGCGACGGTCCCCAGACGTGGCCATCGTCGGGATCGCGCCGATGAGCGATGATCGGCGCATGAGCGCGGTCGAGTCCCAAACGCAATCCACTCCGGGTCCGCCGACATCTGACCGGCGACTCGAGGAGCTCGCGTTCCTGCACGAGATCGCGCAGCTCGCCACGCTCGCGCGCGATTGGGACGAGCTGATGCGCACGATCGTCGATCGGACGACGGTGGCGATGGGCGTCGAGGTCTGCTCGTTCTACCTGGCCGACCGCGACCGGACGCGATTGACGCTGGCGGCCACGAACGGGCTCGATCGAACACAGGTCGGCCGGGTCAGCCTCGCCTTTGGCGAAGGGATCACGGGACGGGTCGCGGCCAGCCGGCAGCCGATCGCGGTGGAGGACGTCACGCGCGATCCACGCTTTTCGTGGGTCCGCGGGTTCGACATCCGAGGCCTGCACGCGATGTTGTCGGTCCCGCTCGTGTGGCACGAGAACGTGGTTGGGGCCCTCAACGTGCAGGCAACGGCCCGTCGTGAGTTCCGGCCCGACGAGATCGCCTTCCTGCAGACCATCGCCGCGCTGCTGGCCGGGATCGTCGAGAAGGGCCGCCTGACGGCCGAGGTGGAAGCCCGGCTGGCCCAGCTAACCGCCCTCGACGCCGCCCGGGCGGAACTCTTGTCCGTGGTTACCCACGAGCTCCGGACGCCGCTCTCCGTGGTCCGCGTCTACGTCGATCTGCTCGCCGAGGCCGCGCAAGCTGGGCCGAACCCGGCGGCGGGCGACTGGCGCGAAGCCGCAGCCGATCAGCTCGCGCGGCTGGACCGGCAGGTCGATTCGATCCTTGCGTCGGTCCGCGGCGATGGACTGACCGGACTGTCGCGGGCGCCGTTCGACGCGGTCGCGTCCGTGGGTGAGGTCGTCGAGACGCTTCGACTGCTCCTGCGCCCACACCCGATCCGCTGGGACCCGCCGGATACGCCGCTGACCGCGATCGGCGACGAGGCCCGCTTCCGCCAGGTGCTCGAGCAGCTGCTCGAGAACGAGTCCAAGTACGCCCCATCCGACGAGGGCGTGAGCATCGGCGCGTGGCGGCTCGGGGACGAGATCCAGGTCTACGTCACGGACGACGGGCCGGGCGTCCCGATCGAGGACTGGGAGAGCGTCTTCGAGCCGTTCGTGCGGATCGAGGGGCGTGGCCGGAGTCGCGGCTCCGGGATCGGGTTGTTTGCCGCCCGCCGGTTGATGGACGCGATGGGCGGCCGGATCTTCCTCGAGCCCAACGGCTTCGGAGGAAGCCGCTTCGTGGTCACCCTGCCGGCGAGCTGAGACGAGGCGACCCCCGGTCCGATGCTCGATCGGCCAGGGGTCGGTCGCTAACGCCGTGTGCCGGTTCGGTCGCGGTCGAGGTCGACCGTCGGTGGGATCCACCATCCCCAGGAGAGGTGCGCCATGGTGGCAAGAATGATCGCCCATGCCCTCGCCGCGTTCATGCCGTCACCAAGGCGCCATTGGTGCTTCGATCGATCGACGTGCGAGCGACCGCATTCAGGCCGTCGCTCGCGCCACGATCGTCGGCCGGACCACGCCCGAGGGCGGTCGCCAGGGCGGTCGAGAGCGCTTCGCGACGGTCGGCTGGCGCCGTCCGGCTCCGCCAGGCCACGATGCCGTCGGGCCGGACGAGCACGGCGCCCCCCGGCTCGAGGCCGTAGGTCGACGCGAACGACCCGTCGACATCGCGGATCGACCGACCCACGACCCGAACCCGGATCGGAGCCATCGGCTGGTGGTCGACCAGTTCCGCGGCTGTGGCGCGCCACTCGGGTCCCGACCCGGCGGTCAGCAGGACGAGCTCACGCCCGAACAGGTCGAGCGTGGAGATCCGCTCCGAGCCGATCCCGAGCCAGGCATGCGGCGCGCGGGCGCCGGGCCGCGCGTCGGGTCGAAATGCCCCGGCCGTCGCCGGAACGACTCGGTCGCCATCGCCGGCACCCGACTCGGCGGCGATCGCCCTCGACCGGACGATCATCCCGAGATCCTCGGCCAGACCATCCTCGGAGCCTCCGCCGCCCGGGACCATCGACAGCTCGACGTTGCGCCGGCCGATCGGACCGCGCTCCGCCTCGTACGAGTCGAGCAGCGCCGGGTCGGCGATGCCCTTGATCGTCCAGGCCAGCTTCCACGCGAGGTCGTACCCGTCGCCGATCGCGGTGTTCATGCCTCGCCCACCGCGTGGTGTCATCCGATGGGCCGCATCGCCGACCAGGAAGACACGCCGGTCGCGCGCCCGGTTCGCCACCTGGGCCGAGAACGCGAAGGCGTTCGTGGCCAGGATCTCGACCTCGAGGTCGTCGACGCCGGCCGCCTCGCGGATCAGCGCCACGCAGCGCTCGGGTGGGAAGGCCGCAGCCAGGGCCGCCTCATCCATGCCGGCTGGCAGTGGCAGGGCCAGGACGAAGCGATCGTCGGCGCCGCTCGGTACGAAGACGGTCGGCGGGCCAGGTCGCTCCAGGACGTAGAGCCCGTAGATGGTGTCCCCCAGCACGGCCGACAGATCCGCCCGGAACAGGATGCTCATGAACTGGCCCAGGTCGTCTGGACCTTCCATGACGATGCCGAGCGCCGCGCGCACGGTGCTTCGGTGGCCGTCGGCGCCCACGAGATAGCGCGCCCGCACCGTCGTGATCTCTCCCGTGGCGCGATCGCGGATGGTCGCCGTCACGCCCGTGCCGTCCTGCTCGAACGAGACCAGCTCGGTCGAGAAGCGGACGTCGCCCATGCCGAGCGAGCGGTAGTGCTCGACGAGCACCGGCTCGAGGTAGTCCTGCGGGCTGACCGCGGCGGTCGTCGGGCTGACCGCGAGCGAAGCCGCGTCACTCGGGAAACCGAGCGGTGATTCGACCGGGTTCCCTGACGACAGGGTCTCCACGGTTGCCTGGCGCGGGATGACCCGCCAGCCACCACGACGAACCTCGTCGTCGATCTCCCAGCCGCGGAAGATCTCCATCGACCGAAGGCTCACCCCGGTTGCGCGCGGGAAGATCGAGGTCGACGGGTGACGGTCGATGACCAGGGATCGGACGCCGTGACGGGCGAGCCCGATCGCACTGACGAGGCCGGCCGGACCGGCGCCGATGATCAGCACGGGGACGTTGATCGGGTGCATGTCGCTCTCCTCACACCGTCCACGCCGGGCGTCTGCCGGTTCATTTCGTCGGACAGCGTGTCTTGTATCAGACAGGTTGTCCGATGAAGTACGATTGCGACATGGACAAACGTCAATACGTGCAGCGCGCACGGGCCGAGGCCGCCGACGCCACACGGCGGCGAATCCTCGCTGCGGCTCGCGATTCGCTCGAGCATGGACCGGTCGGCGCGCTGCGGGTCGAGGACGTGGCCCGCGCCGCGGATGTCTCGCGCTCGACGGTGTATCTCCTTTACGGCTCGCGGTCGGGGTTGTTCGACGCGCTGGCTCGTCACCTGCGCGATGAGGCCGGATTCGATCGGCTCGTTGCGGCCAGCCGGCTCCCGGATGCCCTCGAGAACCTGCGTGCTTCGCAGCGGGAAGCCGTGCGGATGTACGCCGCGATGCCCGAGCTGGCACGGGCGCTGTTCACGCTGAGCGCGATCGACCCCGACGGGCTGGCCGAGATCCGCGCCATCGAGGACGGCCGGCGACCCGGGATGGCCCGCCTGGCGGGTGCGCTGTCCGCGCAGGACTACCTTCGCCCGGGGGTGTCCGTCGAGGAGGCGACCGAGATCCTGACCGTCATCACAAGCTTCCAGGCGTTTGATGAGTTGTTCACGGGCAGCGGCCTGCCCGCGGACGTGGTCGCCGATCGGCTCATCGCGATGGCCGAGCGCTCGGTTTGCCGCGCCGGCGTCTGACCGCCGCCAACGACAGCGGCCTCGAATGGGTTGGCGCCGGCCCTATCCGACCACGCGGGTCTGCTCGGCCCGGATGTGCGCGTAGCCGGGCTTGACCACCTCGTTGATCAGGCGCAACCGCTCGTCGAACGGCGCGAAGGCGCTCTTGAGCGCGTTGATCGTCAGCCACTCCATCTCGCCGAGACCGATCCCGA